>JAKAMF010000061.1 GCA_021813045.1 bacterium | reverse complement strand
GGTTTATTGGTTTTGAACAGTTCGCTGGCCGACGCTAATGGTGCGCTCAAGCATCCTTTTACGGATATCGCCATTGAGATGGGTAATATCAAAGTAGCCAATATGATCGCTCTGGGGTGTTTTTTGGCGCGGAAAAAAATAGTCGTCCTGAAAACCGTGGTTGAGGCAATGAAAAAGATCGCCCCGCCCGGACAGGAGGAATTAATTACGATCAATCGGCAGGCATTATATAAAGGAGCGGAATTAAAATGATTAGAGTAAGATTCGCCCCCAGTCCCACGGGCTATTTGCATATCGGCGGTTCGCGCACCGCGCTGTTTAACTGGCTTTATGCTCAGGCTAAAGGCGGAAAATTTGTCTTGCGCATTGAAGATACCGACGCGCTGCGTTCTAAAAAGGAATATCTGGATGAAATTTTGGATAGCTTAAAATGGCTGGGATTCAATTGGGATGAGCTTTATTATCAGAGCCAGCGTTTTGACATCTACCGTAAATACGCCGAGAAGCTATTAAAAGACGGCCAGGCCTTTGTGGAAAAAACCGAAAAAGGCGAAGCGATTATTTTTAAAGTGGTTGGGCAGAAGATCAAGGTTAATGACCTTATCCTCGGAGAAATTGATTTTGAGGCGGAATCGTTCAAGGACCAGGTTTTGATCAAGTCTGACGGTACGCCGACTTATAATTTTGCCTGCGTGGTGGATGACGCGGATATGCAGATTACTCACGTAATCAGGGGGGATGACCATATTTCCAATACGCCGAAACAGATTCTGCTTTATCAGGCTTTGGGATTTAAGGTGCCTTATTTTGCCCATCTTCCTTTAATCCTTTCTAAGGAGGGCGGCCGGCTTTCTAAACGCAAAGGGGCGACGGCAATTTCCGAGTTCCGGAATATGGGCTATTTATCGCAGGCCTTAGTGAATTTTCTTCTGCTTTTAGGGTGGTCGCCGGGTGAAAACCGAGAGGTGATTGATATTCAAGAAGCAGTAAAAATATTTGATTTAAAAAATATCAATAAGACTGCGGCGGTGCTTGATCTTGACAAGCTTGACTGGATTAACAACCAATACCTAAAAACGGAAGATCCGGAAAAGCTGGCTGATCAGTTGATCCCTGCCTTGGCCGAGAAGGGGTATATCAATCCGCAGGAATTCGATAGAAATTATTTGCTTTCTTTGGTAAAATTGTTTCAGGCGCGTTTGACGGTTTTAAATGATTTTGTCGATTGGGCGGATTTCTTTTTTCAAAAAGAAGTCCGGATCGACCCGCAGGCGCAGGCCAAGCACTTATCGGTTGATCTTTCCAAAGAATTTAAAATGTTTTGTCAGCGCTTAGACGGGCTGGAAGATTTCAGTATCGAGAATATCGAGACCGCTTTTCGGCAGATGGTCGGTGAATTAGGGATCCAGGCTAAGGTTCTGATCCATCCGATCCGCGTGGCGTTAACCGGCAAGACCATCGGCCCGGGATTATTTGAAGTGATCTATTATCTAGGTAAAGAGAGGGTAAAAGAAAGGATGGCTAAATGGATAAAGTAAAAACGGGTTTGGCTTTATTGATCCTGGTGGCTTTTTTCTTGATGGCTGCTTGTTGTTTGGCGCAGAGTTATGCTGCTACGCCGGATCAATCCTCCGGCCAAACTGTGAAGCAGGCTCCTGTTCAGCCGGTTAAGCAAGCCCCGGCCGCGGCTGTCAGCCAGGATACCGCTAAGTCCACCGGCCTGCCGCCGGAAGAATGCCCGGAACCGGAAAGTTCTTTCTGGCCCTGGAAGATGTTGATGCGGCTCGATGCCTGGGTAAAGAGAAACCTCTGGTAAAATTTTTCCCGCCAAAAAGCGGCGGGATTTCGCTAAATCGCACCTTCGGTGCATTTTTGTGCTCAATTGCCCTGTCGTCTAATCGGTAGGACTTCAGATTCTGGATCTGACTATCATGGTTCGAGTCCATGCGGGGCAGTTAATACTATATGGTAAAAAAAGCCGTAATCACTGTATTGATATTTATGTTTTTTGTGGTGCTAACGGCTCAAGTTCTTCTGCCAGATATTAATTACTGGCAATCTGATGCTGCAATAGGATGGAAGCACACGTCAAGCTTTTCAGATGTATTCCGATCTTCTGAGTTCAAAACAAAAATCCAGTTTAATAAAGAAGGGTTCCGTGATTCGGAACATAAAATTAATAAACAAAAAAATGTTTTAAGAGTCGCCGTAATCGGAGACTCGTTCGTCGAGGGGTTGCAGGTTAATGGGGATAAATTACTTACTACCATTTTGGGAACCAAGCTTAATTTAGTTAAAAATAGCGAAGTTATGAATTTTGGTGTTTCGAGCTTCGGGACAACAAATGAGTATTTAACATACGAGGCTTACGTTAAAAAATATAAACCGGATTATGTAGTCATTGTTTTTTCGGTGAATGACTTTATAGATAATGATAAATCGTTATCCGAGCATAGAATGTCTATTGAGTTAATGAAGCATCGGCCATATTTTTTCCTAGATGCCGATGGTGGTCTTGCAAAAGAAGATTTTGTTCCCTTTAAAAGAAATGCAGCGGTTGAAATATTGCGTAAGATAAAATTATTTTCTTTTTTTCGCAATATCATGTTTAAATTAAAAGTTAAAAAAAATCACGATGCTTTAAGGGACGAGCTTAATTTTTATGGGATAGAATATTCTCCGCAAACGCAAGCCAGCGCGGTGCTAACCCAAAAAATATTAAGAGAATTCTTATCGGCCATTGTAAATGATAAAGCTATTCCGCTTGTTGTGCTATTTTATCCAGCGTATGTTGTCGATACATATCACAAAGATAAATTAATGAGAAATGCCGCATGGGATAAAATCGATATCAATAAACCGCTAAACATTATTGAAAAAGAATGCCGTAGTGTAAATGTTGATGTAGTTGATATGAGACAACTCCAGCTTTCAAATGAGTACTCCGGAGGCAATACAATTTTCTTTAAGGAAGGCCACTGGAACGAGCGCGGTCATGAACTTGCCGCAACGACTATTGCCCAGAGTATTATTTCTAAAATTGCGTCTCATACTAAATAGGCGATCAGTAATGATTTTATTCTTCCGCGTGCGTCTGGCTACATATTTCTTCCAATAGAGATAGCATTTCAACTGGCTTTTTGTCTCGCTTAGCGCGAGTGAGAAGGCCGGGTTATTTTAGCCAAGATAAACCAATGATCTGGCGCGTCTATATTCTTGAATGTGGAAATGGCAATCTTTATACCGGGGCTACCAATAATTTAGAGCGACGGCTTAAAGAGCATCAAAACGGTAAGGGCGGGAAGTTCACTCGCGCGTTTAAAGCCGGCAGATCACTTTATTGCGAATCTTGCGCTGGCAGAAGTCAAGCGCTTAAGCGAGAAGCTCAGATCAAGGGCTGGACAAGGGAAAGTAAACTGGCCCTGATCCGCGGGAAAATAAAGGTTATTATTCTTTTGTTCTGCGCGTTAGCGTTGTTTCAGGCCACCGCCGATTGCCGCCAGCCGCAGCAGCATTGTCTCTTGGTGGCGCAATTACAGGAACCCTCAATACTTTCCAGCCGGGTGAAAATAGCAAAATTAATCAGCACAGCCAAGGAATCCGGCTCGGGGATTATTTTTCTGCAGGTTTATCGCGCTAACCGGGCTTGGTTTCTTTCTAAAATTACCGATGCATCCGCATATAATTCCTGTTTTAAAAGCCTTGCCGAAGACCCCATCAATTTATTTATCAAGCAGTCGCATGCCGAAGGTATCAAGGTGTACGCCTGGTTTAATTTGTTAAGCTTGAACGAAAACAGCCAAGCTTCAACTTTGAAAAAATACGGCACGGATATCTTGGCCAGGAACCGTGACGGGAAGAAAAGCTTAGAGGATTATAAAATTGACCGCCAGTATTTTCTGGAACCGGGAGATTCGCGGGTTCGCCAAGAGCTGGTTTCTTTAGTGGAGGAAGCCCTGCTGGCTTATCCCGGGCTGGACGGTATTTTATTTGATTATCTGCGTTACCCCGATGTGAAGCCGGATTACGGTTATAGTAAAATGAATATCGAGCGCTTTAAGAAGGCGACCGGCTGCGAAAAAATCGAAAAAGATAGCCTGCTTTGGCAAAACTGGAAACGGGAACAGGTGAGCGGGCTGCTCGCGCTGCTGGTTAAAAAAACCCGCGCTTTGCGGCCTGAACTGCAGATTGGCGCGACCGGCTGTGTTCCCTATATCCGGGCGTATGCCGAGGCTTTTCAGGATTGGCCATCCTGGGTTAACCGCGGCCTGGTCGATTTTATTTTTTTGATGAGTTATTCGGCCGATAGCGAAGAATTTAATAAAAACGTCCAAGAGGCGAAAGAAAAAGTAAGGGATATTAAAAAACTATATATCGGCCTGCCGGCTTATAAATTAACGCGTTCTCCCGGGGTGTTTAAACGGGAGTTGCGCATTGCCGAACTTTCGCAAGCCGGCGGCTACGGGATATTCCATTATGACAGCTTGTTGGAGAATCCCGATCTTATCAATATATTGAAGGGCATTGACAAGGCGGAATAATCGTGTATACTTACCATATATTATTTTAACGGACTGACGGAAGAAATTAAGAAAGACAGCGACTGTATTGGATAGTTTGGGTGGATAAAAACAACCCCCAGTTGTTTTTGCAGCAATAGATAGCAAGCCCTGCCTTTCAGAAATTCCCTTAGGAAAAATGGAAAACTTAAACCCGGTTCTTATTTTTGACCCGCTGGCTTTATTCTTTTTGGCGGTTATCCTGCTGGTTTCGCTGCCTTCAGCGGTCTATTCCCTGGGCTATCTCAAAGGGGAATATTCTTTAAAGAAGAAAACCCTCAATTGGTTCCTACTATCCCTTTTTACTCTATCCATGGCGTTAGTGGTTAGCGTGGGCAATGCCTTTGTTTTTCTGATCGCCTGGGAGATTATGTCTTTGGCCTCCTATTTTCTGGTTATTTTTGACACCACGCATGAAAAATCCATCCAGGCCGGGATGATCTACATTATTATGACGCATATCGGGACCGCTTTTTTGATTGCCGCGTTTATGCTGATCTATAAATTCAGCCATTCATTTGATTTTATGGCGATGAAGTCCGCTTGTTTGTCCCTGCCGGCAGCAACAAAAAATATTATTTTTTTGTTGTTCTTGGCCGGGTTCGGAACCAAGGCGGGAATTGTGCCTTTGCATATCTGGCTGCCTTACGCGCATCCGCAGGCGCCCAGCCATGTTTCCAGCATTATGTCCGGGGTCATGATCAAGACGGCGATCTACGGGATTATCCGATTTGTTATTTTTATACTCGGAGCGGATACTTATTGGTGGGGGGCGCTGGTGTTGATCCTGGCGACGATTACCTGTCTGGCGGGAATTATTTACGCGTTGATGGATCGCGATATCAAGCGGCTTCTGGCGTATTCCAGTATAGAAAATATCGGGATTATTTTGTTGGGCGTGGGCCTGGCAATGCTCGCCTTAGGCCTAAACCTGCCTTTCTTGGCTGTCCTTGCTTTGATTGCCGGGTTGTATCATTTGATCAACCACGCGGTATTCAAAGGACTTTTGTTTTTATGCGCCGGAAGTATTTATAAATCCACCGGCACGCGCGATATGGAAAAATTAGGCGGCCTGATTAAAAGTATGCCGCAAACCGCGTTTTATTTTTTATTGGCCAGCGCCGCGATCTCCGCTTTGCCGCCTTTAAACGGTTTTGTCAGCGAGTGGCTGACTCTGCAGGCATTTTTTTTAGGAGCGCTTAACTCCAGCGGAGGGATAAAATTATTTTTAGCGGTCTGCGCCTGTTCTCTGGTTTTAACCGGAGGGCTGGCTGCCGCTTGTTTTGTTAAGGCCTTCGGCATAACTTTTCTTGCCCAGCCGAGAAGCGGTTACGCGCAGAAAGCCAAAGAAGCGCCCTTATCCATGAAGATAGGGATGTTTTTCTTGGCTGTGCCGGTAATTATCTTTGGTTTGGCGGCCGTGCCGATGGTTAAATTATTGGCAAAAGTTGCGGCTAGCGCAACCGGGATCGATATTTCCTCGATGGTGTTTACTTTAAATAATTATACCTTAAGCCCGCAGCCGGGTAAGGGAGGGGCGCTTTCTACTCCCTTACTGGCATTGGCGCTGGTTATTTTAGCCGCCGCGGCATTTACCGCCTATAAGTTATTTGCTAAAAAAGAAAAAATTTATCAGACCTGGGATTGCGGCTACTATAAATTTAACAGCCGCAATGAATACACTGCCACGGCTTTTTCCAAACCATTCCGGATCGCTTTTAGCTTTTTTCTTCTGCCTTTTCGCAAGACAGAAAAGATCCGCGAATCGTTTTATCATGTAAAAACATTTGCCTATGCGACCTATACCACTCCGGTATTTAAGAAATATATTTACGTGCCGCTGGTTGCTTTAATTTTTAAGTCAGCCAAATCCATGCGTAAGATTCAGCCGGGCAGCATTCATCTTTACCTGGCCTATATTTTCGCGGCGGCACTGTTGTTGATTATATTTATGGGAAGGTTTTAAGCCATGAAGCTATTAATAATTCTTTTACAGTTAATATTTTTTATCGGGTTGGCTCCGTTTTTTAGCGGGCTGGTCACTAAAATTAAGAATAACCTGCGTATGCGCAAGGGCCAGAGCGTATTCCAGCCCTACTATAATTTAGCCAAGCTATTTTATAAAGAGCAGGTGGTTTCGCAAACTGCTTCTTGGATATTCCGGGCTGCTCCGGTTGTCTTAATTGCCTCTTCTCTAACTGCCGCTTTATTGGTTCCGGTATTTATTTATCCTTCCGGTTTATCCATGGCGGGAGATTTTTTGGCTTTAATTTTTATTTTAGCCGTGGGGCGTTTTTTTCTTGCCTTGGCCGCCTTAGACGCGGGAAGTTCTTTCGGCGGAATGGGTTCATCGCGGGAGATGTTTATTTCAAGCTTAGTTGAGCCCGCGGCCTGCTTGGTGGTTTTCGCGATTGGCTTACAATTCGGCTCAACTAATATTTCGGCGTTTAGCAGCGCGCATCCTGTATCGGTCGCGTCTTGGATTGCCGGAGCCGCGTTATTTCTAGTGGTAATCGCGGAGACCTCGCGTGTTCCGGTGGACAATCAGGAAACGCATTTGGAGTTAACCATGATCCATGAGGCGATGATCCTGGAATATTCCGGCAAGAGGCTGGCTTTAATTGAAATGGCTTCTTATATAAAACAGATGCTTTGGTTTTTGCTTTTGGCGCAGATTATTTT
>JAKAMF010000060.1 GCA_021813045.1 bacterium | reverse complement strand
ATCTTTTATGCAGAAACTTCAATAACCCGGCGATTGAAGCGGCGGAAGCCGGTTCAGCAAAAACCCCTTCTTTGGCTGCCAATAATTTATAGGCACTGAGAATTTCCCGGTCAGAAACCATATCGATCAAACCGCCTGATTCATCGCGGGCATCTTCTGCCTGTTTCCAGCTGGCGGGATTGCCGATACGAATCGCCGTGGCAATAGTCTCCGGGTCTTTGATCGCGTAGCCGCGCACAATCGGAGCAGAGCCCTGAGCCTGAAAACCTAACATCTTTGGTAAAGATTTAATTTCGCCGGCTTGTTGGTATTCTTTGTAACCTTTCCAATAAGCGGTAATATTTCCGGCATTACCCACCGGCATCACTTGAAAATCAGGGGATCTTCCCAAATAATCGCAAATTTCAAAGCTCCCGCTTTTCTGGCCTTCGATACGGTAAGGATTAAGCGAATTTACCAGCGTGATCGGATATTTTCCGGCAATTTCCCGCACTAAATCAAGGGCGGCGTCAAAATTACCATCCACAGCTATAACTTTAGCTCCGTGTATTAACGCCTGGCTTAATTTTCCTAAGGCGATCGCTCCTTTAGGTATCAAAACAATACATTTGATCCCGGCTTTAGCCGCATAAGCAGCTGCAGAAGCAGAGGTGTTGCCGGTTGAAGCGCAGATCACCGCTTTAGAGCCGGCTTCTTTAGCCTTGGAAATCGCCATGGTCATGCCGCGGTCCTTAAAAGACCCGGTGGGATTCAATCCTTCGTATTTAAGATAAACCTCAAATCCTTTTCCGGCCAGCTTGCTTAAATAAGGAGCAAGAATTAACGGCGTATTACCTTCATTTAAGGTAACAACCGGCGTCTTGCTTGTGACCGGCAAATATTGACGGTATCTTTCAATTATCCCTCTATAAACACGGCTTGGCATCACACTTCCTCTATTCTAATAGCTACGGTTTTTTCTTTGATCGCATCCAATCGGTCAATCATCGCCAGCGCCTGGCGCAGATTTTTTTCTTTTGCCTCATGGGTAATCACCACTACCGGAACAACCTGCGCTTTAAAACGCTCTTTCTGACTCACCGAAGCAATGCTAATTCCGAATTTACCCAATATCCCGGAGATCTTCGCCAAAACTCCCGGTTTATCCACAACCGTAAAACGCAAATAATACTTACTTTCAAAGTCTTCGATTTTTCTTAACTTTTTGATTGTGGCATCTTCAACTATATTTAAAGTCGGACGGAATAATCCGGCCTTAATCCCCTGCGTCAGGTCAACTAGGTCAGAAACTACCGCGCTGGCCGCACAAAGTTGGCCCGCTCCCGGACCATAGAATAAGAGCTCTCCGGCTAAATCGCTGGATACATATATCGCGTTATTCACTCCGGAAACAGAAGACAAAAGATGATTTTCAGAAAGAAAAGTCGGATGGACCCTTACTTCCAACTCATCGCCTTCGCGCTTGGCAATTGCCAGTAATTTTATTTCAAAACCCATCTCCTTGGCATAATTAACATCGGCCAAAGAAACCCGGGTAATCCCTTCCACAAAAACATCGTCCGGCGCGACAAATTTTCCAAAACAAAGATAAGTTAATAAAATCAATTTATGCGCCGAGTCCATGCCTTCAATATCTAAAGAAGGATTGCTTTCTGCGTAGCCCTTGGCCTTGGCTTCTTTGAGGCATTCCTGAAAACTTCTATTTTGAGTAGACATTTGCGAAAGCACAAAATTAGAAGTGCCATTGACTATACCAAAAACTCCTTTAAAACGGTTAGCCACTAAACCTTCGCGCAAAGATTTAATAATCGGAATGCCCGCCCCAACCGAGGCCTCAAAATAAATGCTCTTTCCCCTGTCCGCGGCCAAAGCAAAAAGTTCGCGGCCGTATTCCGCTAAAACTGCTTTATTGGCAGTAACTACGCTTTTACCCTTCTTTAGCGACTCAATAATAAATTCTTTAGCCGGGTGTATCCCGCCGATAAGCTCAACCACGATATCGATTTGAGGGTCATTGATAATCTCATCCGCATTGGTAGTTAAAAGCTGGCGGTCAATATTAATATTGCGCTTGGAATGGATATCTTGATCGCAGATCTTTTTAATATTAATTTCTGAGTCAATCTTCGCCGCTAAGACCGACTTTCTTTCCCGCAAGATCTTAACGACCCCGCTGCCAACCGTGCCAAAACCAATTAGCCCAACATTAATCTTTTTCATTTCTTGTCCTTTTTTAAATAATAATCTACTGTCTGGCCGATCGACTTACGGTGCGATTCATCAATCGCCAAAAACATCAAACGTGTATCATAAATTAAATTTTTAGTAATTTCTCTTGATTCAACCACTTTGCCGACCATAATAATCGGATGCGGATCAAAAGGCAGGCGTATTTCCAAAGCCAGGTTAGTGCCCGGATCAAACTTACGGTTAGTTGTCAAAAGCATGCCGCCTAGGCATAAATTCTTGGTCTGGCTGATATCCACATTATCCGCTTCTTCCAAAACCCGGTAAGAAACAATAAAACGCGCGCTGATCCGTGGATGCTGACGCCTCTCTGCACCTGAGTAAGTCATTGCCTCACCTCCTATTTTAAAGTCGGGGCGACAGGACTTGAACCTGTGACCTCTTGAACCCCATTCAAGCGCTCTAGCCAAACTGAGCCACGCCCCGTTGCAAGCCGGACTAATCTTTCTCTGGAATATCTCGGCTTGCAACGGGGCACGCCCCACGCCACAAGCCGGACTAATCTTTCTCTGGAATATCTCGGCTTGCAACGGGGCACGCCCCACGCCACAAGCCGAAAATTATTTTACTCCTCTTTTTTTTCTCTTGTCATTAAGTCCTTAACCGCCTTTAAAGAAGATTTATTTTTATAAAGAACATTATAGATCTCTTTAGTAATCGGCATATTGACTTTAAAGCGCCGGCTCAGCTGGTAAGCGGACTTGGCTGTCGGCACGCCTTCCGCAACCATCTTCATATGATTAATTACCTGTTTTAATTTCTTGCCCTTACCGATCTGCTCTCCGACAAACCTATTGCGGCTGTAAGAACTAATGCAGGTAGTAACCAAATCGCCTAAACCGCTGATCCCGCTAAAAGTAGCTGGCTGCGCGCCCATAATCGCGCCCAGCCGGGAAATTTCCGCCAACCCCCTGGCTAAAAGCGCCGCCTTAGCATTAGTACCAAACCCCAGGCCATCGGATATCCCGCAGGCAATGGCAATCACGTTTTTCAAACTCCCGCCAAGCTCTACGCCGCAGACATCGCTATTAGTGTAAATCCGGAAGGTCTCGGTAGTAAAAATATCCTGCAGGCGTTTGCGTAAATTAATCTCGGAAGAGGCGACTACCGCGGTCGTCGGAATACCCAAAGCAACTTCATGCGCTATGGTCGGGCCGGATAAAACCGCCGCTTCAATATTGCCGAGCTCTTCTTTAATAACCTCGGACATTCTTTTTAAAGAGCCGACTTCTATGCCTTTAACCACGCTTAAATAAATTGCCCGGCGCGGATAATCCAGCTGCTTGATTTTTTTTAATACCTGACGCAGATACTGCGAAGGCACGGCAATAACAATTAGGTCTTTATCCAAAACAGCCTGAGCTAAATTACTGGTAATTTCTATGCTTTGAGGGATCCTTACCTTTGGCAAAAACCGCGAGTTAACCCTTTTGCTGCGCAAGACAGAAACGTAATCGCTGAACGCGCCCCAAAGACAGACCCGGAAACCTTTTTTATGCAATAAAATAGCTAAGGTTGTGCCCCAGCCGCCGTCGCCTAAAACCGCGATCTTAACATTCTTCATTTTTAGTCTGAATACCGTGTTCTAAAAAATATACTTTAGAATAAATATGCGACTGATTCTTTTCCTGCCGGGTAATAAACTGCAGACCGACGCCATAAGACCCATCCGAAGTATGCTCGACCCTGACCACCTTGCCGATTATACCGCTCTGATAGATCAAGCAGTCCTTTTCAATCTCCTGGCAGATATCCAGCACCGAACGGTCAAAAGAAAGCCAAAGGATATCGTCATTTTCTACTTTATTTTTGATTAGACAGTGGATACCGGTCTGGCTAACATTAGAAGTATAGCCATTCAACAGCTTAGAAACCGTATCTTTACTGCAAATTTTATAAGCTAACGGCGTGCTATAATCAAGCCGGACAAATTTACGGCGCTCAATACCGGAAAATTCGGTTACCATATCCTCTCCTAAACACGGCTCTGATTTTGCGGCTTGGCAGTGCGTATTTTAGCCACATCCCAACAATGGTCATAAAGATGCAGCCCTTTGCTTACCGCGACGATTTCACCATCTTCCACGCCGATCTCATCAGCCATATATTTTTTTACCAACTGCAGCCCTCCAAGATTAGAAGGAAACCCTCCCCATAAATCCCAAGAGCGAAAATATAAAATAAAATGTAACTTTCCGTAACGGATACGCGTATCAATCAAGCGCAGGCACGGCGGATCATCTAATTTGATATCTGAAGGCATGCCGATTTCCATAATCGCCTGATTTGTCCCATGGCCTTTTTCCTTATAAAGCTTGATCACTTCTTCGATTTGATTAACCTGAAGCGGCATTTCTTTAATCATTTCTTTACCATCTACATTGTGTTTGACTTTAACCTTAGGGTCAACTAAGCGCTCGCCATAAGTATAATCTTCGGTTGCAGTTTTGGTGCCGGTAAGCAAATACCCTAAATAGCCCTCGATATAGTCCATATCCGTAGGAGCAGGAATGCTCATCCCCTCGGGAATAATCGGAATGATCTGGTGAGAAGGTTTTTTAACCCGCACTGCCGCGAAATCAAATTCCAGCCGCTTCTGGCCTTCATAGCTGCCGCGCGTGATTGTATAAACATGCCCGGACTCTAAAATTTTAGAAAGGCACTGAAACCAGGCGTCATCCAAATCAAAGGCGTCAATAAAAACCGGCTTTAAAAATTCCTCGGTTGCGATAGCCAATTAAGCGCTCCTTATCTGTTTTTCTTTAGCCGCGTTGATAAAAAGTTTAATATTATTCATAATCTGGGAAACCGGCATATTTTTACCGATATACCCGGAACAACCCAAATCCTTACACTTATTAATCAAGCTGTCGTCGTAACCAAAACCGGTGATCATAATCACAATGGTATTCGGTTTTGCAGTTTTAATTTTTTGCAAAAGGTCAAACCCGCTGGCCCCGGGAAGTTTTATATCCAGAAGTACAACATTAAAATCTCCTTTTTCAAAAATAGCCCATCCCTCTTCTGCAGAACTGGCCCCGGTAACTTCATGCTTATCTTTGGTTAAAAGGTCGGTAAACAATTCGCGGATCGAGCTTTCGTCATCAACTACTAAAAATTTATGAGCCATTTCTTCCTCCTTTTAAACTACTCATGCTTCGGACTTTCTAAAAATACCTTGGTCGAATAATCAATATACTCTTTAACCTCGTCTACCTGCTGGCAAATAACTTTTAAATTATCTTTTGCTTTTTGATCAAGTGATTCATCCTGCATAATTATTTCTAATTTTCCGGAAATAATAAAAAGGTAGTTATTCAGCTTGTGGATCACTGTTTTAAACTCTTCAAAAGAAATGTATTTTTCCGCCATTAGTTAACTCCTAACTTAGCTGTTTTGGAGCGGGCAACGGGGATCGAACCCGTGTAGGTGGCTTGGAAGGCCACTGCACTACCGCTGTGCTATGCCCGCGTTGACGCTTTTTAAAATAGGCACTATGCTTGCTACGGCCCTTGTCGGGCCGTTTAACGCTCGCATAGTGCCATTAAATTTTTCCTTGTCGGAAAAATTTAATGGACAGGAGAGGAGTCGAACCTCTGAAGCGCAAGCGCAACAGATTTACAGTCTGTCCCCTTTGGCCACTTGGGTACCTGTCCATATAAAAGAACTTTGTTTATCGCCTATACGGCTTACATCCGCTGCACTCCGTAAGCCGTGAGATCATTTAAGCCGGCGAGAGGAATCGAACCCCCGACCCGCTGTTTACAAAACAGCTGCTCTACCGACTGAGCTACGCCGGCGAAAAACGCCTTACAAACACCGCTTTACTGCTGCTGGGATTTTAGCAATAATATCGCCGGCTATCAAGGAAATTTCTGTCTTTTCTTCTGCTGCCAAGTCGCCGGCTAAGCCGTGCAAATATACGCCGTATTTGGCTGCACTAAAAGCATCTAACCCTTGCGCTAAAAATCCCGTGATCATCCCGGTTAAAACATCGCCGCTTCCGGCAGTAGCCATTCCCGGATTACCGGTTTTATTAATATAACAACGCTTGCCATCACAAACTACACTACGATGGCCCTTAAGTACTACTACTACCTTATAATCACAGGCAAACTTACGCGCCATCCCTTCTCTATCCGCCTGCACTTTAGCAACACTAACCCCCAATAATCTCGCCATTTCACCCGGATGCGGAGTAATCACCTTTATCCCTTGTCCTTTACTCCTTAACAGCCGGGTTTTTCCTACTAAAGCATTCAACCCATCGGCATCAATTACCACTGACTTATTAACGCTAATAATAACTTTTCTAATTAAGGCTATCGTGCTTTTGTTCTGCCCGAGACCAGGGCCGATTGCTAAAACATCAACCTTGGCTAAAAAATCTTTTATCTTTTTATAGCCTGCTAATGACAAAGAGCCGTCTTTATTTTCCGCTAACGGAAGCGTCATCGCCTCCCAAGGCTTAATCTTTATTACCGCTTTATTTAACCCCTGTGGCAGGCCCCAAGTTACCAGCCCTGCCCCGCAGCGCAAACAAGCTAAGCTTGCCAGGGCTCCGGCTCCGGATAATTCCGCCGAGCCGGCTAAAATTAAAACCCGGCCGTAATCTGATTTATTCGTATCAGCTTTTCTTGGCGACAAAAGCGCTGGCAACCGCATAGGTCTTAACATGCGAAATAGAAATTTCTACGATCAAATTTTTCGCTTTCGCGTTGGATATCCGGGCAACCGGGCTGCCCTCCTGATTATTCAGTATCTCTACTTCTTGCCAACCCAGGTCTTTTATTTTCATCGCTTTAAAAATCGCTTCCTTAGCGGCAAATCTGCCAGCTAAATGCTGATAAAAACTGCTGCGTTTACGCGCGTTTTTCAGTTCAGTCCCGGTAAAAATACGTTTTAAAAAATCTTCACCCCATTTTTCTGTCGCCCTGCGTAAACGGCTTACTTCAGTAATGTCTACACCCGTACCGACGATCATCCGATCAACCCCTTCATTTCTTTTACCGCTTGAGCCAAGCCAACCACGACTGCCCGGGAAACTATAGAATTGCCGATATTCA
>JAKAMF010000059.1 GCA_021813045.1 bacterium | reverse complement strand
TTCCAGGTTGTGGATAAGGCGCAGGAAGAATTATCCAAGGAAACAAAAATTATTCTGGTGGATATTCACGCCGAAGCAACTTCGGAAAAAGTCGCTTTGGGCTGGTTTTTAGACGGCAAGGTCTCCGCGGTTTTGGGCACGCATACGCATATTCAGACCGCTGATGAAAAGATCCTGCCTTCCGGAACCGCTTATCTTACTGACGCGGGAATGACCGGGCCGTATGATTCAGTGATCGGCAGAAAAGTAGAAAATGTCCTGGAAAAGTTTTTGACCAACGTCCCGCTGCGTTTTGAAGTCGCGGAAAATGATATTCAGCTGCACGGAGCGGTTATTGATATTGATGAAAAAACCGGCAAGGCAAGGTCGATTATCCGGATACAGGAAAAACTTGATGGCAAATAACAAAATAAAGTCCCTAGTGTTTGCTTTTTGCGCTTTGTTATTATTGCGCCCCTGGGCCTTCGCCCAAACTAATGACATCGATTTTACCCTCGACGTTAACTCTCAGACTATCGCTACTCCGGAAATCTTGCGTCCGAATGTTGATTTAAGCGGCCGCGGCTGGCATAAAAATAACAGCTGGCCGCACTCATTGGCAGCGCCGGAAGCGGTTAATGCCTGGGAGCAGGATATCGGCTTTAGCGGTTTATTCCGCCTGCAGCTTAATCTTTGGGAAATTAACGAATTGGCCAAGGATCCGGCGGCGCAGGAAAAACTCCTTGCCAATTATGAACAGGTTATACAAAAAATTAATCAATCCGGAGGAGTGATTATCCTTAATATTTTCGGCACTCCGGCTGGGATGGGTAAAGTTTTAGATTCTAAAAGCCCGCCCATAGATTTAATGGCTTTTAAAGAAGAGGTCAAAAAATATATCCGTAATTTCAGCTGTTTGAAAAAGTATAATATTTGGTATGAAGTTTGGAGCGCGCCGGATAATGACGATTTTTTCTTAGGCGGTAAACAGGAATACTTGGGGATTTACCGCGCGGTTAGCGAAGGAGTAATGGAGCTGGAAAAAGAATACAAGATACATATCCCTGTGGGAGGGCCCAGTTCAAGTTGGTGGTTCCAGAATTCACGGCCCAATACTATCGCCACCCCGGAGAAAAGTTTGATTTATGATTTGATCCGCTATTGCTATCACTATCGCTTGCCGTTAGACTTTATCAGCTGGCACGCTTATTCTACAGATCCGCAGGCAGAAGCGGAATTGACCCGCTATCGTAAGAATGTTGCGGGCTTAGTCCGCGATTGGCTTTCTTATTTTAAATTTAAAAAAATGCCCCCTTTAATTATTGACGAATGGAATTATGATTCCGGAGAGAATATTTCCGCCGGCCGCGCGGGCGCTGCCAATATCTGCGCCAGTTTTATCCCCAGCCGGGCAAAGAATATGTACCGCGCCGGGATTAACCGGCAGGTCTATTTCTGCCTGGAGGATTTTCAAGGCAATAAAGAACAGGTCAATCGCAACCTCGGCCTATTCTGGCTGGACGCTCAAGCCGCGGAATATAAGGGCGGGTCAAAGCCGTCTTATTTAAGCTTGCGCATGTTGAATGCTATGGGTAAAGATATGTTCATTATTCCGGAGATCAAAGACCAGTTTGTCGGAGCGATCGCTACCAAATCA
Source organism: bacterium (assembly GCA_021813045.1). Lineage (GTDB taxonomy): Bacteria > Omnitrophota > Gorgyraeia > Gygaellales > Profunditerraquicolaceae > JAKAMF01. The sequence continues at coordinate 6,096 of JAKAMF010000059.1, read as the reverse complement.
AAAGACAGCATTATTCTGATTTTTTATAATTATATTGACCCCAACATAGGAAAAAATTTTATTTCCCGCAATATCTGGCATTTGAACGATGCAGAAAGAAGAATCCTCTTAAGCTTGGTTAAATCCGAGGAATTGGATAAGATTATCAGCCGGCAGTTAGCCGCCTCTAGCTTACGGCTGACTTTAAAGCTCAGGGCAATGTTTAAAAAAGCGCAAGAATTAAACAGCCAGGCCGAACTGGCCAAGAATAATCCGCGCCGCGTCAGCTTAAAGATAGGGGGGCTTTCCGGGAATTATACTTGTGAGAAGTATGTGATTGATGCGGCAACGAATAAGGCGGTTGATTTTAAGCCGCGGGAAGAAAAAGAAATTTTGCAGGCCACGGGATATAGCGATTCTTTGCAGCTGGCGCCCTATTCTGTGCAGATGATTGTTTTAAAGAAGAAACCGGATTAAGGCAGCGGGTTAAACGATGGAAGCAAGGCATATTTATAAGGTCTCCGAAATCACCCGGGATATTAAGGTAATTCTAGAAAATACCTTTGGCCAAGTCTGGGTGGAAGGGGAAATCTCTAATTTTAAGGCGCATCCTTCCGGGCATTTTTATTTTTCTTTAAAGGACGAATCCGCGCTTTTGGCCGCGGTGATGTTTGCCCGCGCGAATAAAGAATTAAAGTTTAAATTGGAAGACGGACAAAAAGTAATTTGCTTTGGCAATATCGGCGTTTATGAGCCGCGCGGCCAGTATCAGCTGGTAATTGAAAAAATGGAGCCCCAGGGAGTGGGCAGTTTGCAGCTGGCCTTAGAGCAGCTGAAGGCAAAGCTGGAGAAAGAGGGTTTATTTGATCCGCAGCATAAGCGGCAAATCCCTTATCTGCCGCGTAATATCGGCCTGGTAACTTCCGGCTCGGGTGCGGCGCTGAAGGACATCTTAAAGGTTTTAGAGCGAAGATTTAATGACGCGCATATTATACTTAACTCCGTGCGCGTGCAGGGCGAAGGCGCCAAGGAAGAGATTGCCCAGGCGGTTAATGACTTCAATCTTTTTAACCGGCAGGCGCGGCCGGAAGACCGCATAGAAGTAATGATTGTCGGACGCGGCGGCGGCAGCATTGAAGACCTTTGGGCGTTTAATGAAGAGATTGTTGCCCGCGCGATTTATAATTCCGCTATCCCGGTGATTTCTGCGGTTGGGCATGAGCGCGATTGGACGATCGCCGATCTAGTTGCGGACTTGCGCGCCGCGACTCCTTCTGCGGCCGCGGAGCAGGTAATCCCCCGTAAGGAGGACTTAAGCCAGCGGCTGGATGAATTAACCGAGCGCCTGATAAATTCGTTTTTAGAAATGGCGGTTAATTGTAAAGAGGAGATCGAACAGTTTATCCGCCGTTTATCTTTAGGCGTGGCGCATATCTGGGAATTAAACAATAGCAGCTTTTCAGCTTTATTAAAAAAACTTAATTTACTTAATCCGGTAGCCCTGCTCCCGCGGCATCAGGAAAAAATTTTTAGTTTAGCCAGGCAAATTTATATTCAAGCGGACCATTCTTTAAAGATCCGGCAGGCGGAATTTTTAAAGTTTTCCAGCCGGCTTTCCGACTTGAATCCGTTGAATATTTTAAATCGCGGATACAGCGTTACCTTCGGCTCAGATGGCGCGGTAATCAAAGAGGCCAAGTCAATTAAGCCGGGGGCGATGATTCAGACCAGAGTGCATAAAGGCGAAATATTCTCTAAAGTAACGGAGGTTAAGCAAGATGGCTGAGATAAAGTTTGAGGAAGCAATGAAGAAATTAGAAAAAATAGTTGAAGATCTGGAAAGCGGCGAGTTGTCTTTGGATGAGGCGCTGAAAAAATACCAAGAGGGCATTGAGTTATCGCGACTGGCCAATCAAAAATTAGAAAGCGCCAAGAAGAAGATCGACTTACTGGTAAAAAATAAAAAAGGCGAATTTGAATTGAAGCCGTTTGAAGATTCCGGCCAAAAGGAAGAATAACTTTATGTTTTTAGAAAAAATTCATAGCCCGCAGGATCTTAAGAAGTTGAGCGTTGAAGAACTCACTGCTTTGGCGCAGGAGGTCCGCCAGAGGATCATTGAGGTGATTTCCGGTCGCGGCGGGCATTTGGCGTCCAGCTTAGGCACTGTAGAGTTGGCGATCGCCTTACACTACTGTTTGAACGCGCCCAAGGATAAAATTATCTGGGATGTCGGACATCAGGCCTACGCGCATAAAATTCTCACCGGCCGCAATAAAAATTTTGATTGCCTGCGCCAATATCAGGGCCTCAGCGGTTTTCCCAGCTGCGAAGAATCCGAGTATGATCCGTTTACCGCCGGGCATAGTTCCAGCGCGGTCTCTCTGGGCCTGGGCCTGGTTTGCAGCCGCGATTACTTGAAAGAAGATTTTCGGGTGACTTCAGTAATCGGCGACGGCTCTTTAAGCGGCGGGCTTTGTTTTGAGGGCCTGAATAATGCCGGGCACTTAAAAAAAGACATCCTGGTTGTTCTAAATACCAACGAGTTAAGCATCGCCCCGAACTCCGGGGCAGTGAGTATTTATTTGAATAAGATTATATCTTTACCTATATATAACCGTTTTAAGGAGTCTTTAGAAACTTTTGTTAAATCGCGTATGCCTAAAGGCAGCCGGATTTTGAAAATGGCGATTAAGTTTGAAGAAAGCCTGAAGGGGATGTTTATTCCGGGGATGTTTTTTGAGGAACTGGGCTTTCGTTATTTCGGCCCGCTGGATGGGCATAATCTGCAGCTTTTAATTCCAACTTTAAAAAATATCCTGGCGGTTAAGGGCCCGAGGATTTTACATGTCGTAACTAAAAAAGGTAAGGGTTATCCCCCGGCAGAGGAAGATCCGGTAAAATTCCACAGCGCGCCAGCTTTTGATATTAAAACCGGAGAATCTTTGCAGGAGAAAACGCCGACTTATACCGGGGTAATCAAAGAAAAACTGGTGGAACTGGCCGGAAAGAATAAAAAAATTATGGCGATTACCGCGGCGATGCCGGAAGGGACCGGGTTGGATAAATTTCGCGACGTTTATCCGGAAAGATTTTTTGATGTCGGGATTGCCGAAGAGCACGCGGTTTGTTTTGCCGCGGGGCTAGCCAAAAACGGATTAAAACCGGTAGTGGCGATTTATTCTACTTTTTTACAGCGCGCTTACGATCAAATCATTGAGGATGTTTGTTTGCAGAATCTGCCGGTTTTATTTTTATTAGACCGCGCCGGTTTAGTCGGCGATGACGGCCCGACGCACCAGGGGGCTTTTGACATTGCCTGTTTAAGGAATATTCCGAATTTGGTTCTCTTGGCTCCGAAAGACGGCGCGGAATTAGCAACAATGCTGGAGTTTGCGGTTGGCCTGGATAAGCCGGTAGCGGTCAGATATCCCAAGGAGGGGATCCCGACTTCAAAATCCCAAATTCCAATTAAAGAAATAGAGCTAGGCAAAGCTGAGGTTTTGAGAGAGGGGAAAGACATTTTAATTATCGCTTACGGAAGCATGGTCCTGCCGGCTTACGAAGCCGGGGAAATCCTGGCCGGAGAAAATTTGAGTGCTACCGTGATTAATGCCCGTTTTGCCAAACCGCTGGATACCGGTTTATTTAAGCAGACCGCGGCCAAAGCCAAGTTTATTTTTACGCTAGAAGATGGTATTATAGATGGCGGTTTAGGCAGCGCGGTATCCGAGGCCTTATTCAGGCCGGTAATCCGCCTGGGCTTGCCGGATGAGTTCATCCCCTGCGGCAAGCGCAGTATTCTTTTGGAAAAATTCGGGCTTACCGCCAAACAAATAGCCCAAACTATTAAAAATAAAATCCATGGCCAAAATTACGATTAATCAACAAAGATGTAAGGGCTGTTTGCTTTGTGTTAGTTTTTGCCCCAAGGGCGTGATTAAAAAAAGTGCCAAAATTAACCAAAAAGGCTTTGTGACTGTAGAATTGAATCCGCAAGCTGAGTGCTCAGGCTGCACCTTTTGTGCTTTGATCTGCCCGGATTGCTGTATTGAGGTATATAAATGAAAGCTGCTAAAAAGACAGAAAAAATATTAATGGCGGGAAATGAAGCGATTGCGGAAGCAGCGTTTCAGGCCGGATGTTTTTTTTACGCCGGTTACCCGATCACCCCGCAAAATGAATTAATTGCTTATATGTCGTATCGCCTGCCGGAGGCAGGCAGGGTTTTTGTGCAGGCAGAATCGGAATTGGCGGCGATCAATATGGTTTTTGGCGCATCCGCCGCCGGAGTGCGGGCAATGACTTCTTCGTCTTCGCCGGGCGTAAGTTTAAAGCAGGAAGGGATTTCTTATTTAGCCGGCGCGCGGCTGCCGGCAGTGATCGTAAATATTATGCGCGGCGGACCGGGGTTAGGTAATATTGCTCCCAGCCAATCGGATTATTTTCAATCCACCCGCGGCGGCGGCCATGGCGATTATCATTGCCTGGTCTTTGCCCCGGCAGGGGTGCAGGAGGCGTTTGATTTGACCGTGCTGGCTTTTGACCTTGCCGATCAATACCGTGTTCCGGCAATAATTTTAGGCGATGGTATGTTGGGCCAGATGATGGAGCCGGTTAATACGGCTGTTTCGGTTTCCCGCAAGACAGAAAAACCATGGGCGCTAACCGGTTGCGGCAATCGGCCGGCAAATGTGGCAAAATCATTTTCTTTGGCCGAAGGCGCGCTGGAGAAAAACAATTTGATTTTACAGGAAACTTATTGCCAGATCCGCAAACAGGAGCAGCGTTTTGAAACGCTGCTTACGGATGACGCAGAAATTATTTTGGTTGCCTACGGCACTATGGCGCGGATTGCCAAGGCAGTAGTTAAACAACTAAGAAAAGAAGGCAAAAAGATCGGCTTGATCCGGCCAATCAGTTTATGGCCGTTTCCCGATCGGGCCTTCAGCGCGGCAAAAAAAGACAAAATATTTTTAGTGGTGGAAATGTCTTACGGTCAGATGCTGGAAGACGTAAAATTGGCAATTAACGGACGTTCCCGGGTTGAATTTTTAGGCCGCTCCGGCGGCGGGATTCCTACGGAAGAAGAGATCAACAGTAAAATTAAGGCATTGAGCTAATGGAAAAAATATTCGGCCGCTCAGAATCATTACGTGATGTTTCTACTCACTATTGCCCCGGCTGCGGCCATGGCATCGCCCACCGTTTAGTCGCGGAAATCATTGATGAATTAGGGATTCGTCAAAAGGTAATTGCGATTGCCCCGGTCGGCTGCGCGGTAATTGCCTATGATTACTGGGATTTTGACTGCTGCGAAGCGGCGCATGGGCGCGCCTGCGCCGTAGCTACGGCGATCAAAAGAGTGCGGCCGCAGAATATTGTTTTTACTTATCAGGGCGACGGAGATTTAGCTGCGATTGGCACCAACGAAACTATTCACGCGGCTAACCGCGGAGAAAATATTACCGTAGTCTTTATTAATAACGCTATTTACGGCATGACCGGCGGGCAGTTGGCGCCGACCACTTTGATCGGGCAAAAGGCTTCGACTGCGCAAAAGGGCAGGGTGGCCAAAGAGCACGGTTATCCTTTAAAAATATCCGAGATCCTGGCTTCTTTGCCGGCGGTAAAATATGTGGAGCGGGTATCTCTGCATTCTCCACAAGAAATACTTAAAACGAAAAAAGCGCTCAAGCAGGCATTCCAGAATCAGATTGCAGGTGCGGGATTTTCTTTGGTAGAAATACTTTCTCCTTGCGCGACTTACTGGGGGATGTCTCCTAAGGCGGCGCTGGATTGGATCAGAGATGTGTTGTCTAAAGAATTTCCTTTAGGAAGGATCAAATGATTGAGAGAATTATTATTGCCGGAGCCGGCGGGCAGGGTATTATGCTGGTCGGTAAGGTTCTGGCGCAGTCAGCAATGCTGGAAGATAAGCAGGTTACCTGGATGCCTTGTTACGGGCCGGAAGTGCGCGGCGGGGCGGCCTATTGCATGCTGGTTATTTCCGACGAAGAGATCGGTTCGCCGATGGTGCGCCAGGCCGATTCGATGATTATTATGAATCAGTTATCCTTAGATAAATTTAAACCGCGGCTGGCTAAAAACGGTTTATT
>JAKAMF010000002.1 GCA_021813045.1 bacterium | reverse complement strand
ATAGATTTATGGTTGCGCAGGATAGCAAAGTTTTAGAAGCTAAATGATTTTTAGCCATCCCGGAATAGTTGCCGCTTTTAGCCGCCAGCCGCAAAACATGTCTTTTAAACATGGGGATACCGGAAGTTCTTTAACTAACCGTGAGGAATTTTTACGTTCTTTGGGGGTTGAGTATCGAAATTTAGCCTGCGCTAATCAAGTTCATGAGGACGCAGTCGTTTGTGTTGGACAAGAGCATAAAGGCAGGGGAGCTTTAAATTATCAGGACGCCTTTAGTCAAACCGATGCCCTGATCACGCAGGAAAAAAACCTTCCCTTGGCCGTATTTACCGCGGATTGCCTTTCGGTTTTTCTCTATGATCCGATTAAGCATGCCGCGGGCGTTGTGCATGCCGGCTGGCGTTCCAGCCACAAGCGCCTGGCGGCCAAAACCGTGCGCCTAATGGTTAAAGAATTTAATTCGCAGGCAGCCGATATCTTGGCCGGTTTTGGCCCGGCCATCGGCCCTTGCTGTTATGAAGTAGGGAAAGAATTTACCGGTTATTTTGATTGCGGCATTCGGCAAAAGCAGGGGAAATATTATTTAGATTTAGCGCAAGTCAACAAAGGCCAGTTGATCGAAGCCGGCTTAAAAGAAGAAAATATTTCATCTGCCGCAAGCTGTACTTTTTGTAATCACGAATTCTTTTCTTATCGCCGCCAGGGATCTTCCTGCGGCCGGATGATGTCAGTAATTATGTTAAAATGACCCGTTATTATTTAGATTTTATTTTAAGCGCTAAAAATACCAGCCAAACTGTAATCAAAAACGCGTTGTTGGAGTTTGGCCGCGATTTAGAGGTCTCATCTTTAGAGGACGGCGGAGACGAGAGCTCAGAATATAAAATTAATATTAATGTTGAAGACCCGACAATTATTTTTGATACCTGCGGCCAGTTCGGCCGGATGAAAGCGATCAAGATAGAAGAAAGGAAGGAGTAATTATGGCTAAGGCATTGGTAATTTATTATTCTCGTTCCGGCAATACCCGTCAAATGGCCGAGTTGATTTCCGGCGCGCTGGCCAAGGAAGGCGTCGCCGCTGATTTAAAGGATGTTAAAGATGTTTTACCTGAAGAGTTATTAAAATATGAAGGAATTGTTATCGGTTCTCCGGTTTATTACGGCACCATGGCCGGCCAGATCAAGCAGCTTTTGGATGATTCGGTTAAAATTCATTCTAAATTAGAAGGTAAAATCGGCGGAGCCTTTGCCTCCAGCGGAAATCTGGCCGGCGGCAATGAGACTGCGGTTTTAGACATCTTGAATGCCATGCTTATACATGGTATGATTGTGCAAGGTGACCCCAAAGGCAGCCATTACGGCCCGGTAGCAGTCGGTGCTCCGGATGAACGTGCCAGCACTGAATGTCAGCGTTATGGACAGCGCTTAGCCAAATTAATTAAGAGGTTAAGTTAAGATGCATATCGTAGTTTTGGCAACCGCTTCTCATAAAAAAGAGGCGCAAAAAATCGCCTCCGGCTTGTTAAAGAAAAAGTTAGCCGCCTGTGTTAATATCAGCGAAAAAATCGATTCAATTTTCTGGTGGCAGGGCAAAATTGACCAAGCTCAAGAAGCGCTGCTAATCATTAAATCTCAAAAAACAAAATTAGCGCAGATTATTAAAGCGATAAAATCTTTGCATAGCTACGAAACTCCGGAGATTATTGTTTTGCCGATTATCGGCGGGAGTAAAGATTACTTAAGGTGGATCGATGAATCTCTCAGGTAACCCTTTAGATTTTCTCTGGGCATTTTTCGGCGGAGTCCTGGTCAGCTTTACCCCTTGCGTTTATCCGTTAATCCCGGTTACCGTAAGCTATATCGGCATTAACTCAACGCAGTCGCGCTTAAAAGGGCTGGCCTTAAGTTTAGTTTATGTTTCCGGCATGGCCCTGGTTTATTCCATGCTCGGGCTTTTCGCTGCTTTAACCGGTCAACTCTTTGGCAGGGTAAGCTCTCATCCCGTTACGTATATTATTACCGGCATAGTAATTATTTTTTTCGGGCTTTCTATGCTGGACATCTTTTCTTTATCTTTAGCTAATTTAATCAAACTGCCGAGGATTAAATCACGCGGGTATTGGGGGGTTTTTTTACTGGGCGCAGTTTCCGGACTGATTATCGGACCGTGTCTTACTCCGGCCCTGGGAGCAATTCTGACATATATAGCTGCGGGGAAGAATATTTTATACGGGATGCTACTTTTGTTCTGTTTTGCTTATGGCATGGGAGCAGTTTTAATTCTCGCCGGAGCTTTCAGCGGATTTTTGCTTGGTTTGCCTAAATCAGGAGAATGGCTTAAAATTATTAAGCTAACCGGCGGGGTAATTATTTTAGCGCTGGGGATATATTTTATTTATAACGGGATAAGGAGATTTTAATGGCAAAAAAAATAATCTTGATTTCTTTATTGTTAACGGTTTGTTTTAGCGCCCAAGTTTTTGCGCAAGGTCAGCTGATTAAAAACCCTAAGCCGGCGCCTGATTTTATGCTGTCGGATCTAAAAGGTAAGCAGTTTACGCTTAGTCAATACAAAGATAAACAGCCGGTGTTGCTGGTTCTTTGGACCACCTGGTGCCCGTATTGCCGTCAGCAGTTAAGCTTTTTAAAAGAAAAAGCGGTAGATCTGAAAAAAGATAAAATTGAGCTTTTGGCAATTGATGTGGCTGAGGATGAACGTAAAGTGGCGAGTTTTGTCGATACCTTTGCTATCGACTATATCGTGCTTTTAGACAAAAACGCGACAGTAGCGGATTCTTTTAATCTTTTAGGCGTGCCAACCTATATTTTGATTAATAAACACGGCCAGATAGTTTATAATGACAATGTTTTTCCCAAGGATTATAAAAAGCTAGTTTCTTGAGATGGATCAAAAGATCGGCGCGCTGTTAGAAAATTGGCTTAAGCGGGGAATTCAAGGTATTTACTGCGCGGATAAAAAATCCGCAGCAGCGGAAATCCTCCGGCTGATACCCAAGGAATCCAGCATTGGGATATCCGGCTCGGTGACTTTAAATGAGCTGGGCATAGCTGATTTATTAGAGTCCCGCGGCAACCGGATTTTTAATCAGTATAAGCCCGGCCTTAGCCGTGGCGAAAGTTTGGAGTTAAGAAAGCAGGGCGTTTTGGCTGATTATTATCTGGCTAGCGCCAATGCCATCGCACAAAGCGGAGAAATGGTGTTTATTTCCGCTTACGGCAACCGGATCTCCGGCGTCTCTCATGCCGCCAATGTTTTAATTATTTGCGGGATTAATAAAATTACTCCGGATTTAGACGCCGCGCTTAAACGCGCCAAAGAATATGCCACTCCGCTTAATTGTAAGCGTTTGAATTGGAATTCCGCTTGTTTAGAGCCGGGTACTTGCCGCCAGGGGATTTGCCTGGCCCCGGAATACCGCCGGATGTGCTGTCAGACGCTGATCGTGGAAGCCGAGGCGGTACCGGATCGGCTGAAAGTAATTTTAGTCGGAGAAAGCCTGGGTTATTAACATGCCGCAGAAAGAATTAAAAACAATTTTAAAAGAACACAATTTCTTAAATGTGGCTACTTGTGATCTGGAAAATGTACCTAATATTGCCCCCAAGCTGCTTTTGAAGGTTGAAAACAATATTATTTATTTGTGCGATTATGTTATCGGCCGGACTTTTCGTAATATCAAGATTAATCCGAAGATCTCCCTGGGTTTTATGGATTTAGAAAATCTGGTTGGTTATCAGTTTAACGGTACAGTAGAGACCATTGATTCGGGGATCGTTTACGAAAGAATGCTCGATGAATTATCTAAAAAAGAGATTGAGTTATCCGTGCAACGGATCATCGAAGGCGTTGATAAAGGTAAAAAGCATAATACTTTTGAAATGGAAATTTCTCAAACCGTCGTGATTCTTAAAGTGCAGGTTGACGAGATTGTCGAAATTAACGCTAACGGCCAGTTAAGAAGAGAGAGATTACAATGACCTTAGAAAGATCCGCGCTAAGCGGTTTGGCTACGGGAGTAGGAAGCTTGCCTTTTACGGATGCCGAAACGGCGTTGAACCTGATTTTTAGGTCCTGTCCGGAAATTCCTTTTTGGCCGCAGCTGCCTAAACGTTCGCACTTTGAATCAATGATTGCTCAGTTCAGCGAAAACCTGCCATGTCTTGAGGCAACCGAGGAAGGCGTAGTTTATAATCCGGCTAACCGGGAAGAAAAATTAGAAAAATTTTATGAGCGGATCATCGCGCAGGATATTGAGTATTTCAAAATTTCCGATAAGTTCGCTTTAGGTTTATATAAATTTTTCCGGCGCCTGGAAGGGGCGGATTTATCCGCGGTAAAATATATTAAATGCCATGTTACCGGGCCGTTTACTTTTGCCGCCGGGATTAGCGATGAAAACGAGGTCGCGCTTTTGCACGATGAGGTTTTTATGCAGGTAATTACCAAAGGGCTGATTATGAAGGCGCTTTGGCAGCTAAATTTACTGAGGAAATTCAATAAACCGCTGGTCATTTTTTTTGATGAGCCGTATTTGGCGGCTTTTGGCTCGGCCTATACCGCGATAACCCGGGAAAAAGTAGTGGAGGTGCTTAAGGAAATTACCGGCGGGGTTAAATCGGCTGATACGCTGATCGGCGTGCATTGCTGCGGCAATACCGACTGGTCGATGTTGATGGATGCCGCGGGCGTAGATATTATTAATTTTGACGCCTTTGATTATTTAGAACGTTTGGCGCTTTACGCGGCTAACCTGAAAGGTTTTTTACAGCGCGGAGGCATGCTCTGCTGGGGGATCGTGCCAACGGCTGAATTTGGCCCCCGGGTTACCCCGGAATTATTGCTGAAAAAGGTAACCGAAGGTATTGCCGGCTTAGAACAGAAGGGGGTCAGCCGGCAGTTGATTGAGTCAAACTTGCTTTTTAGCCCCAGCTGCGGTTTGGGTACGTTAGATACAGGTAAAGCAGAGGGTATTTTAGGGGCATTAGCCGAAGTTTCCCGGTTATACAGGAAGGGTTTGTCCCTTGCCTAAGCACGAAAAAAATCCCAGAAGGCACAATAGGATTTTTTTCGTAGGCGATGGATTAATTCGCGGACGCCCCGCTTACGGCGGGGCTATAACTTACGTTGCTCCCAAGAGCAACGTAAGTTATCCGTTCATTAAAAGTATTTGACAAAGCCGGATAAAAGTCGTATTATACATTCCGTTTTAAATCAATCTCAAGGAGTAATAAATGAAAGAAATTCGTATTCATGCCCGCGCCGGGCAAGGGGCGATTACTACCGCTTCCATTTTGGGTTATGCTTATTTTTTAAAAGGGATGTATCCTTATGCCTTCCCGAGTTTTGGCGCCGCCCGCATGGGCGCTCCGATGAATGCCTTCGTGCGGGTTGATTCCCATCCCGTGCGTTTGCGCAGCCAAATTTATGAGCCGAATTACCTTTTGATCATGGATCCGACTTTAATGCGCGGTTTCAACTGTTTTTCCGGGCTCAAGGAAGACGGTATTGCCATTATTAATGATAAGGATACCGGATCTTTGCCTAAAGTAAGCGCCAAGCAGAAAGTTTTTGCCGTGCCGGCTAATGAAATCGCCATGAAAACTATCGGCAGGCCTTTGGGCAATACCGCTTTAATCGGTGCTTTTTGCGCAGCTACCGGGGAATTGGCCCTGGATTCGCTTTTGGAAGCGATTAAGAAAAGATTTTCCGGTAAAGCCATGGAAGGCAATATCGAATCAGCCAAACAAGGATTTGAATTTATTAAAAATCAATTAAGAGGTTAAAATATGTTCGGGCCGCTTACTTCAAAACCGGGAACAAGCAAAAATAATAAGACAGGTTCATGGCGCGTTGCCGTTAAGCCGAAATTTTTACAGAAAAATTGTATCGGCTGCAAGATGTGCGCGATAATCTGCCCGGAGGGCTGCATTTCCGGAGCCGAGAAGAAATACGACGTGGATTTGGCTTATTGCAAGGGCTGCGGTAATTGCGCTTTGATTTGCCCGAAAAAAGATATCGAGATGATTAAGGAGCAGGAATGAAAGAATTTATCGAGGGTTCGCTCGCGGTTGCCGAGGCGGTAAAGTTATGTAAGCCAGGGGTAGTTTCCGCCTATCCGATTACTCCTCAGACGCATATCGTCGAAGAGCTTGCGTCTATGGTGGCCGATGGTAAACTCAATGCCCAGTTTGTTAATGTGGAATCCGAGCATTCCGCGGCTTCCGTCGTGCTGGGCAGCGAAGCCACCGGCACGCGTTCCTATACCGCGACCAGCTCGCAGGGTTTATTTTATATGATGGAAGTGGTTTTTAATATCGCCGGGATGCGGCTGCCGATCGTGATGACCTGCGCCAACCGCGCGGTTTCCGCGCCGATCAATATCTGGAATGACCAGCAGGATTCGATTTCTCTGCGCGATTCCGGCTGGGTGCAATTATTCGCCGAAGATATTCAGGAGGCAGTTGACCTGCATTTTATCGCTTATAAACTGGCAGAGGATAAATCAATTATGCTGCCGGTAATGGTCTGCATGGACGGTTTTATTCTTACTCACGGCATTGAAACCGTGGATATGCCTTCCCAGGAACAGGTTGATAAATACTTACCTAAATATAACACTACCTATAAACTTGATGTAACTAATCCGATTTCTATGGGGCTTTTGGCCGGGCCGGATTATTATATGGAAACGCGCTTTGCCATTGAAGAAACCCACAAGGATATTTTGAAATTATTGCCTAAGTTAACCGCGGATTTTGCCAAAATCTTCGGCCGCACTTATAACGGCTTAGTGGAAGAATACCAGGTTAAGGACGCGGAGAAAGTAATTGTCGCTTTGGGTTCGGTCTGCGGCACAGTCAAAGAAGTAGTCGATGAGTTAAGGTCAAAAGGCAAGAAGGTCGGGCTTTTGAAGATTACTTCTTATCGGCCGTTCCCCGCGGAAGCGATTTATGAGGCCTTAAAAAATGTCCCGAAAGTAGCGGTATTGGACCGCGCGGTGTCTTTGGGTTCGTTCGCCCCGGTTTCCAGCGAGATCAAAGCGGTTTTTACCAGCAAAAAGAAGAAACCGCAGGTGATCAGTAATTTTGTGGTTGGTTTAGGCGGCAGGGATATTACTAAAGAATCGATCAAGGAAATGTTTAAGCTGCTTTCTGCCAAAGAATTAACCAATGAATTTATTGATTTAAAACCAGAGCTATTAAAGGAGAGTTATGAGCAGTAATTTATTTAACGCGGGGCATACCGCCTGTGCCGGCTGCGGCCAGTCTATGGCAGCGCGTTTAGTAATTGAGGCCAGCGGACAGAATACGGTGGTGGTTAATAATACCGGATGCCTGGAAGTTTTTTCTACGGCTTATCCGCAGACTGCCTGGGGAGTCCCCTGGATACATTCGCTTTTTGAGAATGCGGCGGCAGTCGCTTCCGGAGTTGAGGCGGGCTTGATTTATTCCGGCAAAAAAGAAGGTACTAATGTTATTGCTCAGGGCGGAGACGGTTCTACCGCAGATATCGGTTTACAGGCCTTATCCGGAATGCTGGAAAGGGGCCACGATATTTTATATGTTTGTTATGATAATGAAGCTTATATGAATACCGGTGTGCAAAGAAGCGGGCTTACACCTTTTGATACCAATACTACCACTAGCCCGGTTGGCGTTAAATCGACCGGAAATATCCGTCCGAAAAAACCCATGCCGGAAATTGCCAATGCCCACGGGATCGCTTATGTCGCTACTGCTTCGGCCGGTTTTCCGCAGGATTTACAGCGCAAGGTAAAAAAAGCGATGAGTTTGAAAGGGCCGAAGTATATTCAAGTGCACGTTCCTTGTCCTTTGGGTTGGCGCCATGAACCAGCGCAGACAGTTAATGTGGCAAAGCTCGCCGTGGACACCGGGCTTTATCCGTTAATTGAGTATGAAAATGGCAAGCTTATTGGCGTACGGCAGATTCAGCCGAAGCCGGTGGAAGAATACATAAAAGTTCAAGGCAGGTTTAAGCATCTGACTAATAATCCTGAAGAAATCAAAAAAATTCAGGAAATAGCAGATCATAATATAGAGAAATACGGGTTGAGAGTTAAAACCGAAACAGCAGCAGATGTTAAGAGTGACACCCGGCCTTAAAGGATAGGCCGGTGTGCGCTTTCTGCGCAAGGAGGTAAATATGGGAAAGCAAGCAAGAGCGATTGTTGATTTAAGCTTAAAGGATTTAGTCAAAGATTTAAACAAGGCCTACGCGGATGAATGGTTGGCCTATTACCTTTATTGGTATATGGCGCAGACAGTTTCCGGCAAGGCATATGAGGATATGTCGGAATTCCTGATGAAGATCGCTAAGGATGAATTGGAGCACGCCACCGAAGTAGCTGATCTGATCGTTAAATTAGGCGGTATGCCGATTGCTAATCCGATGGACTTGGAAAAAAACGCCAACGCGCCTTATTTAATGCCACCGAAGAATACCGCGGATGTTAACCGGATTATCCGCATTGTTACCGAGGCAGAGGCAGGGGCAATTGAAGTCTATAATAAAATTGCTAAGAAAACATTAGGCAAGGATAATGTTACTTATCAGCTGGTAACTCACATCTTGTCGGAAGAAGTAACTCACGAAGAGATGTTTGAGAATTTGTTGGAAAGATAAAAAGGAGATAGTCGGATGTCAAAGGTAAGTGTAGATGCTTCAACTTGTGTTGGCTGCGGTTTGTGTGAACAATCCTGCCCGGAAGTATTTCAGGTGCAGGGAGACGGTATTGCTCATGTGCTGGCGCAGAGCTGTGCCACGCATAATTTAAAAGAAGTAGCTGAATTGTGCCCGGTAACCGCGATCAAGGTAGCTTAAAAACGCTGGGTTTTTTTCAGTAAGCCTTCAAGAAATAATTCAAATTCATGTTGTTTCTTGTTTAAAAGAAGCCTCTGGGTGAACTCAGAGGCTTCTTCTTTGAATTTATTCTCGTCAATCGGCTGGATGGATTTTACTTTGATGATATAGTATCCGGAAGGCTGTTCGATAATCGGAGAGAATTCATCATCTTTTAACCGCTCGGCTTCCTGCCAAAAAATATCAGAACTTCCGATTCCCTCAATATAACTTCCGTATTTAAAAAGCCCGGTAGCTCCGCTTTTTAGGCCGGATATTTTTGCCTGGTTATTCAGGTCGGCTGCCCGGGGATTTTTGGCGGCTATATTTTTCAGATTCATCAGGCATTCTTCGATTTTGGCTTTAGCGGTTTTGCGGGCCTGATTTTTAATGTAGACATCTTTAACTTTATCTTTAATCTGTCCGAATTCCGGGATATAAGGTTCTTTTCTTTCTTTTATTTTCAAAAGATAATAATTTTTATCTACGCTGATCACCGGCAGGAATTGTCCGGTTTTAGATTTAACCAGCAATTCTAAAACCTGCGGCGCCCAGCCGATCCCCGGGATGGGGGAGGTTTCGTTAAAATAGCCGGTTTCTTTTAGAGCTAGCCCGGCATCTTTGACTAGTTTATTAAAATAATCTTTTTTGTTAAGATGGGGAAGCAGGGATTCGATTTTATCCCGGGATTCCGAAGTAATATATTCCAGGTTAAAAGTAAGCGGCTGCTTAAATTCTAGTTTATTGGCCTCGTAGTATTGCTTAAGCGCTTCTTCGCTGACTGAGGCTTCTTTATTTTCAAAATCAACCGGAAGCGCGGCGATATAGTTAATACTTACCTGTTCATTGACTTTGCGGTACTCCTGCTTTACTTCTTCCGGGCTGATCGTTAGCGAGTTGGTGATCTGTTGAAAAAGTTTAGAGATAATAATGCTTTGTCGGATCTGTTCTTCAAAGATACGCGATTGGGTGTGAAAAACATATTTAATCGTTTCTTCGTAAAGCCGGTCGTTAAATTTACCGCGGCGTTGAAAAAACGGGTAACCGGCAATTAATTCAATAATTTCTTGGTTAGAGGCGCTGATCCTGCGCTTTTTTGCTTCCGCCAAAAGGGTTAATCTTTCCCAGGCCTGGCTATCCAAATTCAAATATTGCTGCATTTGAGAGAAATTGTCTCCCAACTGCATTACCGCCTGATTTCTTACTGCTTCATAAGCGTCTTTATATTCGGGAAAACTTATGGGCCGGTCAAAGATTCTTCCGGCTAAGCTTGGCTGGTTCTTGTCGCGGCTTTTTACCGCGCTGCCCAGGCCCCAAAAAACAAAAGCCGGCAGCACCAATATTGCCAGTCCGATCCAGATCCATCGAGCAGTTTTCTTATTGCGTAATTGTTTGAGCATGTTTCCTCCGTAGAATAAATTGTCAGATTAAGTCAAATTTAGGTTAATTATAGACCAGAATACCGGGAATGCAAGGATATTTCTAGCTATCTCTTGCGGCTGGCTGTGCGCTATAGTTTCTCGGGAACGCTTGGCGCGGCCCTGCGAGCCGCGCGGCATCTTCGATGCCGCGCGCAACAGTTTAAATCCAGGGGCCTGCGCTCGGGTCGGCTTCGTCGCTCTCGCGCATCCGGGTGAGTGTAATAAAAGCTTTTGCCTGAGGAGCCGGATGCGCGAACCATGCCCGCTCCTCGCCTTTACGTCCCTCGAAACTACAGCGCAAGCCAGCCGCTATAATGGTATCACATTCTGTGATGCCATTATGAATGACTCAGGTAGTCATCCGCCGGCAATATAGTTAAGATATGAGCTGGTCACAAATTGTGACCGGTTTAATACCTGCTGTAAGTCAAGATAGTATAAAATTTTCGTTAGATTTCGCTTCTTCTTACGTCTATTAAAGTAGAAAGGGGGGCTAAAATGTCTAATGCTATTTTAGTTGACGTAATTGCCGCAAAGATTTTGTTAATACGCGGAAAAAGAGTAATGTTAGATAGGGACTTAGCTAAACTTTATGAGGTTGATACGAGCCAGTTAACCCGTCAAGTAAGACGCAATTTAGAGAGGTTCCCGGATGATTTTATGTTTCAATTGACAAAAGAAGAGCTTCAAAACTTGATATGCCAAATTGGCATATCAAGTTGGGGCGGCACCCGCAAGCTCCCATATGTTTTTACTGAACAGGGCGTGGCTATGCTTTCGGGAGTATTGCATAGCAAAAGAGCTATACAAGTGAATATTCAAATTATGCGTGCGTTTACTCAATTGCGCAGGATGCTTTTGACCAATGTCGACCTTAAGCGAAAAATTGAGGGGATGGAAAAGAAATACGATAAGCAATTTGCTATAGTTTTCCAAGCCATTAAGCAGCTTCTTGAGCCACCGTTGGTTAAGCCAAAGCCGCCGATTGGCTTTCACGCTCACAAAGATTAGAAATCATTTTATTTTCCTTTACAACCTAGCCGTAAATTTGTATAATACTTGCGTTTCTTGAATAGGAGATAATACTATGTCTAATAAAATATTGAAGCTTGGGTTACCTAAAGGGAGTCTGCAGGAAGCGACGTTTAAGATGTTCCGCAAGGCCGGGTTTAACGTGAATCTACCTTCGGAAAGGTCTTATTTTCCTTCCATCGACGACCCGGAAATTGAAGCCGTGCTTTTACGCAGCCAGGAGATGTCCCGTTATGTCGAAGACGGCGCGCTGGATTGCGGTATCACCGGCAACGACTGGATACTGGAGAATAAATCCGATGTAATCAGAGTGGCTGATCTGGCTTATGCCAAGCAGACCATGAATAAAGTAAGGTGGGTTTTGGCAGTGCCGGAGTCATTGGGCGTAAAATCCGCCAAACAACTGCAGGGCAAAAGAGTCGCCACGGAATTAGTCAATGTCACTACTGAATACTTTAAGAAAAAAGGGGTTAAGGTAGAAGTAGAATTCAGCTGGGGAGCGACGGAAGTCAAGGTTAACTCCGGCTTAGTTGACGCAATAGTCGAGCTGACCGAAACCGGCAGAAGTTTAAGGGCTAATAAGCTGGCGATTATCGATACGCTTTGCGAGTCAACTACGCAGTTTATTGCCAACAGAAAATCATATCAGGATAAATGGAAAAAAGCCAAGATGCAGGAGATCGCGCTTTTGTTAAACGGCGCAATTACTGCGGAAGCTAAGGTTGGCTTGAAGATGAACGTCAAGAAAGCCGACTTGAAGAAGGTGTTGGCGATCCTGCCGGCTTTGAAGAATCCCACGATTTCCGGTTTGTCCACCGGTGATTGGTTGGCGGTGGAGACGGTAATCGATGAAAAGACCGTGAGAGTCATTATCCCTAAATTGAAAAATGCCGGCGCGACCGGAATTATTGAATATCCGTTGAACAAAGTAATCTATTAATACGCCCAATCCTATAGGATGGATTGGCGTTTCGTCTTCTACGAAAGGAGCGAGGTTATGCCTTGCGGCAGAAAAAGGAAACTCAGAAAAATCAAGACGCATAAAAGAAAAAAAATGCGTCGCCGCCTGCGCCACGTTAAAAAGAGAGCCTGGGCGTAAGCTAGTTTTTTCATGTCTTTGTTGACAAAAAAATTCAGGCGGGGTGTTTTTCTGTGCCTGATTGCTTTAGCAATATGCCGGGGCCTGTGTTTTGCCGGGCCAAAGAAAGAATCCGGTGTATTGAGCCGTTATATTATGGCGGTAATGTATGATGGCCTCGGTGAATATGATAAGGCCATCCAGCAGTATAAGAGCGCTCTTTGGCTTGATCCTAAAAATAATGTTATCCGTTTGAACCTGGCAGTGGTTTATTTAAAAAAAGGCCGGGTCGAACAGGCGATTAAAGAGTTAAATACCGCTGCTAAGATAGAGCCGGACGCAGTTGAGCCGCACGCGGTATTAGCGGTTTTGTATTCCCTGCAAAATAAGCCTGATCAGGCAAGCCGTGAATATGAAATTTCTCTCAAGAACGCCTCCAGGATTAATCCGAAAAACATTGATATCTATAAAAACCTCGGGCAATTATATCTGGGAGAGAAAAAGTTTGACGCGGCCATAGAGGCCTATCAAATTGTTTTAAACGTCAGTCCGCAGGATAGCAGCGCGCATTTTTATTTGGCAAATATTTATGAGCTGAAAGGCGAAAAAGCCAAGACCGAAGCGGAATTAAAAAAGGCGCTGGAATTAAATCCGGATTACCACGAGGCGCTGAATTATTTAGGTTATTTTTACGCCGAAGAAAATAAAAATCTTGATCAGGCCGAGGCCTTGGTAAAAAAAGCTCTGGAATTTGCTCCGGAAAACGGGGCTTATTTAGATAGTTTAGGCTGGATTTATTTTAAAAAGGGCAAGAATCAAGAAGCGTTAAAAACGTTGCAACGCGCCGCGTTATTAATTGAAGACCCGGTTGTTGCCCAACATTTGAAAGAAGTAGAAGAAAAACTGCAAAAATGCCTTACACCGACAGCCAAGTTAAAGAATTAGAAGCCAAGGCAAAAGAAATCCGCCGCTTGATTATTCAAATGCTCGCTCAAGCAGGTTCAGGCCATCCCGGGGGAAGTTTATCCGCTACCGATCTCATCACCGCTTTATATTATAGAATAATGAAGATTGACCCTAAGCAGCCGAAATTAGCCGGCCGCGACAGGTTCCATATGTCTAAAGGGCATTGCGCGCCTTTGTGGTATGCGGTCTTGGCTGATTTAGGATTTTTCCCCAAAGAAAAACTTTTTACTTTGAGAAAACTCGGTTCAATGCTGCAGGGCCATCCGGATTGCCGCACTCCGGGAATAGAAGTAGCTTCCGGGTCTTTGGGGCAGGGACTTTCTGTATCCGTGGGGATGTGCCTGGCGGCAAAAGTAGACCAGGCTGATTATCGCGTTTATTGTTTAATGGGTGACGGAGAGATTCAGGAAGGCAATATCTGGGAAGCGGCAATGTCTGCCAGCCATTACAAATGCGATAATCTCTGCGCTATTTTAGATTATAACGGTTTTCAAATTGACGGCCAGGTCTGCGCGATCATGAATCTGGATCCGGTCGCGGATAAGTGGCGCGCCTTTGGCTGGAATGTAATTGAAATCGATGGCCATAATATGCGCCAGATTTTAGATGCCTATGAGCAGGCCAGGTTAGCCAAAGGTAAACCGTCGATCATCATTGCCCGCACGATCAAAGGCAAGGGCGTATCTTTTATGGAAAATACCTGCGATTTTCATGGCCGCGCTCCGACTAAAGAAGAGACGGAAAAAGCCCTGAAAGAACTGGAATAATATGGAAATGATTTATCAGAGGGATATTTACGGCAAAACACTGGTGGAATTAGGCCGGGCCAACCAGGACATCATTGTTTTAGACGCGGACCTGTCCAGTTCCACGCGCACCAATCTTTTTGCTAAAGAGTTTCCTCAAAGATTTTTTAATATGGGCGTGGCGGAACAGAATATGATGGCTACTGCCGCCGGGATCGCTTCTTGCGGCAAAACAGTTTTTGTTTCTACTTTTGCGATTTTTGCTTCCGGACGCGCCTGGGATCAGGTGCGCAATACCATTGCTTATTCCAGGCTTAATGTAAAAATCGTGGCTACGCACGCCGGCCTGACCGTCGGACCTGACGGCGCCAGTCATCAGGCGCTGGAAGATATCGCATTGATGCGCGTAATTCCGAATATGAATATTGTGGTTCCTTGCGACGGACCGCAGACCGCGGAAGCGATCAGGGCGGTAGCGCAAGCGCAGGGCCCGTTTTATGTGCGCTTAGGCAGGCCGAAATTCGCTACTATAGAAAATAAAGGCGAATTCAAATTAGGCAAAGCCCAGGTTTTGACTCAAGGCAATGATGTGGCAATCATCGCTTGCGGCTATATGGTCAACGAAGCATTATCAGCTGCTCAGGCCTTGAGCAAAAAAGGCGTTAAGGCGCGCGTGATCAACGCGCATACGATCAAGCCGCTGGATAAAGATGTGATTTTAGACGCGGCTAAGTCCTGCCGGGGAATCGTAGTTTGCGAGGAGCACGCGATCATCGGAGGCCTGGCTTCCAGTATCGATGAGATAGTCGCGGAAAACGCGCCGGCAAAAGTAATCCGTTTGGGCGTGCGCAATAGATTCGGCCAGTCCGGCGAGCCGGATGAGCTTTTGCAAGAATACAATCTCACCAGTTCCGATATTCAGAAAGCAGCGTTAGCGTTAGCAGCTTAAGGTTTTAGCAGTGAAAAAACTCACCCTCAATTCTTACGCCAAGGTAAATCTTTTCTTAAACGTTAAATCCAAGCGGCCGGATAATTATCATAATCTGCAAACTGTTTTTGAACGGATTTCGCTTTCCGATAAGATTGTTTTAAAAAACCGCCCGGACGGAAAAATCAGGATTTTTTGCGCCGCTGCCGGTGTGCCGAAAGACCGGTCTAATCTTTGCTATAAAGCTGCGGCAATCCTTCGGGCGGAGTTCGCAGTTAAGCAAGGCGTGGATATTACCATTACTAAACGTATTCCGGTTGGAGGAGGGCTGGCCGGCGGCTCCAGTAATGCGGCTTGTGTTCTACAGGGATTAAACCGTTTGTGGGATCTGAAGTTAGGACAGAAAGAATTAGCCGGTTTTGGCCGCAAGATCGGCGCGGACGTGGCATTTTTTCTTCATAATACGGCTTTTGCTTTCGCTACCGGCCGCGGAGACCGGATCGAAGAGTTAAAAAAATTGTCAAAGAGAAAATTTTGGCATGTCCTGGTTGCCTCTGATTTTAAGGTCTCAACGCCCCTGATTTACCGGCAGTGGGACAAGGCCTTAAGTACGAAAAAAATACCAAAACCTGCATTGACAACCCCTGCCCGCAATGTTAAAATATTAACTTCAGCATTGGCTGAAAATGACCTTAGTCTAATTTCCCAAGCCCTTTATAACAGTTTGGAACCGGTTTCCAGCATGCTTTATCCGCGGATCAACAGGGTAAAGCAGGAATTAATTAGAGCCGGAGCAAAAGCGGTTTTAATGTCCGGCAGCGGCCCGACGGTTTTCGGTCTGGCCGCGACAAAAAAAGAAGCGCTTGATTTAAGCCGGCAGCTTCGGCGCGGCAAGGGCCGCAAAATCTTTATCGCCGCCACCAAATAGCGCTGGTCTTTGTCGACAGGAGGGGGCCATGGAAATAACCGAGGTCAAGATATTCTTAAAGGATTCTCCGGATAAGAAATTAAAGGCATATGCCACGGTAACTTTTGATAATGCCTTTGTAGTCAGGAATATCAAGGTGATCGAGGGGACGACCGGACTTTTTATTGCCATGCCTTCGCGCAAGGTTAAGCAGCCCTGTCCGAAATGTGGCTTTAAAAATGAAACCCGCAGCAAGTATTGTAATCAATGCGCTGCCGGGCTTCCTATGGTCAGCCGTCTGCCCGAGCAGGATGCGGCAGCTAGCGCGCAGGCAGAACATAAAGATATCGCTCATCCGATCACTCAGTCGTTCAGGGAATATTTGCAAAAGAGGGTATTGGACGCTTATTCTCAAGAGCAGAAGCTGGGCTCGGCTCTTGTGCGGGAATATTAATGGGGTTGAACAATAATAGTTAAATTTTGGGACGTCGTCCAATGGTAGGACTCGGGAATTTGGATCCCGCTATTATGGTTCGAATCCATACGTCCCAGCTAAATCAGAAAGTAAAATGAAAAAAAACTTAGCGGTTATAGTTTTGGCGGCGGGATATGGCAAGCGGATGAAATCCGACCTGCCTAAGGCATTGCATGAGCTTTGCGGCCGGCCGATTTTAAATTATGTTTTGGATCTAGCCAGCCAGCTGAAGCCAAAAAAGATCGTCGCTGTGCTCGGACATAAGCAGGAATTAGTGCGTAAGATCCTGCCGCAAGGCGTAGAAGTGGCTATACAAAAAAAACTTAACGGTACTGCCGGGGCAGTAAGCGTTGGCATGAGCAAGCTCGGCGGTTTTAACGGCACGGTTTTGATTTTATGCACGGATATGCCGCTTTTGACCAAGGCCGCAATCGATAAATTAATTGCATTTCATAACGCTAATTTACCGGCAGCTACCGTGCTTTTTGCGCAGGTCAAGGATTCTACCGGTTACGGCAGAATTTTGCGGGATAAATATTTCAGCGTCTCGGGGATCATTGAGGAAAAAGACGCTAATGAATACCAAAAAAATATCAAAGAGATCAACACCGGAATTTATTGTTTTAACAAAGCTCAATTAAGCTCTGCTTTGAAGAAAACCAAAGCCGATAATGCCAACCGCGAGCATTATTTGACTGATTGTATCGGCATTCTTTATAAAAGCGGCGCTTTGGTGGAAGGCGTAGCGTTGGCTGACGCTGATCAGGCCTTAGGGATTAACTCCCGCCTGGACCTGGCCAAGGCCAATGCGATCATGCAAAAAAGGATTAACCGTAAGCTGATGGAATCTGGCGTAACCATAATTGATCCCGCTTCGGCCTTTATTAATTACGCTACGGAAATCGGGCAGGATACCGTAATTTATCCCTTTACAGTAGTGGAAAAAAATGTTAAAATTGGTAAACGTTGTCAGATCGGGCCTTTTATTCATTTACGCGAAGGCACCCGCCTAGAGGATGAAGTAATCGCCGGTAATTTCTTAGAAGTTACTCGTTCCAAACTAGGTTCTAAAACAATTATTAAGCATTTTGCCTATCTGGGCGACGCTGTGGTTGGCCGCAATGCCAATATCGGCGCCGGCACGGTTACGGCGAATTTTGACTGCGGCAAGAAATATTCTACGAGCATAGGCGATAATGCCTTTATCGGTTCGGATACGGTTTTAGTGGCGCCGGCGAAGATCGGCAAGCATGCTAAGACCGGGGCCGGGACAGTAGTTTTAAAAAATAAAAAAGTGCCTGACGGCGCGGTGGTAGTCGGAGTGCCGGCAAGGATTTTAAAAAGATAAAATCGGGGGGATCATGGATAAATTAATTGTGATCAGCGGCAATGCGCATCCTGAATTGGCCAAGGATATTTGTAAGGCATTAAAAACAAAATTAGCTGATGCCTTTGTCAGCCGGTTCAGCGAAGGCGAGATTCGCGTGAAGATTAATGAAAATGTGCGCGGCAAAGATGTATTTGTGATTCAGCCGACTTGCCCGCCGCCGAACGAAAACTTGATGGAATTGCTGATCATGATCGACGCGCTCAAGCGCGCCTCTGCCCAGCGGATTACCGCGGTAATGCCGAATTTCGGTTATGCCCGTCAGGACAGAAAAGACCAGCCGCGCGTGCCGATCACGGCGAAATTAGTGGCTAATTTATTGACTACTGCCGGTGCCAACCGGGTCCTTACAGTGGACCTGCATGCCGGACAGATTCAGGGCTTCTTTGATATTCCGGTTGATCATCTTTTTGCGGTCGGCGTTTTTATTGATTACATCAAAGATCTAAAATTAAAAGATATTGTCGTAGTTACCCCGGATGTAGGAAGCATTAAGATGGCCAGGTCTTATGCCAAACGCCTGGGCTGTCCGTTGGCGATTATTGATAAGCGCCGCGAGACGCCGGATAGGACCGAGGTAATGCATATACTCGGCGAGGTAAAAGGCAAGAATGCGATTATCGTCGATGATTTAATTGCCACGGGGAGTTCGTTGGTGGAAGGCGTGGAGGCCTTGCATAAAGCCGGATGCAAATCCGTGCGTGCGGCGATCACCCACGGCGTTTTGTCCGGGCCGGCGATCGAAAGAATTGATAAATGCAAAGGTCTTGAGGAGTTGGTGATCAGCGATACTATTCCTCTGGACGATCATAAAAAACACAAACGCATAAAGGTCCTTTCTGTAGCAGGGCTTTTGGCAGAAGCAATCAAAAGAATACACTGGGAACAGTCAGTGAGTTCATTATTTGACTAAAGGAGAGTAAGGTAAATGGCAGAGATTATTTTAGAAGCGCAGATCAGAGAAAACAAAGGAAAAGGCAAGGTTAAAGCAATCCGCGATGACGGATTTACTCCCGCGGTTATCTACGGCGAAGGTAAGGAATCGTTCGCGATTCAGGTTTCCAGCCGTGAATTAATTCAGTTGGTCCATCGGCACCGCCTGGAAAACGCGATCATTAACTTAAAGATCAAAGACGATAAAAAAGCTAAATCCAGAGCCTGCCTGGTTAAAGAGATTCAGCATGACCCGGTCCACGGTAATATCGTTCACGTTGATTTTAACGAAATATCTTTAACCAAAGAAATTAAGATTAATGTGCCGGTAGTAGCCAAGGGCGAGGCAGTCGGCGTCAAACAGGAAGGCGGCTCTTTGGAATTTGTTATGTGGGAAATTGAAGTTGAGTGTTTGCCTACGGCAATCCCCGCAGAAATCGAAGTGGATGTGACTAACCTGAAAATGGGCGATGCCATCCATATTAAAGATATCAAGCTTCCCGCAGGAGTTAAGCCCTTGAGTGATCCGGATTCTACCGTGGTGCACGTAGTCGCTCCGATGAAAGAAGAAGTCCCGGTTGAAGAAGGATTAGAAGGCGAAGCCGCTAAGGAACCGGAAGTAATCAAGGAAAAGAAAGAGGTTCCGGGCGAAGAAGGCGCTAAAGAGGGCAAGGAAGCTAAAGAAACCAAAGAAAAGAAATAATTGCATGAAATTAATCGTCGGCTTAGGCAATCCCGGCAACCGCTATAAGGATTCCCGGCACAACATCGGTTTTATGGCAGTGGATGCCTTAGCAGGCGAATGTAAGGCAAGGTTAAAAAGAAGATTTACCTGGCGCTCTTTGCATGCCAAAACGCGGATTGGCGCCGAAGAAGTGATTTTGGCCCAGCCTTTGACATTTATGAATTTATCCGGCAGCGCGGTTAAACAGTTGATCAGCCGGAATAATCTCGAGCTTGGCGATATTTTGGTTATTGCCGATGATTTAGATTTGGAATTAGGCCGGATCAAGATCAAGCCGTCCGGCTCTTCCGCCGGCCACCGCGGGATCGGTTCGATCATCGCGGTATTGAAAAGCGAAAATTTTGCGCGTTTAAGAGTGGGGATTGGCTCTCCCGGAGAGCATATCGACGCGTCTGATTATGTGCTTTCTAATTTTAGCCGCAAAGAAAAAATTTTAGTCGATCAGATTATAGATGAGGTTAAGGATTGCGTCAAAATGTGGATTGAACAAGGTATGGAAAAAACCATGAATACGTTTAACCAAAAGGAGTTAAAGTAAATGAATAAGTACGAAGCAATGTTTATCATCAAACCGGATTTAGCGGAAGGCGAAAGGAAAACTTTATTTACCCAGATCAGTGACGCGGTGAATAAAAACAACGGCACGGTTACTCAGGCGGCGGTCTGGTCGGAAAAAAGGAAATTATGGTTTCCGATCGCCAAATTCCATGAGGGGGTTTATTACCTCTTGAATTTTACGGTCGATGCTCAAGCGATCGCCAAGATCCGCCATGTTTATAAACTAAACGAAAACATCCTAAGGGTGCTGATTACCAGGCCTTAATTGTTTTTTTCTGCGCAAGGAGAAAATCATGGCTAATTTTAACAAAGTCTTATTAATGGGAAATTTAACTAAGGATCCGGAATTGCGCTATACTCCGCAGGGTACCGCGGTAGTTAATTTAAGAATGGCGGTCAACCGTAAGTATAAGGACAAAACCGGAGAATTTAAAGATGAAGTTTGTTTTATTACCGCGGTAGTTTGGGATAAACAGGCGGAAAATTGCAATCAATATTTACGCAAGGGCAGCCCGGTTTTTGTAGAAGGCCGGCTGCAATCGCGTTCTTGGGAAGATAATACCGGCGCAAAACGCAGTGTAGTGGAAGTGCGGGCTGAACGCGTGCAGTTCTTAGGTGCCGCGGGCGGCGCAAAATCTACCAGCGTCCCGGGGGAAGCAATAGCCGAAGCGCCGGCATCTACGGAAGCAGCATGGTTGGAAGAAAGCGAGGATAAGGTCAATGAGGGATAAGCCGTTTAATAAAAGGGATAAAAAAGATTTTAAGAAAAAGAAAGATAAGTTTTTCGCCGCCCGGAAGAAATTCTGCCGTTTCTGCGCGGATAAGACCAAATCTTTAGATTATAAGGATGTGAAGCGCTTGGAATCATTTATCCGGGAAAGAGGCAAGATTGTTTCGGCCAGAGTTTCCGGAAACTGCGCCCGCCATCAGAGAATGTTGACCGAGGCGATCAAGAAATCACGGTTTATTGCGTTAATGCCGTATACGAGAATATAATCGCAAGCAAGAGGTGAGAAAATGGAAGTAATTTTACAACAAGACGTCGCGAAGATCGGCAAGGCCGGCTCAGTAGCTAAAGTCAAAGACGGCTTTGCGCGCAATTTTCTTTTTCCCAATAAGCTGGCGATTCCTTTGACCAGCGCTAACTTAAAAAATTTAGAAGCGCAGAAACAACAGAAGTCCGCTGAACTGGCCAAGATTAAAAGCCAGGCCGAGGCGCTGAAAGAAAAATTAGCCAGTGTTTCCATTACCATTCCGGTATTAACCGGAGAAGATGAACAGCTTTACGGAAGCATCAACGCGGTTGAGATCGCCAATGCCTTAAAAGAAGAGGGTTTTGAGATTGATAAAAGCCTGGTAGCGATCGAATCGCCGATTAAGGCGCTGGGTATTTATGAAGTGCCGATTAAGCTGCATCCGGAAGTCGCTTTAAAAGTAAAAATCTGGGTTGTGAAAAAGTAATGGCCGAACAAATCTTAGAAAAAATCCCGCCGCAAAACCTGGACGCGGAAATGGCAGTCCTTGGCTCAATGCTTTTGGATGAAGAAGCTATTTCTGTGGCCGTGGAGACTCTGAACTCCGAATATTTCTATAAGTCCAGCCATAAAACAGTTTTCGAAGCGATCACCGGTTTGTATAATTCCAACAAGGCCGTAGATTTAATTACTCTCACCGATGACCTTAAGCGTAAGGGCATGCTGGAAGAAATAGGCGGCGTGACTTTTCTTACCGCTTTGGCTAATGCTGTTCCTACCGCGGCGAATATTGCGCATTATGTTTCGATTGTCCGGGAAAAAGGCGTTTTAAGAAGCCTGATCAGTAATTCCACTAAGATTATTTCCCGCTGTTATGAAACCGAAGGCAATGTAAGCGAGGCGGTTGATTTTGCCGAGAAATTAATTTTTGATATTAGCGACCGCCGCAGCCAGTCGACTTATCAGCACCTTAAAGAAATTATTAAGACCAGTATTGAAAAAATCGACATGCTTTACCAGAAAAAGACGCATGTTACCGGAATTCCCACTGGTTTTATCGATTTTGATTTGCGCACTGCCGGCTTGCAGCCGTCAGATTTGATTATTGTTGCCGGAAGGCCGTCTATGGGCAAGAGTGCTTTAGCCTTAAATATGGCCGAATACGCGGCGATTGTCGGCAAAGCTCCGGTAGCGATGTTCAGTTTGGAAATGTCCAAGGAACAGTTGGTGCAAAGGATGCTTTGTTCTCACGCGCGGGTTGACGCGCATAAGGTGCGTACCGGATACCTGGCGGTTTCCGACTGGCCGAAACTTACGGCTGCCGCGGGTAAGCTTTCCGAGAGCCCGATCTATATTGATGATACCCCGGCAATTTCCGTAATGGAATTGCGGGCGAAAGCGCGGCGTTTAAAGATGCATCACGATATTCAGTTGATTATTCTTGATTACTTACAGCTGATGCGCGGCTCCGGTTTTACGAATATGGATAGCCGCCAGCAGGAAATTTCCGAGATTTCCCGTTCGCTTAAGGCCTTGGCGCGCGAATTAAACGTGCCGGTAGTGGCGATCAGCCAGTTATCGCGCGCGGTAGAATCGCGTAATGACCATCGGCCGCAGTTGTCTGATTTAAGGGAGTCCGGAGCGATTGAGCAGGACGCTGATGTAGTGGTCTTGATTTTAAGGGAGGAGTATTATAATCCTACGCCGGATAATCAGGGTAAAGCGGAAATTATTATCGCCAAGCAGCGTAACGGGCCGGTAGGTTCAATGGAACTGGCTTTTATTAAAGAATATACCAAATTCGAAAATATCACCCGGGCGGAATAGCATAATTTTATTGACCGGTTGAGGATTTGTGGTATTATATAAATAATATGCTAAGAAAATTCGTTTTCATTTTCCTATCCTGTTTCTTATTAATTAGTTTTGCTTTTGCTCAAACCGAAAGCGCTGACCTTCAATCTTCTGACAGCGCAGCTGTCTCTGAGTCTACACCCGAAAAAACTCCGCAAAAGATTACCGCGATTGAAATCAAAGGCAATAAGTTCGTCAGCTCGAATACAATTTTTTCTAAAATTAAAAGCAAGGTCGGCAGCCTTTATCAGGAAAACGTGGTTAACGATGACTTAAAACGGCTTTACCTTTTAGGTTTTTTCAGCGATGTCAAAATCGATACCGAGCCATCAGAGGGCGGGGTAAAAATAATTATTGTTCTGGTTGAGCGGCCGGTAATCGAAAGCATCAGTTTTACCGGTATTCGCTATCTTAATCAGCGCGATGAAAAATTAAAAGAGCAGCTTAAATCCAAGCAGGCGCAATACCTTGATTATTCCAATCTGGAGGAGGATATCCAGATTTTCAAAAAAATGTATGAAAAGATCGGCTTTAACCAGGCGATCATTACTTATAAAGTAACTCCTAGCAAGGATAATAAAGTTAAAGTTGAATTTAACATCGTGGAAAATAACCGCGTACGGGTGAAAGAAATTTATGTTATCGGCAATAAGGCTTTTAGCGCCAAAAGAATCCTCGGGCTGGTCAAAACCAAGAAGGCCTGGTTCTTTAATCCCGGCGTTTTGAAAGAAGAGACCTTTAAAGAAGATAAAGAGCGTATTAAATCATTTTATCAGAAGAACGGTTATGCCGATGTGGCGGTAGAAAGCGAAGTCAAGACTGATCCCGATCCGAAGCGCCCGTTTTTATATATTACCTTTAAAATTAAAGAAGGCATGCGCTATCTGGTCGGCACAGTAAGCATAGAGGGCTGCAAGGATATCAGCGAGAAGGCGGTTTTGGCGCGGATTCAGGAAACTGCTCCGGACAAAGTTTTCAGTCAGGATGCCATGAGGTCGGATGTCGCTAATATTCAGGGGTTGTATTTTGATAAAGGATATATCTCTGTAAGTATTCAGGAAAACGCCGTAGCTGACCCCAAGATCCCGGGGAGGGTTAATGTTTCTTATAGAATTACCGAGAATGATATAACTTACGTAAATAAAATTAGAGTCAGCGGCAATGTTAAGACCAGAGATATTGTTGTGCGTCGCGAATTAAGGATCAAGCCGGGCGATCGTTTTGACGGCGAGAAATTACGGCGCAGTAAAGAGCGCCTGATGAATTTAGGGTTCTTTGAGGAAGTCAGTTATGATACCAAAGATACTGATTCTTCTAATAAGAAAGATCTTGTGGTAGATATTAAAGAGGCAAAGACAGGGTCCTTTAGTTTCGGCGGCGGCTACAGTACGGTTGATCAGTTGGTTGGTTTTGTGGAAATCGAACAGAAGAATTTTGACTGGCGCAGCTGGCCGTATTTTACCGGAGCAGGCCAGGATTTGAAATTCCGCGCTTCCTTTGGACAGGTTTCCAACGGGTTTGACCTGAGCTTTACCGAGCCGTGGATGTTTGATTATCCGATTTCATTCGGTTTTGACGCTTATCAGCGCTCACATTCCAAAGATACCGATCTCGGTTATGGCTATAGCGAAAAAGTTACCGGCGGAGATTTGCGCTTAGGCAAAGAATTCAGCGACTATGTGCGCGGTAATATGGCCTATCGTTATGAGAATATAAAGATCAGCGATGTAGATAGCACAGCGGCTAATGATCTGCAAAGTGAATCCGGAACCAACAAAGTCAGCAGCATGGAATTCGGCTTAAGTTTTGATGATCGCGACAATGTTTTTGATACCCATAGGGGAAATTTATTAACCAGCTCGGTGTCGGTTGCCGGCGGGCCTTTTGGCGCGGATAAAAATTTCTGGAAGTTTTTCGGCCGCGCTTCGCACTATACGCCGTTAATCAATAATTCCGCCTTGGAATTCCGTCTTCGGATGGGCGTGGGCACGCATTTTGGAGACACGAATAAGATCCCGATTTATGAGCGGTTTTTTGTGGGCGGCGCGGATACAGTCAGAGGTTACCGTGAAAGAAGGCTGGGCCCGATCGACGGCCCGACCGGCGATCCTCTGGGTGGTGAGTCAATGTTAGTAGGCAATATCGAATATACCTATCCGTTATTTAGTTTTGTTAAAGCGGCGACATTTTTTGATATTGGTAATGCCTGGGAAAAGATGAATAAGATCGGCACTAGCGGGTTGAAGAAAAGCGTTGGTTTCGGTTTCCGGTTGAAGACGCCGATCGGGCCGATCAAATTGGATTACGGTATCCCCATGGATAAAGAACCGGGTTCAGATAAACGGGGAAGCGGAAGGTTCCATTTTAACGTCAGTAACTCGTTCTAAAAGGAGGAGAAGAAATGAAGAAGTTGGCGGTGGTTTTAGCAGCAGTGTTTGCAGCTTCATTGGTTTTAACCAAAGTGGCTTTGGCGCAGGAGAAATTTGCTTACATTGATTTAAGCAAAACCTTCAGCGAATACAAAAAAACCAAAGATTACGACAAAACATTAGGCGACAAAGAAAAAATCTACACCGATGCCAGAGACAAGAAAATCAATGAAATCAAGCAATTGCAGGACAAAATTGCTTTAATGACTGACAAAGAAAAACAGGCCAGCCAGCCGAATTTTGAGGCCAAGGTCAATGCTTTAAAGGATTATGACCGCCAGCAGCAAACCGAACTGCGCAAGGATCAGGATGAAAAAATGAAAGAGATCCTGAAAGATATCGAAGACGCGGTTAAAACCTATGCCAAGGCGCAAGGTTTTATCATGGTCTTTAATGACCGGGTTCTGGTTTATCAGGATAAAACATTGGATATCACTGATAAAATTATTGATATAGTCAATAAGGGTTATAAGAAATAAATTAGGCAAGTGAGTAAAACATTAAAAGAAATAGCGCGTTTGGTCGGCGGAGAAATTGCCGGTAACGCGGATATTTTAATTAAAGGTGTTTGTGGAATTAAAGAGGCAGAATCCGGGGAACTTACATTTTTAGCCAATCCCAAGTATCTGCCATATTTAGATAAGACAGCGGCTAGCGCGGTGATTGTCGGCAAAGACATACAATCATCCGCTAAGCCGCTGATTCGCGTAGACAACCCGTCTTTAGCTTTTATTAAAGCCGCCGCGCTTTTTACCAAATCCGATCTTGGTCATCCCCGGGGCATACACTCGACCGCGCTGATCGCGAAAAACGCAAAATTAGGCAAGAACGTTGCCATCGGCTCTTTTGTGACTATTGAAGAGGGAGTAAACTTAGGCGATAATACGATAGTTTATAGTAATTCTTTTATCGGTAAGAATACCCGCATCGGACGGGATTGTTTAATTTATCCCAGCGTTTCAATCAGAGAGGATATTTCGATCGGCGACCGTGTAATTATTCATAACGGCGCGGTGATCGGCTCTGAGGGTTTTGGTTATGTAACGGTTGAGGGTAGCCATCGTCATATCCCGCAAACCGGAACAGTTGTTTTAGAGGACGACGTAGAGATCGGCGCCAATACTACGATTGACCGCGCGCGTTTTGACAAGACCGTAGTCGGTAAGGGGACAAAAATAGATAACCTGGTGCATATCGCCCACAATGTTATCATCGGCGAGAATTCGCTGATTGTCGCGCAGGCGGGAGTTTCCGGCAGCACGATTATCGGCAATAACGTGATTCTTGCCGGACAGGCGGGATTGGTCGGCCACATTACGATCGGAGATAACGCGATTGTCGGGGCGCAGGGCGGCGTGACTAAATCCGTGCCGGCGAATACCTTTGTTTCCGGCTATCCGGCCAGGCCGCATGAAGCAGCTATGCGGGTGAATGCCTGCTTGCAAAACCTGCCGAAATTATTCGAAACGGTAAAAGAATTAAAGAAAAAAATCGAAGAGTTAGAGAAAAAATAATAAAATGGACAACCAGAAAACAATCATAAAAGAAGTCAGCCTGGAAGGCATCGGCCTGCATACCGGGAATAAGGCTAAGCTTGTTTTTAAGCCGGCGGCGGCAGACACAGGGATTAATTTTATCCGGGTTGATTTGCCGGGTGCTCCGCAGATTAAGGCGTCAGCGGAAAATGTTTCTGTGCAGCTAAAAAGCCCGCGCCGGACCTCGATCGGTAAATCTCCGGCGGAGATCCACACAATTGAGCATTTGATGTCCGCGCTTTTTGGCTTGGGTATCGATAACTTAGTCATTGAAATAAATAATAATGAAGTACCCGGCATGGACGGCAGCGGGCTGGATTTTATTCGGGCCCTAAAGAGCGCCGGGATCAAAGAGTTAGACAGCCCGCGTAATTATTTTGTGATCCGGGAACCGATCTATGTCGAAGAAGAGAACGCTAGTTTGGTTGCTCTGCCTTTTGACGGATTTAAAGTTTCTTACACGCTTAATTATGAGCACGTCTTTCTTAAATCGCAATTCAAGAGCTTAATCGTCGACGGAACATCGTTTGAATCTGAGATTGCCGCCGCGCGCACTTTTTGTTTAGAAGAAGAAGCCCAGGATCTGCAGCAGCAGGGAGTGGGATTAGGCGCTAATTATGAGAATACCCTGGTTTTTGGCAAAAGCGGCGTAGTTAAAAATAAACTGCGTTTTGATGATGAGTGCATCCGGCATAAAATGCTGGATTTATTGGGCGACCTTAATCTTTTGGGCCAGCCGATTAAAGGACACATTATCGCTTTGAGAAGCGGCCACGCTTTAAATTTGAAGCTGGTTAAGAAAATCATCCAGCAGAAACAAAAGACAATGTCCGGCGGGATCGCAATTGCTTATCAGCCGATAATGGGGCGGAAGCTTGAGGCGGTTGAAATCATGAAGATACTGCCGCACCGCGATCCGTTTTTATTTGTGGACAGGATTTTGGATCTCGAACCGGGCAAGCGCGCCGTAGGGATCAAGAACGTAACGATTAATGATTATTTTTTTAAAGGCCATTTTCCGCAGCGGCCGGTAATGCCGGGCGTATTGATGTTAGAGGCCATGGCGCAGGTCGGCGGGATCATGATGCTTTCGCCGGATGAAAACCGCGGTAAGCTGGCGTTTTTTATGGCGATCAATAATGTAAAATTCCGTAAGACCGTTGTGCCGGGTGACCAGTTAACTTTTGAGGTGGTTGCCGGGAAAATCAAGTCCAAGACCGGCCAGGTTTCCGGCAAGGCTTATGTAGACGGTAAAGTCGTGGTTGAAGCGGATTTCATGTTCGCTTTAGCCGAGGCAAACGAGGCTTAAAATGAATATTCATCCTACCGCGATAATTTCTAAAAAAGCCAAGATCAGCGAAGATAGCGTAATCGGCCCGCATACGATTATCGGCGATAACGTTTCGATCGGCAAGGCCGCGAAGATCGGCGCTAATTGCCTGATTGAAGGCTATACGACTATCGGCCCGGATTGCCAGATTTTTACCGGAGCGGTTATCGGTAGCGCTCCGCAGGATTTAAAGTATAAAGGCGAAAAAAGCTTTTTAGAGATCGGCAGCGGCAATATTATCCGCGAATTTTGTACTTTTAATCCGGGGACCGGAGAGGGTTCTAAGACTATTGTCGGCAATAATAATCTTTTTATGGCCTATTCCCATGTGGCGCACGATTGCCTGATTGGCAACGGCTGCGTGATCGCCAACGGAGGCACTTTTGCCGGCCATGTGACGATTGAGGATAAGGCAGTAATCGGCGGATTGGTGGCGATCCATCAATTTGTTAAAGTCGGCAAGCTTTCGATTATCGGAGGGTGTTCCAAGGTTGTGCAGGATATTCCGCCGTTTTCAACCTGCGACGGGCATCCGGCACAGGTTTATGGTTTAAATTTGATCGGTTTGCGCCGCAGCGGGATCTCGCGTGATTCGATCAAGCAATTGGACGCAGCCTTTAAGATTTTATTCAACAGCGGGCTGACGGTCAAGCATGCATTAGAAACAATAGAAAAAGAAATTTCATCGCCGACTCAGGAATCCGCTTACCTGATTAACTTCTGTAAAACTACCGAGCGCGGCCTCAGCCGCTCAAGCAGGGAATAATGCCGGAAAAAATCGGCTTGATCGCCGGAAACAGAAAATTTCCGCTTATTTTTGCCCAAGCTGCCAGAAAAAACGGCTATTCTGTAATTGCCGTGGCAGTTAAAGGCGATACTTCCCGCGCGTTAAATAATCTCGTCGATAAAATCCACTGGCTGTCTTTAAGCGAATACTCAAAGATATTTTCTATTTTTAAAAATGAAGGCGTAAAAAAAATAGTTATGGCCGGTCAGATCAGCCCGGTGCGTTTATTCAGCGGAGAAATCCAAAGGGACCCGCAGCTAAAAGAGCTTTTGAGCCGGATTAAGGACCAGCGCGCGGATACGATCTTTGGGGCGATCGTGAATAAATTCAATCAGGAAGGCTTTGAGTTTTTAGATTCAACTACTTTTGTCGAGGGCTATCTGCCGAAAAAAGGCGCCTTGACGCAGGAGCCGCCAGCGGGAATCCGGGAAGATATTGATTTCGGGTTTGCCTTAGCCAAGCAGATCGGCGGGCTGGATATCGGGCAAACCGTAGCGATTAAAAATAAAGCGATTGTCGCGGTTGAGGCGTTAGAAGGGACAGATAATTTGATCAGGCGCGCGGGATCGATCAGCCGCGGCGGATTTACTTTGGTTAAAACCGCTAAGCCTGACCAGGATATGCGTTTTGATATTCCGGTAATCGGGCTAAATACGGTAAAGAATTTAATCCGGGCTAAGGCAGCTTGTTTGGCTTTTGAAGCGGGCAAAACGCTTTTTATAGACCAGGCGGCAGCAACAAATCTGGCGAAGAAAAAAGGGCTGTCTATCGTTGCGGTATAATTTTTCTTGACAGTCCCTGCTTTGTCATGTAGATTTAAAAAAGGTACTTGACCTTAAAGGAGGTAGAAATATGGCAAGAATTTGTTGTGCAAGCGCAAGCAAGTCAAAGGCAATGGAATTCAGACTGCATGCTCCACAGGCGAGAAAAGTAACTTTAGCCGGAAGTTTTAACAATTGGAACACCCGGACTACCACCGCCAAAAAAGACAAAGACGGTAATTGGGTGATCAAGATGAATTTAAAACCCGGAAGATATGAATATAAGTTTTTTGTTGACGGGAATTGGATCAATGATCCGCACCGGGCAGCGGTTTCCAACGCTTTTGGCACGCAGAATTCGCTGGTTGAAGTCAGGTAAAGTTTAAACAATTTTTTGGCCCCCGTTTTAGCCAGCCCAAAGGTAAGGGCTAAGACGGGGGTTTTTAATTGGAGCAAAAATGAGATATATTTATGGCCCGGTTAAATCGCGCCGGCTGGGTTTGTCTTTAGGAATCAGCCTGACTGCTTACAAGGCCTGCAGTTTTGATTGCCTCTATTGCCAACTGGGCCGGACTACCTTAAAAACCGGGCAAAGAAAAGAATACGTTAAAGAAAGCGAGATTATTACCGAGCTTAAAGATTGGCTGAAAGATAATCCCGTTCAGGCCCGGCAGCTTAAATTTATTACTTTTTCCGGCTTTGGCGAACCGACCTTAAATTCCAAATTATCCGTTTTAATTAAAAAAATTAAAAATTTAACTAAAACCAAGGTTTGCGTGATTACTAACTCCGCTCATCTAGTCAGCACGTTAGTACGTAAGGAGTTAGCCAATGCGGACTTGATTATCCCTTCGTTAGACGCAGCAACGCAAGCTGCTTTTGAAAAAATCGACCGGCCATTAGCAGGAATTAAAATTTCCACGATTATTGATGGCCTGGTAAAATTGCGAAAATCTTTTCGCGGCCTGATCTGGCTGGAAATAATGCTGGCCCGCGGCATCAATGACAGTCCTCGGGAAATCAAGAAGCTCAAAGAGGCGGTTACGCAGATCAATCCCGATAAGATTCAGCTTAATTCTCCGGTACGCGCTACTACAGAGCCGGGTATCCTGGGGCTTACTTCGGCCAAACTAAAGAAGATTAGGGCAGTCTTTGGCAATAAAGCAGAGATAGTCTGAGATTTTTGTTTTTGCGCCTGTAGCTCAATGGATAGAGCGCTAGCCTTCGGAGCTAGGCGTTGCAGGTCCGACTCCTGCCAGGCGCACAATCTATGTTGCGAAAACAGGTAATTTTTGCTAAAATACTCCAACTATTCGTTAATCCGGGCCGCTAGCTCAATTGGTGGAGCAGGACCCTCTTAAGGTCAAGGTTCTTGGTTCGATTCCAAGGCGGCTCATAAATGAGCGCATAACTTATGTCGCGCTTTGCGCGACATAAGTTATAGCCCCGCGGTAAGCGGGGCGTGCGCGAATTTATACCGCGTCAGCTAAAAAATTCCTATTTTATCGTTTAGGAATTTTTTAGCGTTTTGACGCGGTAACCTGATTAAACCACATTGAAATCCTACGAATTCCTCGAACATACCGCAGATATCGGCATCCGGGTGAAGGCAAAGAGCCTGGAAGGATTGTTTACTGCGGTTGCTTTGGCGATGTTTGATATCGCCTGTCGTAAGTCTAAACCTGCTACCAAGAAAAAACCAATCCTCGTAAAATTAAGCAGTGCCGACCTGCCTGAGCTTTTTGTGAACTGGCTAAATGAATTGCTTTCTTTGTCTGCTACCCGCCAGTTGATTTTTTCCGATTTTAAAATTAAAAAATTAAATAATACTACTCTGGAGGCGGCAGTTTCCGGAGCGGATACGAAGAATTATAAAATGAAAACCGAGATTAAGGCGGCGACTTATCATCAATTAAGAATCGAAGAAGATGAGAGCGGCTGGATCGCGGAGGTAATTTTTGATGTCTGAGATTTGGCAGGGCCCGATCGAAAAAATTGATGATTATCGTTGGCGGATCCCTAAATCGTATAAGCCGGGAATGCGCGTGGACGGAATAATCTATGCCGACGAAAAATTGCTCAAGGATATCCGCCACGATAAAGCCGCCGAGCAGGTAGCCAATGTGGCATTTTTACCGGGCATTGTTAAGGCGTCCTTGGCTATGCCGGATATTCATTGGGGCTATGGGTTTCCTATCGGCGGAGTAGCGGCAACCGATGTGGAAAACGGAGGCGTAGTTTCGCCGGGCGGAGTAGGTTTTGATATTAATTGCGGCGTGCGCATGCTCAAGACCAATTTAGAATTTGAGGATATTAAAGATAAGATTAAAGACCTGACCTGCGCCTTATTTTCCGATATCCCTTCCGGTGTGGGCTCAAAGGGCGAGATTAAATTAAGCGCCAGAGAAGGGAAAGATATTTTAATCAAAGGCGCTAAATGGGCAGTGGAAAAGGGCTTGGGCAGCGCGGATGATTTAGAATGTACAGAAGAAAACGGCGCGATTAGCGGGGCTGACCCGGACGCGGTTTCCGAACGCGCTTATCTCCGGGGCAAGGCGCAATCCGGCACGCTGGGTTCAGGAAATCATTTCGTGGAAGTGCAGGTAATCGACCAGCTTTATGACCGTCAGGCCTGCGATAGTTTAGGGTTATTCCTCGGGCAGATTACTTTGATGATTCATTCCGGTTCGCGCGGGTTGGGTTATCAGATTTGCGAGGATTACAGCCGGGATATGGTGCATTGTTTGTCTAAATATAACATCAATGTGCCGGACCGCCAGCTGGCAAGCGCTCCGGTTAATTCTCCGGAAGGCAAAGCTTATTTAGGGGCAATGCGCTGCGCGGCAAATTATGCCTGGGCCAACCGGCAGTGCCTGATGCATTTGGCGCGCCGGGCGTTTGAGCGGGTTTTGAAAATGAGCTGGCAGAAAATGGGCATGTTTTTGATTTATGATGTCGCCCACAATATTGCTAAAATTGAAAAGCATATAGTTGACGGTAAAGAAAAAACTCTCTGCGTGCACCGCAAAGGCGCCACGCGCGCTTTTGGCCCGGGGCATCCGGAGGTGGCCGAGCGTTACCGCAAAATCGGCCAGCCGGTAATTATTCCCGGCGACATGGGTAGGAATTCTTATTTATTAACCGGCACAAAAAAAGCCGAGGAAGAGACCTTTGGCTCAGCCTGTCACGGGGCCGGCCGGGTTAAATCGCGCATGGCTGCTACGCGTTCGATTAACGCGGATATGCTATTGAAAGAATTGGAATCCAAGGGTATAATGGTAAAAGCATCAGGACGGGGGACGATTGTTGAAGAGGCGCCCCAGGCCTATAAGGATGTTAATGATGTGGTGGATGTGGTGGCCGGCGCGGGAATTGCCAAGCGAGTATGCCGCAGCCGTCCGGTGGGAGTAATTAAGGGGTAGATATGTTAGACCTAAAATTCATTCGGGAAAACGTTGATTTAGTTAAAAAGGCACTGGCTGACCGCAATTTAAAAATTGATCTGGACGGCTTTGTGCGGATTATTGACCAGCGCAAAAAAGTTTTGTTGGAGCTGGAAGAGCTGCGGGCGCAAAAAAATAAAGCCAATGATGAGATCTCGGCACTCTTAAAAGAAAAAAAAGACGCTCAGGCAAAGATTGCCTCAATGAAGGCAATCGCTCAAAATATTGACGATCTGGAGGCCCAGCTCAAGGAATTGGATCCGCAGATCGATAAAATCATCCTGACTATTCCGAATATTCCGCATGAATCCTTGCCGATCGGAGACGCTTCGCAGAATAAAGTCGTGCGTTCCTGGGGCGAGTGCAAAAAATTAGATTTTAAGCCGTTAACTCATATTGAGCTGGCGCAGAACCTGGATATTGTTGATTTTAACCGCGCCACCAAGATCACCGGATCAAATTGGATCCTTTACAAAGGTTGGGGCGCCAAGCTGGAACGCGCGCTTATCAATTTTATGCTCGACCTGCACACGAGAAAACACGGCTACACGGAAATTTTCCCGCCGTTTTTAGTGAATCGCGCCTCCATGACCGGCACCGGACAATTGCCCAAACTGGAAGAGGATATGTACCGGCTCAAAGATGATGATTTATTTTTAATTCCTACGGCAGAAGTTCCGGTAACGAATATTTTCCGCGATGAAGTATTAAAAGACGAGGACTTGCCGGTTTATTATGCTGCCTATACGGCTTGTTTCCGCCGGGAAGCCGGATCTTATGGCAAAGATACCAAGGGTTTGATTCGCGTGCATCAGTTTGATAAAGTGGAAATGGTTAAATTTGTCCGCCCGGAAACATCTTATGATGAATTAGAAAAATTAGTCCATGATGCCGAAGAGGTTTTGCAATTATTGGGCTTAAGTTATCGCGTACTTATGCTGGCAACGCAAGATTTGAGTTTTTCCGCGGCCAAGTGCTATGACCTGGAGGCCTATGCCCCGGGAATTGATAAGTGGCTGGAGGTTTCCAGCTGCAGCAATTTCGGGAGTTTTCAAGCCCGCCGCGCGAATATAAAATACCGCGGAAAAGATAAAAAATTAGATTTTGTGCATACTTTAAACGGCTCGGGAATTGCCTTGGCGCGCACATTCGTGGCAATCCTGGAAAATTACCAGCAGAAAGACGGTTCGATTATTATTCCGGAGGCCTTAAGGCCTTATCTTGATGGCAAAGAAAGAATCCCAGGACCTTAAATTAGACGACCAGCCGGCGAAACCAGGGCCCGGGTTAAAACTTGGCCCGAAGACCGAGAAAGCCCTTGATTGGTTTTTGGGCGTAGTAAAATTTATTCTTGGGTTGTGTTTGCTGGTTTTTGTTTATTCTGCCACAGTTGCTTTCCTGAATCAGTTTTCCCTAATTGATAAGATACTGCAAAACCGCTTTTGGCAGGGAGCAGTTGCTTTTTTGATTATTTATCATTTGCTTTGGGAGCCGGTAAGGATATATAATGCCGGCCATAAAAT
Source organism: bacterium (assembly GCA_021813045.1). GTDB lineage: Bacteria > Omnitrophota > Gorgyraeia > Gygaellales > Profunditerraquicolaceae > JAKAMF01. The sequence continues at coordinate 552 of JAKAMF010000002.1, read as the reverse complement.
AGTCGGGTGGTTATTTAGTTTTTTTGCTCCCCTGGTTAAGGCCGCTCCATATCTTGTACCGATTTACACGCTGGTATTGGCAGTAATCTATCTTTTAATTTATCGTGTGGCAGATTCACCAAGGTTGATTCAGTATTTTATGTTTCTTTTCGGGTTAACCTTTATTTTACATCTGATTTTCAGCGCAAAGACGCTACGTCAGAAGAAGGAAGATTTCTTAAAGAGTAATTTTATCTTCGGTTATTCTCTGGTTTATATTTGTGATGTTTTTATGTTTTCATTTTTTCTCGGGCTTATTTTTAAACAGTTTTCTTTTATTGATTTTTCTAGCCAATTTTACGGGGTTGCTACCGGAATAATTAATTCCGTATTTTCCCAGCTTTTTCTTTAAATTGTATTTTGGTGCTCGGAGGCGTGGCTGAGCGGTTGAAAGCGGCAGTCTTGAAAACTGTTGTGGGTGTATGCCCACCGAGGGTTCGAATCCTTCCGCCTCCGCCAGTTAGGACGGCCCTGCGATTTCGCGATGAAGTCGTAGGGCTTTTTATATATGAT
>JAKAMF010000058.1 GCA_021813045.1 bacterium | reverse complement strand
AGCCGGCACGCTTTCCAGGGCTTCGCGCGAAGTGGTAATAATGATCGGCAGGATCATAATCCCCAAAGTGAGCGAACCGGAAAGGATCGAGGCGCCGAATTTAAAAAAGACCACAAATAAAGCCAGGCCGAATAAACCGTAGACCACCGAAGGCACGCCGGCTAAATTGACGATCGCCAATTTAATCAGGCGGTTAAGAATATTATCTTTGGAATATTCGCTTAAATAGATGGCCGCCAAAAGCCCGATCGGCAAGGCAAAAATTATCGCCCCCAGCACTAAATACAGCGTGCCGATAATTGCCGGAAAAATCCCGCCGGCGCGCATGCCCTGGCGCGGCATATCCGTCAGGAACTGCCAATTGATCGCGGGAAGGCCTTTCTGGATAATGATCGCCACGATCAGGCCCACCGGCACCACAATCAAAAGCGTGGCCAAGAGTAAAAAGAAAAAAGCGATCTGCTGGCTGCGTTGAGGGTTCTTTTTCATTGTCTTTTATGCAAGAATAAATCCGCGGTTACGTTGATCGCGAAACTGATCACAAATAAAACTATGCCAATGGCAAATAAAGCAAAATAATGCTCGCTGCCCACCACTGCCTCGCCCATTTCCGCGGCAATCGTGGCAGTCAACGTGCGCACCGGAGCTAAAATACTGTTGGGCATTACCGCGGCATTGCCGGTGATCATCATTACCGCCATGGTCTCGCCGATCACCCGACCGATACCCAGCATAACTGCGGCAACAATCCCGCTGGAGGCCGCCGGCAGGCATACGCGCCAGATTGTCTGCCAATGGGTGGCGCCCAGAGCAAAAGCGCCTTCTTTATAGGTTTTCGGCACGGAATAAAGCGCATCTTCGGCGATCGAAACGATCGTCGGCATAGCCATAAAGGCGAGCATGATTGACCCGGCTAATGCGGTCAATCCGGTAGGCAGATGAAAAACATTTTTCACCAGCGGCACCAAAGTAACCATACCGATAAACCCCAAGACCACGCTGGGAATCGCCGCCAATAATTCAATTCCGGCTTTGAGTATTTCTTTTAATTTCTGGGGCGCCACTTCGGCAATATAGATCGCGCAGCCTACGCCGATCGGAATAGAAATTATTGCCGCCCCCAGAGTAACCAAAAGCGAGCCGAGGATCAGCGGCAGGATGCCTAATTGCGGCGGTTCAGATATGGGATACCAGCTTTTACCGAATAAAAAATTAAAAGGGCTAACGGTCTTAAATACCGCCAGCCCTTCTTTTAACAGAAACAAAAAGATCAGGACAACAAAAAATATGGAAGCCAATCCGCAAACCAGAATCAGCTTTTCAATACAGAACTCTTTTATTTTTCTCATGCCTACTGCCTGGTTTATTTGATCGGCACAAAATCCGTCTTTAAGACGATCTCCTGCCCTTCTTTAGAAAGCATAAAATCCACAAACTTCTTGACCAGCCCCTGCGGAACGCCGTTAGTATAAACCAGCAGCGGCCGGGAAATCGGGTATTTTCCGCTGATCACATTATCGATAGCCGGGGCGACATATTCGGATTTTTCATCTTTGGCAACGGCAATCGGTTTTTGCTTGGCAGAGATATAACCCATGCCGTAATAGCCGATGGCAGCCGGATTGCCGGCGACTTCGTCGGCGATCGCCTGCGAGGAAGAAAGCATCAAAGCGGTTGAGGCAAATTCCTCTTTGGAGTTCGGGTCATTGCCGCGTAAGACGTGTTCCTTAAAGTAAACGTGCGTGCCGGAATTAACCTCGCGCGAAAGGACGACGATTTTCGCGTCAGCTCCCCCGACTTCTTTCCAATTGGTAATTTTACCGGTAAAGATACCGGCCAGTTGTTTGGTGGTCAATTTACTTACCGGATTTTTCGGATTAACCACTACCGCTAAACCATCCAAGCCGACTTTAATTTCGTAAGGATTTACCCCTCTTTGCTTCGCCAGGCCGATCTCTTTTTCTTTAATCGTCCGGGAGGCATTAGCAATATCGCAGGTCGCGCTGATTAAACTGGAAATGCCGGTGCCGGAGCCGCCGCCGGTGACCGCGACAAAATCGCTGGGATTTTCCTGCATATATTTTTCCGCCCAAGCCTGGGATAAATTCACCATGGTATCCGAGCCCTTAATCTGAATCGAGTTTTTATCTTGTTTGGCAAAAGCTAAAGTTACAAACATAAGCATAGCGAGCAACAATACTGATTTTTTAAACATGGTATTCCTCCTTTTATATTATAAGTATAGATTACCTATATTATATGCGCGTGAAGTTAATGTAAAATCTGTGTAAAACCTAAAAAGCTAATTTTAACTTGGCGCTCATGACGTTAGTATCCGTCCAAACGCAAGTATTGACGCTCTTATTGGTTTTCCAAAGATAGGTGATTTCTCCGCTTAAGTTTTTGGTTAAAGCGAAGGCGAAACCGGCGTAGAGGCGGTTTTCATTTAGGTCAATGCCGTTGAAGCGGAAGAAAATTTCATCGGCAATCAGAGGCTGAATTTTAAAACGGGTAAACTTCCAAGGCGACTTTATGTCAAATTTATTACGGAACCTCCAGGAATTTACCTGATAATCATAATAGCGGTATTCAATGCGCACGCGATCGGCCAGCTTCCAATTATATAATTCGTAATTCATAAAAGAAGCAAAATACGGATCGCTTTCATCTCTAAACCTGCTCAGTTGGTTACCCTGAGATTTCTTTTCCTTAATATAACGGAATCCGCCGCCTAGGCTGAAATATTTGTTTAGGGAATATTGGTAGCCGATATCGTAGTGCTGGTAATAAAATCTGCTGGCATTATCCCCCCAGCGGAATTCCTGCTCAAACAAAAGCTTAGAGTTCTTGTTCAGCTTTACTTCTTCAGAGTCAGTATTCCAAACTTGAAAATCATGATTGTCAAACGCATAAGCTCTGGCTGCTATCGCCAAAACCAAACCAATTACTAAAAAAATTGCTTTCTTCATCGTTTCCTCTCCTTAAAAAGATTATTTGATAAATTAACCCTAATAACAATTCACCCACTTTTCACCTCCTTTCTTTTTACCTCTCGAAAGGAGTATATAACATGGGCATTAAATCTATCGGAAGAAAGTGTAAATTTTAGGTAAAGCTATTTTGGGAGTATAAACCAAAATTTAGAGCCGAGGCCTTCCACGCTTTCCGCGCCGGCCGAACCGCCGTGTAATTCAATGATATGCTTAACAATCGACAGGCCCAGGCCGGTGCCGCCAAGCTGGCGGGAACGGGCCTTATCCACACGGTAAAATCGCTCAAAGATCCGCGGGATATCTTTTTGCGGAATACCAATCCCGGAATCTTCAACCACAACTTTTAACTGCCCGCCGGAGTCCTGGCTATAAATTTTGATCTCGCCGTTTTCCCGGTTGAATTTAACAGCGTTATCAATAAAATTAACCAGCACCTGCTCAATTCTATTTTTATCCGCTTTTAAAATAAGGCCGGCGGCAAGATCGTTCTTGATCTGGATATTTTTCTGCTTTACCTGAGAAGAAAATCCGGCAATTACGCTATCCAGCTGCTGGCGCAAATCATATTCCTCAATCTCAAGCCTGATCTTGCCCGACTCAAGATGCGACAATGAAAGCAGGTCGTTTACCAGGTTATCCAATCTTTTTACATGGCTTTCGATAATCTGCAGAAAGCTTCTGCCGTGTTCTTTATCCTCCATTGCCCCTGCCAAAAGCGTCTCGATAAAGCCCTTGATTGAAGTAAGTGGCGTCCTCAATTCATGAGAAACATTAGCCACTAAGTCCCGGCGCAGCGATTCCAGGCGCCGGATCTGGCTGATATCATGGATCACCGCTAAACAACCCGAAATCTTACCCTGATTAAAGATTCCCACGGCGTTAATCTGAAATATCCCGCGCACGGGAAAGCTTAAAGTTGCCTCTGCCGAAACCGGCTGGCCGGTTTTTAAAACACCGCTGATGATCTCCGAAATATCCGCGTTACGGATTATCTCCAAAAAGAAGCTTCCTTTAGCCTGGTCAGCGCTGACCCCAAATATCTTTTCTACCGCAGAATTAAGGGAAATTATCCTACCTGCCTTATCCACAACCACCACGCCTTCAATCATGCTTTCAAAAACCGCGGATAACTTTTGGTTTTGCTCCCGGGTCTCTTTAATTTTATCTTCGATATCCTGCGCCATTTTATTCAGGGTATTTGCCAGCTGGCCGATCTCATCCTGAGAATCCACGATTATCTTATGGTCAAATTCGCCGGCGGAAAATTTGCGGGAAACACGGATAATTTTATTTACCGGCTTAATTATCCCGGCGGCGGCGACCGCTGCCACGACAAAGGCCAGGCCGAGAGCAAAAGAAAAACTGAAAAAAAGCGGAAATTTGATTTTTTCAAAAGTGCCCGCCTCCAGATTTCTCATCAGGAAAAAAACTACGAAACTAAAAGAAATGAGGATAACAAACAGGTAGGAAATAATTAATTTAAATTGGAAACTTAGCGGCTTAAACCTCATCTTTTTCGAACCGATAGCCGTAATTTTTTACGGTAATTATCCGCTTTGCCTCGCTTTTTAATTTCCGGCGCAGAGTCGTGATATGAGCGTCCACCGTGCGGGTCTGAATATCCATAGCATTATCAAAACCCCAGATGCTGTCTAAAAGAAAATCGCGCGAGAGTACGCGGCCATTAGATTTGATCAGGGTTTTTAATAATTCGAATTCTTTTGCGGTAAGTTCAATCGGCTTGTCTTTTAAAAAAACGGATATTTTAGCCAAGTCTATCGTTAAATTGCCTACGCGCAGCAATTCAGGCAATTTTTCTTTTCCTTCCGCGCGGCGCAAGACAGCTTTAATCCGGGCAATTAACTCCCGGGGGCTAAACGGCTTGGTTACGTAATCATCGGCGCCCAGCTCTAAACCGACGATCTTATCTGCTTCCTGCGCTTTTGCAGTAAGCATAATCACAGGAATTTTCGCGGTTTTATCTTCTTTCTTCAAGGCCTTGCAAACTTCCAGCCCGTCCATCCCGGGAAGCATGAGGTCTAAAATGATCAAATCGGGATGCTGGCGACCGGCAAGAGTTATGGCATCCTCACCATCATAGGCCAGCACAGTGCGAAAGCCATCTTTCTTTAAATTATAGTCAACCATTTTGACTATATCTTTTTCGTCATCTACGATCAGAATTTTTTCCTTCATGCCTATATTATACCATATTTGCCAGCCCCGCGAACTGTTCAAGTGAAAGCTGTTCCGGCCGGATATTCTCTTTTATATTATACTTTTGGAAAAATAAATCCAGGGTTTCGCGATTTATCACTTCTTTTAAGCTATTGCGCAAGGTCTTCCGGCGCTGATTAAACCCGGCGCGGATGATTTTAAAGAAATAATCCTCGTCTTTAACTTTTACCGCCGGAGCCTCTCTCATCTTTAGTTCTAAAAGGCAAGAATCGACTTTTGGCCGCGGCCAGAAAGAACCTTTACTAATGATAAATTTTATTTGGGCTTGAGTAAAATATTGCAGGAAACAGCTTAAGCTGCCGAATTGCTTGCTGCCCGGCCCGGCGACGACCCGCTGGGCGAATTCTTTTTGCACGGTCAAATAGGCGACCTTGATTTTTTCCCGGTTTTCCAACAAACGCTCAATGATCGGCGTAGTAATATAATAAGGGATATTGCCAAAGACGGTTATTTTACCTTTGATGTTTTTAAGAAAACTTTTAAAATCAAACTTCAGCACATCCTGATTGATTATTTCCAGGTTTTTAATTTCGGCGAGATTATTTTTTAATAACCCGGCGAGCCCATAGTCAAGCTCTAGGGCATAGACCTGCTTTACCTGCCCGGCAATCAAGCCGGTCATCTCTCCCTGCCCGGCGCCGATCTCTAAGACTGAATCATCCGGCCCGAATTCACAGGCAGCGATTATTTTATGGCGGATATTGCCATCGGCCAAAAAATTCTGGCCTAGGCGTTTTTTAGGTTTGACGCGCATTTTATGGCGAGTTTAATCGCGGCGATCAACGACGAAGGATCGGCTAATCGCGGCTTATCGGCAATATCAAAAGCGGTGCCGTGCAAAGGCGATGTGCGCACAAAGGGCAGGCCCAAAGTAATATTCACCCCGCTCTGCGCAGAGATTAATTTCAAAGGGATCAGCGCCTGATCATGGTAGATCGCCAAGGCGCAATCGTATTTTTTATCCAGCATTTGCGCGATCGCCACATCCGCGCTCAACGGGCCGCAGATTTTAATCCGGCCTAACTTTTTTAATACCGGCTTAAGCAGCAGATTTTCTTCCCGGCCAATCAGCCCGTTATCCGAGGCATGCGGATTAACTCCGCAAATAACCAGTTTCGGATTTTTGATATTAAAAAACCTCTTTAAATATTGATCGGCAAGCAATGCCGTCTTTTTTAAATCCACCCGGCGCAAAACAACAGGAACATCTTTTAAAGGGATATGCCGGGTGAGCAAAATAAATTTCAGGCTATCGTTAAGAAGCATCATCAGATAATCGCGGGTATTGGTTTTCTGCGCCAGATATTCGGTGTGCCCGCTAAAATGCGCCCCGCTTCTATTAATTGCTTCTTTGGAAACCGGACAAGTCACCAAGCAGTCAATTTTCTTATCCGCCAGCAGGCCCAGCGCCTGGTCTAAAAAATTCAGCGACGCCTTGCCGGTTTGACGGTTCATTTTACCCGGGCAAAATCCTCTGGCGCTGCCGATGACGGTAAAATCAGCCAGCCCGCTTAATTTCTTCAGGGCCTTTTGGGCAATTACCGGCCCGATACCTGCCGGGTCGCCTATAGTAATGCCTACCTTGAGTTTCATTTTAGAGTATTTTGATAAACGAGCGCTTTTTTAAATCGGCAATCCACTTTTCCATAGATTCCTGCATTTTTTTACCGAAAAGGTAATTGCGGATATCTTCTTGCGATTCGGCAAGCGTGCGCTTTTGGGGAGGGTTAAATTTATTCAGACGAAAAACATAATACTTTTCCGCGATTTCGATCGGCTCAGAGACCTCGCCCGGCTTAAGGCTAAAAATAACATCCTCAACTTCTTTTTTAAGCTGTCCGCGGGCCAAATCAACCTTATTATAGGAAAGAGAAAACTCGTTGATTACCTCGTTTATATCCCTGCCTCTTTTTAAATCCCGGGCAGCAGAAACAGCCGTATCCCGGTCAATTGCCGTAAGCGAATCAAAATCACCGGTCTCCGGGGCGATAAACTCCTCAGCATGCTGATTATAATACTCGGTGACTTCGCTGGGGGTGATCAGGATGTTTTTACGGACCTTTTCCTCAATTACCGCGTACATCAACATCTGCTCGCGTGCCCTGGCCTCTAAATCAGCCTGTACCAGGCCTTGCGCCCTTAATGACTGCTGAAAATGCGCGTCGGAAGGATAGCGCCGGCGCAAGCCGTCAACCCTTTCACGGATACGCTCCGGGCTGATGATTATCTTAAGCTTTTCGGCTTCCTGCAGGATAATCCGGTCTTCGATCAATTTGTCTAAAAGCTCTTTTTTCATTGATTCCATCTTTTTATCCAGCTCTGCGCCTTTATACTCCTGGCTTAATTGCATGCGCATAAAACTAATAAAATCATTGTAATCCTTCTGGGTGACAATTTCTTTGTTAACGATGGCAACGATCTTCTCTTGCGCATAACACGGCGGCACAAAACACAAGGCACAAGGCACAAATAAAAACCAAAATAAAAGTTTCCTCATCCTAAACCTGCTTTCTGAAAGCCGCCGATCGCTTCCCGCAAAAGACGGCAATAAAGGTCAAATCCTACCGCAGCCACAAAACCGTGCTGCTGGATGCCTAATAAATTTCCCGCTCCTCTCAATTCCAGGTCCTCCATGGCAATCTTGAACCCCGCGCCTAACTGGCTGTGTTCGGCAATTGCCGCCAGCCGTTTCTGGGCTTCCTGTTCCAATAGTTCTTTGCGGGGAACCATAAAATAAGCGTAGGCCGGACGGTCAAACCTGCCCACCCTGCCGCGCAGCTGGTGCATATCCGATAAACCAAAACAATGAGCGTTATTCACAATGATCGTATTAACGTTCGGAATATCGATTCCGGATTCGATAATCATTGTGCAAACCAGCACATCGATTTTGCCGGTTAAGAAATCAAGCATTACCTGTTCAAGCACTTTTGCCGGCATCTGGCCGTGGCCGATCGCGATCTTTGCCCCGGCAG
>JAKAMF010000057.1 GCA_021813045.1 bacterium | reverse complement strand
GTGAAAAAGGGCTTGAGCCATCGCGCGGGGATCAGCGATCGTATTGAGCAAAGGTCTATTGCTTACCATAACCGCGTGCGCCAGGGCTATTTTAAGCTGGCTAAACTTGACCCGGCCAGGATCAAGGTAATCAAAGTCGCCGCGGATAAAAATATCACTCAGGAAAGAATCAGAAAGGCGATTGCGGAAAATGTCCTTCGCTGATATCCAGGGCCAGTCCAGGCCGATAGAAATTATCCAGCAGTATTTGAGCGGCGCCTTAAGCGGCCGCGGATTGCTTTTTTGCGGGCCGCAAGGCGTGGGCAAAAAATTAGCCGCGCTGGCCATGGCTAAGGCGGTTAACTGCCTGAATAATAATTTAGACCCTTGCGAGCAGTGCCCGTCATGTTTAAAGGTCAGTAAGGGCCAGCATCCGGATGTGTTTTTGATTGATTGCCATACCGTTATAGAGTCAGAGGCGGGCCAGGCCAAAAAAGATTCCGGCGGGTCTGAGGCAGTGCGGATCGACCATATCCGGGCTTTGCAAAAAAATATCAGCTTGCGGCCTTACGAAGGCAAAAAAAAGGTCTTTATTATTGATGAAGCGCAGGATATGACTGCCGAGGCCTCTAACGCGCTTTTAAAAACACTGGAGGAGCCGCCGCGGGATAGTTTGCTGATCCTGGTCAGCTCTAAGCCGTCGCTGTTATTTAAAACGATTACTTCCCGCTGCCAGCCAATAAAATTTTCCGGGATGCAGCGCCAGGAATTAAGGCAGGTTTTGCAGAAAAAATACGGCCTGGATTATAATTGCAGCCATTTTTTGGCCTATTATTGCGAAGGCCGGCTGGGTTACGCCTTAAAATTAAAAGAAGAAGGGCTGTTTTTCAGTAAAAATGAAATTATTGACGGTAAGTTTATGGTTAAGGAAAGGCGGGATTTAAGGAATATCTTGAATATACTCAATGTCTGGTACAGGGATATTTATTTATATAAGAAAGGGCTGGCAGAAACAGAGCTAATTAATTATGACCGCCGGCAGGATTTAAAAAAAATATCTGCCGCGCATTCTTTTGGGCATTTGGATAATGTGTTAAGCTGTATTTCGGATTCAGCTTTACGGATCGAGCAAAATATTAACGTTAAATTACTGCTGGCGAATTTGAAAGCAGTTTTGTCAAACTAGAGGATAAAATGGAAAATAAAATATTTGTTAGGCTGCGTGATTTCGGGCAGGTGTTTTTTTATCAGCCATCGTCCGATTTAAATATAAAAGAAGGCGATTATATTATTGTCGAACATGACCGCGGATTGGATTACGGCCAAATTGTCGGCGGTAAAGAAGCTACGGAAGACAAGGAATCAAAAGAGCAGCCCAAGAAGATCGTCAGGATCGCCACTGCCGCTGATTTAAAGCAGATTGAAGAAAACCGTAAAAAAGCCAAAGAGGCTTTTTGCGCCTGTAATAGGAAAATCGCTGAACATAAGCTGGATATGAAATTAGTGCAGGCGGAATATTCTTTTGACCGTTCGAAAATAATTTTTTATTTTACGGCCGCCGGACGAGTGGACTTCCGCAATTTAGTTAAAGACCTGGCTAAGATTTTTAAGGCGCGGATTGAATTGCGCCAGATCGGCGTGCGCGATGAGGCCAAGATTTTCGGCGGGTTTGGGCCTTGCGGCAGGGAACTTTGCTGCGCGCGGTTTTTAAAAGATTTTGAACCGGTAACGATCAAGATGGCCAAAGAAGAGGGCCTGCCGTTAAACCCCCCGAAGATATACGGGCTTTGCGGCCGCTTGATGTGCTGCCTTTCTTTTGAATATGAGACCTATAAAATGTTATCCAAGGGCCTGCCGCGCGAAGGCGAGCGTATTACTATCCCGCAGGGCAAAGGCAAGGTTATCGGCGTGAATGTTTTTAAACGCGCGGCTTCGGTAGAGCTGGAAGATGGGACAGTCGTCGAGGTAAAATATAAGTAAGGCGCAAGCATGAAGAAAAAATACTATATCACTACACCAATATATTACGTTAATGCCTCTCCGCATATCGGGCATTCCTATACCAATATCGCCGCGGATGTCCTGGCAAGGTATAACCGGCAGGGGCTGGGCGAGGGGAATGTTTGGTTTCTCACCGGTACCGATGAACATGGGCAGAAGATTCAAAAGGCCGCGGATGAGGCGGGTTTAAGCGCGCAGGAATTCGTGAATAAGGTTTCCGGCCGTTTCCGTGATTTATGGGAAAGGCTGGGCATAAAATACGATGATTTTATCCGCACTACCGAAGAACGCCATGAAAAGACGGTGCGCAGGGTATTGGAAATTCTTTATGCCAAAGGCGATATCTATCAGGCGCGCTATGAAGGATGGTATTGTACGCCTTGCGAAACATTCTGGCCCCAGACCCAGATAACCGAGCAGCTTTGCCCGGATTGCAAACGGCCGCTGGAGAGAATCAGCGAGACAAATTATTTTTTTAAATTAAAAAAATACCAGGAATGGCTTCAGGGGCACATAGAGAAAAACCCGGAATTTGTTTTGCCGGCTACCCGGCGCAACGAAGTGCTGGGTTTTTTAAAGAATAACCAGCTGGAGGACCTTTGTATTTCCCGGCCCAAGGAACGCTTGAGCTGGGGTATTCCTTTGCCTTTCAGCCCGCAGCATGTGACCTATGTCTGGTTTGACGCGTTAATCAACTATATTAGCGCGGTAGGCGAATTTGACGCCAATGGCAAGTATATTTCGAAATGGTGGGATAACGATACGAAAGTAGTGCATTTGATGGGCAAGGATATTTTAAGGCACCACGCGGTTTATTGGCCGATTATGCTTGAATGCTTGGGTATCCGTCAGCCGGATACTATTTTTGCCCATGGCTGGTGGCTGATCGATCAAGCCAAGATGTCCAAATCATTGGGCAACGTGGTCAATCCCCTGGATATGGCTAATAAATACGGTATTGATACCTATCGTTATTTTCTTCTGCGCGACGCTGTTTTTGGCAATGATGGAAATTTTTCCGAAGAAGCGATTATCAAAAGATTCAACGGCGACTTAGCCAATGATTTAGGCAATCTGATTTACCGGACACTGACTATGGTGGAGAAGTATTATCAGGGGGCTGTGCCGGGCATAGAAATCGATAAAATTAATTTTGATCTTTCCGGCGAGGCGATAAAAAATAAGATCAAGGCCCTTTCCGGGGAAATAACCGCTGAATTTAACCAAGGTTTTGGTTTTGCTTTTGAGCAGGCCTTAGAAAAAATCTGGGAATTGATTGCCATGGCTAATAAGTATGTCGAAGAGACTAAGCCGTGGAATTTAGCCAAGGAAAACAAAACCGAAGAGCTTAAGGCCTTTATCCGTTTATTGGTGGAAGTGATCAGGAAGGTTTCCCAGGAGGTCGCGCCGTTTATGCCGGCCACTTCGGCGTTGATCAAAGAGCAATTGGGCGCCGATATAATAAAAAAGGGCCAGCCCTTATTCCCGCGCATCGATACTTCAAAGAAATCCTAACGAACGACATGCTGATAGATACGCATTGCCATTTAGATTTTCCAGAATATGACCAGGACCGCGATCAGGTAGTTGAGCGCGCTAAAGATAGCGGCGTGGGGGTCATTATTAATATCGGTTCCAGCTTAAAGGGATCGGCCGGTTCAGTGGAGTTGGCGGAAAAATATAAAAATATCTACGCGGTAGTCGGCGTGCATCCGCATGAGGCAGCCCAAGCACCGGAAGATACCGCTAAAACTATAAAAGGCTTGGCGCGAAATAAAAAAGTCGTAGCGATCGGTGAGATCGGCCTGGATTATTTCAAAAATTTTTCTCCTGTCGATAAACAGCGGGATTTGTTTCGTAAGCTCGCCGCCGCGGCCAAAGAATTAAAATTACCGGTGGTTTTGCACAGCCGTTCGGCTGATGAAGACACGATTAAAATTATTAAAGAATTTATGCCTTTGCCGGCGGTAGTGCATTGTTTCTCCGGGGATGAGAATTTTTTGCGTTCTTGCTTGGATTTAGGTTTTCTAGTTTCTTTTACCTGTAATATTACCTACAAAAAAGCGCAAAATCTGCGTGAGATTGCGCGGATTTGCCCGATAGACAGGATGATGCTGGAAACCGACGCCCCGTATTTGTCTCCGGAAGGTTTCCGCGGCAAGCGTAATGAGCCGTTTCAGGTTAAACTGTTAGCAGAATATATCGCGCAAATCCGGGGAATCAGTTTTGCTGAAATAGCAGATGCTACAACCAATAACGCCAGAAAATTCTTTTGTTTAGAATGAACCCGCAAGTTTCGATTGTCAGGTGCAAGGATTATCAGCCGGATTTAGTAGAGGCAGGGGTCCGGCAGGCAGTGGGCTCGCTCGGCGGGATAGCTAAATTTATCAAGCCGAATTCAAAAGTCCTGGTTAAGCCGAATCTCCTGATGGCGATCGAGCCGGAAAAGGGAATAGACACTCATCCGGAAATCGTCCGTTCGGTAATCAAGCTGCTTAAAGAAATTAACTGCGAGATTTTTGTCGGCGACGGGCCGAGCGTCTGGGGTAATCAAGCGGAAAATGTAGATGATGTTTATCAGCGTTCCGGGATCAGGCCTGTTTGTCAGCAGGAAGGCGTAAGCCTGGTTAAGTTTGAGCATAAGCGCTGGAGGAAAAATTTTCCCTTAACTACCTGGCTGGATAATTGCGATTATTTAGTAAGTTTGCCTAAGTTTAAGACTCACGATTTAACCCTTTTGACCGGGGCAGTAAAAAATCTTTTCGGCCTGGTTTGGGGTACGCATAAAACCGAGCTGCATAAAAAGTATTTTCAGCCGGAAGAATTTAACCGGATCCTGGTTGATATCTATCAGGAGGCTAAGCCGGCCTTGACTATTGTTGACGGCATTACGGCAATGGAGGGCGACGGCCCGGCAACCAGCGGTAAGCTGCGCGACCTGGGGTTGATCTTCGCCGGAGTTGATTGCGTGGCAATCGATAGCGTTTTGGCTAAGATAATGGGAGTCCGGCCGGAAGATGTCGCCAGCATTAAAGAAGCAGTCAGCCGCGGCATTGGCTGCGCGGATATTAATGCTATCGAATTCCCGGCGGAAAAATTAGCCGATGTTTTGCCTGCCCGGCCGTTTGTCCTGCCGCAGACAAGTCTTAAAAAGAAAATCCCTCTCTTGGCGGCAGGGATCTTGAAAAAGCTAATTAAATATTATCCGGTTACCCTGCGGGAAAACTGTATTAAATGCGGGGCCTGTGTTGAGGCCTGTCCGAATAAAGTAATCAGTATGCGTAAACGCGGCGTAGTTTTTAATTATGCCAACTGTATTTCCTGTTTTTGCTGCCAGGAGGCCTGTCCGGCTGCCGCGATCAAAGTTGGCAAGAGCTTATTTGCTAAAATAATCGGATTATGAGTAAAAACAGCCAATTAACTGATTTACGTTTAAAATTAGACGACGCGATTACCTACGGCACTAAAGCGCAATCGATGAAGCTTGCCCGTAAGGGATTGAATTTAGCTAAAAAGAAAAAACTGGCCGGCGAGGTCGAGTATTTTAAAGGCCAGGTTGAAATTATCAAAGAAAATTTTGCCATTGCCATAGAACATTTTGACCGGGCGATCAGCATTAACCCTAATGACGGAGCTAGTTTTAACGACCGCGCGCTGTGTATGGTAGAGCTGGGTATTCTGGATAAGGCATTCTATTTTTTTGACATGGGCATCAGGGTTGAGCCGGATTTCGCCACCATCCATCATAATAAAGGCTGGCTTTTGAACAACCTGGGCCGTTACCGGGAGTCAATCGAATGTTTTAAAAAGGCGCTAACGCTTGACCCGCAGCGTCCGGTAACTTATGATAATTTAGCTGATGCCTTATACAATCTTGGCGATATTAAAGGGGCGCTGGCAGCTTATAAAAAAGTGCTGGAGCTGTTGAAGCCCGGCTCCTGCCGCAGCATCAGAAAACAAATTAAGAAAAAGATAGAGGAGTTAGAGAAAAAGATATGAGTTTAACTACTTTAGAATGGCGCGATAATGCTATCCGAATCATTGACCAGACCTGCCTGCCGCGCAAACTCGTTTATTTGGAAATCAGGAATATTAAGGGCCTAAGCCAAGCAATTAAGGAATTAAAAGTGCGCGGCGCTCCGGCATTGGGCGCGGCCAGCAGTTTGGGAGTATATTTAGGGATTAAAAATTCGCCGGCAAAAAATTTTACGCAATTTAAAAATGAGCTGGATAAGGTAATCGCTTACTTGGGTTCTTCCCGGCCGACCGCGCGCAATCTATTCTGGGGCTTAGAACAGGCGCGCCAGGCTGCTCTGGCTAATCAGGACAAACCAGTCAGCCGGATTAAAGAATTAATTTTACAAAAGGCCCTGGAGATTATTAAAATTGACCAGCAATCCTGCCGCGAAATCGGCAAATACGGCGCGGAATTGATTAAAGACGGAGATACTATTTTAACAGTTTGTAATGCCGGGATTTTGGCAACCATTGATTACGGCACCGCCTTGGGAGTAATTTATAGCGCGAAAGCGCAGGGCAAAAAAATCAAGGTTTTTGCCTGTGAAACCCGTCCGCTTTTGCAGGGAGCGCGTTTAACTGCCTGGGAATTGCTCAAAAACGGCGTTGATACTGCTTTGATCTGTGATAATACCGCCGGTTTTTTGATGCGCCAAGGCAGGATTAACTGTGTGATTGCCGGAGCAGACAGGATTGCCGCTAATGGCGATGCGGCGAATAAAATCGGCACTTTGGGGCTGGCGATTTTAAGCCAATACCATAAAATCCCTTTTTATATCGCTGCTCCTTCAACTACTTTTGATTTAAATATTAAAAGCGGCAAAGAAATTATTATTGAGCAGCGCAGCCGGGAAGAGGTAGTCAGCCTGTTTTCCCGCCAGCCGATTGCTCCGGAAGGAGTTAAGGTTTATAATCCGGCTTTTGATGTTACTGTCCATGAGCTGATCAGCGCGATCATCACGGATAAGGGAGTTCTTCGCCCTCCTTATCAGGAAAATATTAAAAGATTAATCCAATGAAAATTATTTCTCGTTCCGTAAAGCAGACCGTTAATATAGGCAAGAAGCTGGCTAAACAGCTTAAGCCGGGCGATATTGTTTGTTTATGCGGTGACCTCGGCTCGGGCAAGACTGTATTTACTAAGGGCATTGCTCAGGGGCTGGGAATCGATAAAGATAAAATTATCAGCCCGACCTTTGTCTTGATCCGTTCTAACCAGGCTAAAAATAAGCTGATTCTCAATCATTTTGACCTTTACCGGCTTAAAAATAGCGGTGATATTCTGGCTTTGGGTTTAGAAGAATATTTTTACGCCGACGGCATTAATGTGATAGAGTGGGCTGAACGCTTAGGAAAGTTAGCGCCTAAAGAATACCTGAAAGTTGCATTATCGATTAAGGGTGATAAAATAAGGCTGCTGGAGTTTAAGGCAGCGGGAAAAAGGTACAGCCAATTATTGGGGCGTTGGAAATGAAAATTTTAGGCATTGATACTGCCACTAAATTTCTCTGCATCGGCGTTTATGATAACGGCAAGGTAAGCGAATACAATTTATTGCTTGACCGCCAGCATTTGGCGCTTTTAGTGCCGGCCATCAAACGGATTTTACAAGCGCTTGGCTGGCAGCCGGAGGATTTGGATTATCTGGCCTGCGGCTTAGGGCCGGGGTCATTTACCGGCAGCCGTATCGGCGTAAGCGCGATCAAGGGCCTGGCCTGGAGTTTGCAAAAACCGGCGATTGGCGTTTCGACTTTAGATAATATTGCCTGTAATATCGCGGCAGAAGG
The DNA here is from genome assembly GCA_021813045.1 of bacterium. Classification (GTDB taxonomy): domain Bacteria; phylum Omnitrophota; class Gorgyraeia; order Gygaellales; family Profunditerraquicolaceae; genus JAKAMF01. Next base: position 512 of record JAKAMF010000057.1, on the reverse strand, counting down.
CGATATTTTAGTTGCCAGCGATGCTAAGCGCGGTTTAGTTTACGGCTGTTTTTATCGGCATAAAAACGGGCAGATAAAAAGAACCTCGGATTATCTTTTATTAAAGCCGGAAGAGCTGGCTAAAAAAGCCAAGCCGAAATGCTTAGTTACGGCAGACGCGCTGGATTTGTACCGCCAGGTTTTTTTAAAAGGTATTAAGCGCTGTGTTTTAGCCGATAAAGATTATTGGCAGCCGCAAGGCCGCAATATTATCCGGTTGGCCCTGGAAAAAATCGAACGTAAAGAAATAAATAATAGTTTTGATCTCGAGCCGGTTTATTTATACCCGCAGGATTGCCAGGTTGTAACAAGGCACAAGGCACAGGGCACAGGGCACAAGTAAGAACAATGTTATTGCTACTACTTGTGCCTTGTGTCTTGTGCCTTGCAAACCGTCAATGGAAATGATGAATACTAAATTAATAGGTTTTCGGCCGACTTGGGCTGAGGTAAATTTGAAGAATTTAGAGCAT
>JAKAMF010000056.1 GCA_021813045.1 bacterium | reverse complement strand
AGAAGAATTCTTCCTTAGACGAGATCAGAAAGGCCTATCGGGAATGTGCGCTGCGCTATCATCCTGACCGCGTGCCGCATGAGCAGAAAAAGGAAGCTGAAGAAAAATTCAAGGAAATCTCTGAGGCCTACGCGGTTTTGTCTGACGCCAATAAGCGCGCGCTTTATGACCAATACGGCCATGCCGGGATTGACCAGAAATACGCCCAGGAGGATATTTTTAAGGGCGCGGATTTTAATACCGTGTTTCAGGGGATGGGCGATTATGGCATGGGCAGCGGGCTTTTTGAAGAGATCTTTTCTGACTTGGGGTTTGATATTTTTGGCGGGCGCGGCAGCCGGCAATCCGGCGGCGGAAGCCGTAAGCGCCGCGGCAGAGACCTGGAAATAACGGTTGAGATTACTCTGGAAGAAGCAGCCAAGGGAACGGAAAAATTAATTAATATACCCCGCTATGAAACCTGTAATGTCTGTTCCGGCAGCGGCGCTAAACCCGGATCAAAACAGGTTGTTTGTCCGCAATGTAAAGGGCAGGGCCGGACCGTGGTTTCCAACGGTTTTTTTCAAATGGCGCAGACCTGTCCGCGTTGCCGCGGCGAGGGCCAGATTATTCAGACTCCTTGTCCGCAATGCCGCGGCGAGGGCCGGGTAAAGAACACGCATAAGCTTAGGGTTAAGATACCCGCGGGAGTCGATACCGGATCGCATTTACGGATGCGCGGAGAGGGTGAGGCAGGCGCCGGCGGCAGCGGAGACCTTTATGTGATTATCGAAGTATTGGCGGATGAAATTTTTCAGCGCCATGGCAACGATATTCTTATTGAAGAGACGATTAGTTTAAGTAAGGCGATTTTAGGCGGAGAGATCGAAGTGCCTACTTTGGAAGGTAAAGTAAAAATGAAGATTCCTCCCGGCACACAGAGCAATAAGGTTTTTCGGCTGCGCGATAAAGGCATCCCGGATGTCCATGGCGGAGAACATGGCGATGAGCTGGTAAAAGTCAATGTGGAAATTCCCAGCCGCCTGAATGCTCAGCAGCGTAAGGCGATCGAGGATTTTGCCCGCGCAAGCGGTGAAGATATTGAAAACGGCAGTTTTGCAGATAAAATAAAGAAAGCATTTAAGTAACGCCCGGCCTTATCGGATTGGCCGGCGTGCGTTTTCTACGCAAGGAGATAAAGTAATGCCTACCTATGATTATGAATGTAGTTCCTGCGGGAATGTCTTTGAGGCATTTCAGCAGATGAATGATAAGCCGTTGACGAAATGCCCGAAATGCGGCAAAAAAGTTAAACGTTTGATTGGCTCGGGAGCAGGGATAATTTTTAAGGGTTCTGGTTTTTACGCTACGGATTACCGTAAGGATAATAAGCCAGCCAATCCTCCTGCCGGTTGTCCTCACGCAAATAAAGGCTGCGGTGGCTGCTCCGGCACGCATTAATTTCCGAAAGCTGTTTTTCTTCTATTGGCTGCCGGTAATTTTTTACGCCGGGATAATTTTTGGTTTTTCTTCCCTACCCGGGAAAGACGTTCCGGAATTATTCACCGGGCAGGATATAGTGTTTCATATTGTTGAATACGCTGTTTTTGCTTATTTGCTCTGTCGTTTGATTAAACAGTATTATCCTAAGGCAGGACGGGGACAGGTTTTAGTTTTAGCTGTTTTAATTATTCTGGTTTACGCGTTGACCGATGAATATCATCAGTCATTTGTCCCGGGCAGGTCGGCGCAGATTCTCGACGTAGTTATGGATTGTTTAGGCGGGTTAATTGCGGGAGCATTTTATCGATGACTAAAGTAAAGCCTTTTAAAGCGGTAGTTTTTAACCAGCAAAAAATTAAAGATGTATCCAAAGTGGTTTGCCCGCCGTATGACGTGATTTCTCCGTCCCGCCAGGAATATTTTCATCAATTAGACCCGCATAATTTTATTCATATTCTGCTTCCCCGCGACGCTAATGATAATAAATATGAAAGGGCCGGCAAGCTGTTCCGGGATTGGCAGAAAAATTCAATCTTAACGCAAGATGACGCTCCGGCAATTTATTTTTACAGCCAGGAGTATAATTTAAAGGGCGAAAAGAAAACCCGTTATGGGTTTTTGGCGCTTTTGCGCCTGGGAGATAATAATTCCCGTGTTTATACCCACGAACACACCCGGTCCGCGGCAAAAGAAGACCGCATGAGCCTCTTAAAACAAGTTAAGGCCAATCTCAGCCCGATTTTTGTGGTTTTTGAGGATAAGTTTCGGCTGATCAACCGTATCCGCGAAAAATACCTTCCTAAGCACGAGCCGTTTATCGATGTTATTGACAGCGAAAAAACCAGCCATAAGCTTTGGCGGATTACTGATCCGGAAATTTTAAAGGCATTTAGCGAAAAGATGTCCGATGAGAGTATTTTTATCGCTGACGGGCATCATCGTTACGAGGTGGCTTGTAATTACCGCGACCAGGTTTTAAGGCAGCCGGGCAAGCCGGAAGATGCGGAAAGCGTTAACTATTTGTTGAGCTATTTTACCAATCTTGACCCGCGCGGCCTGACGATTATGGCGATCCACAGGTTAGTCGCTTTGCCCGCGGAATTAGATCAGGATGACTTTAAGAAAAAAGTTGAGCCGAATTTTGATATAGAGGAAGTTAAAGATAAGAATAAATTCTTTTTTCTGTTGGCTAAGGCCGGCAGCCAAGAGCATATAATCGGAATGTACCACCATAAAAAGTTCTGGCTGTTGCGCTTAAAGAATGTTAAAATTTTAGATAAATTCATCAGCGACAAACCGGCGGAATACCGGCTGCTGGATGTTTCGATCCTTAATTATTTGATTTTAAAAAATTGCCTGGGGCTGGATTTAGAAGATAAAGAGGCAATACAGTTTAATAATAACGAAGAAGAGTTATTAGAGGCAGTCGATCAGGATAAGCGCAAAGCTGCCTTTTTTTTAAATCCGGTAAAAGTCCAGCAGATTATGAAGATCGCTTTGGCCGGAGAGAAAATGCCGGCCAAGTCAACTTTCTTTTATCCGAAAGTTTTATCTGGTCTGGCGGTCAACAAGCTGGAGTAATTGGGTATTGAAAATTTGGCATAATTAACCTTAGTCCCTCGCCTAAGCGCGAAAAAAAATCCTAGAAGAGACAATAGGATTTTTTTCGCAGGCGATGGATAAATTCGCGGACGCCCCGCAAGCGGGGCTATAACTTACGTTGCGCTTCGCGCTGTCGTAAGTTATCCGCTCATCCATGGCGTTATTTGGTAAACCAAAATATACGATTGTTCGTTTAAAAAAGAAGGATATTCCTGAGGGCCTTTGGACAAAATGCGAGGAGTGTTCCGAGGCACTGTATAATAAGACTTTAGAGGAAAACCTGAAAGTTTGCCCGAAGTGTAATTATCATTTTACTCTCAGCGCTTACGAGCGGGCCAATCTGCTTATTGATAAGGATACTTTTGAGGAATTCGATAAGGATATGATTTCCGACGATCCGCTCAATTTTAAAGGCCCGAAAACCTATAAAGATAAATTAGAACAGGACCAAAAGGCCACGGGTTTGAAGGAAGCGGCAATTACCGGAGTCGGACTGATTGAGGGTAAGAGGTCGGTAATTGCGGTTACCGACTCCCGTTTTATTATGGGTTCAATGGGTTCGGTCGTAGGGGAAAAGATCACCCGCGCAGTGGAATACGCCACAAAAAATAAATTGCCGGTAATTATCATTTCCGGTTCGGGCGGCGGGGCACGTATGCACGAAGGAATGTTCAGCCTGATGCAAATGGCCAAGACTTCGGCTGCTTTGGGTTATCATAAAAAAAGCAAACTGCCTTTTATTTCTATTTTAACCAATCCGACCATGGGCGGAGTAATGGCTTCTTTTGCCGGAATCGGAGACATTACGATTGCCGAACCTAAAGCATTGTTGGGTTTTACCGGGCCGCGGGTAATAGAGCAGACTATCCGTCAAAAGCTCCCTCCGAGTTTTCAGCGTTCGGAATTTTTACTGGAACACGGCATGGTGGATATGATTGTCCATCGCAAGAACCTAAAAAATACTTTAAGTCATTTGCTTGACTATCTGAGTTAATACGGTATAATATTTGGCATTTAGATTTTTGCAGAACGAAATGAGGAGAATATGGCGCAGGTAAGTTTAAAAAATGTTTGTAAGGCTTTTCCCGGCGGGGCGAGGGTAGTCGATAACATAAATCTCGGCGTGGAAAATAAAGAATTTATGGTTTTAGTCGGGCCTTCCGGATGCGGAAAGTCCACAACCTTAAGAATGATCGCCGGATTAGAAGAGATTACCGAAGGTAATCTTTACATCGGCGATAAAATGGTCAATGATGTTCCGGCCAAAGACCGCGATATCGCCATGGTTTTTCAGAACTATGCGCTTTATCCGCATATGACCGTATTTGAGAATATGGCTTTTGGCCTGAAGTTACGGCATTATCCTAAACAGGAGATTATCCAGCGCGTTAACGAAGCGGCGGATATTTTGAGTATTAAGCATTTATTGCAGCGCCGGCCGCGGGAAATCTCCGGCGGCGAGCGCCAGCGCGTTGCCTTGGGCAGGGCGATTGTCCGAAAGCCGCTGGTTTTTCTTTTTGATGAACCTTTAAGCAACCTTGACGCTAAGCTGCGCGTGCAGATGCGCACAGAAATTCATAAACTGCATATTAAATTGCAAACCACGATTATTTATGTTACCCATGATCAGGTAGAAGCTATGACTATGGGCGATCGGATCGCCGTAATGAAAAACGGCGTACTTCAGCAGGTGGCCGATCCCATACAGGTTTATGACCATCCTAAAAATAAATTTGTCGCCGGATTCATCGGCACTCCGCCGATGAATTTTATGACCGGCCGGATCCTGAAAAAAGACGGCAAGATATATTTTGATGAAGGGAAAATCATGATTAGGCTGGTTGAGGATATGTATAAAGTGATGACCCCTTATTTGGGCAAAGAGGTGATTTTTGGCATTCGCTCCGAAGATATTTACGATAAGTTGTTTGTTTCAGAGGCGCCCGCGGAAAACATCATTAAAGTTAACTGTGAAGTAGTTGAGCCGATGGGCTCGGAAGTTTATCTTTATCTGAATACCGGCCGCCATACTTTTATCGCCCGCGTAGGCGCACATGATCGTCCGCACGTCAATCAGGATATGGATGTGGTTTTTGATATGAGCAAGGTCCATTTTTTTGACAAAGAGACAGAAGAAACAATAGTTTAAAAAAGCCAAAAGCCAATGCTGCTTTTTAATAAGCGCAGCGAGCAATTAAGGTTTAATATCCGCCGTTGCCAGGAAGAAAGCAATATCCTGGCAGATGAGAACCTTAAACTCTCCCAAAGTAACTCCTCTCTAGAAGAAAAAATCAACCGCTATAACAATCTCAAAAATATTATTGAAAAAATCAACCAGGACTTAGGGCTTGAATATGTCATCAACACCCTGGCGGATATCGTATTTTCTTTAGTCAGCCGGAATAAGGGAGCCTGCCTTTTATATTTAGTCGATCAATCCCGCCAGAAGCTTAATCTTTTGACTACCCGCAAAGAAAACGATCAGTTAATAATCAAAGATAAAGAAGGGGATATTTTCGACGCTTGGGTAGTTAAACACACCAGCCCGCTTTTAGTTGAAGACAGCCGTAAGGACTTTCGTTTTGACCCGCAGAAATTAAAGGGCGCGGATAAAAGACAGGTTAGATCGTTGATCAGCGCGCCGTTAATCAGTGAAAATAAATTTTTAGGGATTTTACGCTTGGACAGTCAGGATCCACAGGCCTATAATCAGGATGACCTGCGGTTTCTGGTGATCATTTCCGATATTGCGGCCGTAGCTATAGAAAATAGCGAATTCTTTGAAAAAACCCGCGACCTGGCGATTCATGACAGCCTAACTGGACTTTTTACCAAGAATTACTTTTTAGAGCGCTTAAGCCAGGAGTGCCTAGCCAGCCGCAGGCAGAAAGTAGCGCTCTCGCTTTTGATGTTGGATGTGGATTTGTTCAAGAATTATAACGATAGGTTCGGACATGCTTCCGGAGATATTGTTTTAAAAAGAATCAGTACTTTAATTAATGAATTCTTGGTCGATCAAAATTATTTAGCCTGTAGGTTTGGCGGTGAAGAATTCTGTATTTTATTACTGGGTGCCGATAAGGGGCAGGCTTTGGATATTGCCGAATCGTTGCGCGGGGTAATCGAAGCGTCAAAAATTAATTTCCGCCGGCAAGAGGCAAAAGTTACTGCTTCGATCGGGGTGGCGGTTTTTTCTCAGGATATGGACAAGGAAGATGATTTTATCCGTAAGGCTGATGCGGCAATGTACGCGGCTAAAGAAGCAGGGAGAAACCAGGTTAAATGTTAGGATGGTTTAATAAAGAATTAGAAAAATTAAATTCTGAATTAGCGGAAGTGTCTTCCGGGCGGGAAAAGTTGTCTGCGGAAAATCTTCAGCTAAAACAGATAAATGGATGTTTGAAAAATCAGCTAAACACAATGGTTGCGTTTTATGAGATTACTAAAAACATCTGCAAGTCGTTGGATGAGGAGAAGGTTTTCTCTCTTTTTAAAGAAGAACTTGTCAAATATTTAAAGATTGATGAATGCCGCTATTTAAAGGAAGTGGTTAATCTCGGCGGCCTGGACGATTTTAGCATTTTGCGTTTAGAAATAGATAAAAAACCAATCGGGTACCTGGCGGCAAAACCGGTTAAAAAAGAAGATGAGGAAATCTTTTATATTTTATCACAGCAGTTTAGCCTGGCCATTAAGCGGGCGATACTTTACCAGCGGATACAAGAGTTGGCAGTCAGCGACGCGCTTACCGGAACGCTTAGCCGCAGGCACTTATTGGAAAGATTTAATCAGGAAATTGAGCGGAGCATCAAGTTTGGGTTAAAATTTTCTTTCTTAATGATTGATATCGATCACTTTAAATCATTTAACGATAAATTTGGCCATTTAGTCGGGGATGTGGTGCTGCGGGAGATATCGGAAATCATTAAACAAAACCTGCGCCAGATTGATTTAGTGGGCAGGCTGGGCGGGGATGAGATAGTCGTAGTCTTGGTAGAAACCGATTGTAAGGGAGCTATGTTTGCCGCCCAGCGTATCCGTCAGACAGTAGAAAAGAAGATGATTAGGGCTTATGACGAGAAATTAAAGGCGACTATCAGCATAGGCATAGCTGAATTTGGTCCGGGCACGGTAAAATTACAAAGCATTATGGAGAAGGCCGATAACGCGCTTTATCAGGCAAAATCCGCTGGCAGGAACCGGGTAAGCGTATTTGGCCAGCCCGCCGAATAAGAGAATTATCCCTTGCTAAAATGCCGCAATTCATATAAAATACTTTACTAATATAGTTATTTAAGCAGAGCGGTAACTTACGAAATTATTTATAGATAAAGAAAAACTCAATGCGCAAAAGTTTTTTTCTGGCCTTCCTTTTTTTTATTGGCGTTTCAGGGATATCCTTAGCTGAAGACGTCAAATCTCCTATAACCATTAACGGCGACCACGTTGAATACTCCACGGATTCCAGTTTTGTCACTGCCGAGGGTAATGTCTCTATTGTAATGAAAGGGACAAAATTGAGCTGTGATAAACTTACCATCAATACAATTACTAAAGACGTTGAGGCCTTTGGCCATATCCGCCTGGAAGACGAAAAGGGCATTATTGAGGGTAAGTCCTTAAAGTATAATTTTGTGGAAAAAACCGGGATTATTATGGATGCCTATTTTCGGGCGAATCCTTTTTTTGGCCGGGCAGAAAAACTGGATAAAGTTAATGATGAAGAATTTATTGCCAGCCGCACTTACGTTACTACCTGTAGTTATGACCAGCCGCATTTCCGCTTGAAGTCAAAGAAAGTGAAATTTTACCCCGGCGATAAAGTTGAGATAAAAGACACGCTGATGACGGTTGGCCGGGATACCCAGGTCCCGATCATTTATTTGCCGCAATTTAAGCAGTATTTTAAAGATAAATTTATGCGCGGCCAATGGATGCCGGGTAAAAGCAAGGAATGGGGCTATTATATGCTTACTGCCTGGCGCTACCGGCTTAATGATTATGTCGATGGTAAATTAATGGTGGATTACCGCAGCTACCGCGGCATTGCCGAAGGTTTTTTAACGGAATACCGCACGGATAACTTTGGTAAAGGAGATTTAAAGCTTTATTACACTCAGGAGCGCGATAAATCAGGCGACCTTGGACAGGAGGCCTCGATCCCTAAGGTATTTCAACGTTATTTAGTGCGTTACCGCCATAAATGGGATATTGACCAGCAGAGCAATTTTATCACGCAGTATTACAGGATTGTTGATTCCAAGCGCGCGCTTAATGGGCCTACTTACAATGTTCTTAAGGATTATTTTCCGCGCGAATATGATAAAGATGAACAGCCGTTGTCTTTCGCGCAGTATCATCGCAGCTTTGGGTATTCCA
>JAKAMF010000055.1 GCA_021813045.1 bacterium | reverse complement strand
CGCTTCATTTAATCAAACCGGCACCGAAACCGGGCGCTTAAGTTCTTCTAATCCGAACCTGCAGAATTTACCGATCAAGACCGATATCGGCGCCAAGATCCGCCAAGCAGTGGTAGCTAAAGATGATCAGAGCCTGCTCTTGGCCTGTGATTATTCGCAGATTGAATTAAGGATTCTGGCGCACATATCCGGCGATGAAAATATGATCAGCGCTTTTTGTGCCGGTAAAGACATTCATAAGGCTACGGCTGCTTTGATTTACGGAATCAGCGAAGCAGAAGTTAACGATCAGATGAGAGATGTAGCTAAAAGGGTAAATTTTGGCATTGTTTATGGCTTAAGCGCTTTTGGTTTGGCCAAAGATTTGAATATCCCGTCAGATCAGGCGCAGGCGTTTATTGACGCTTATTTCGCCCGCTATCCTAAGGTTAAGGAATATATTGAGAATTCGATTAAAGCCTGCGAAAAAGACGGTTTTGTGATGACGATTCTTAACCGCCGGCGCTATATCCCGGAGATTAATAATCGTAATCAGGCTATTCGCGGATTTGCCCAGCGCCAGGCGGTAAATACGCCGATCCAGGGTTCGGCCAGTGATTTGATAAAATTGGCGATGATCGAAATAGATAAAGCAATTGAAAGGGATGATTTTAAAAGCCAGATGCTGATTCAGATTCATGATGAGCTGGTTTTTAACCTTAAAGAAAAAGAGGCAAAGGATTTTTGCGCTTTGGTTAAAGATAAAATGGAAAATGTTTTAAAGTTGAGAGTCCCGGTTTTAGTTAGTATGAAAAAAGGCGCCAATTGGCTGGAGGCGGAATGAAGCTGGCTTTTTGCGCGTCAGAGGTTTTTCCTTTTGCTAAGACCGGCGGCCTGGCAGATGTCGCCGGGGCTTTGCCGCTGGCTTTGGAAAAATTAGGGCAGGAAGTCGTGGTCGTTATGCCGTTTTATAAATGCGTGCAGGATGGTAAATTTGACCTTCAGCGCACTACGGGAGGCATAAATTACGCGCGGATCGGCAAAAACATCAAGGTGTACTTTGTCGCTAATGACGCTTACTTTAAACGCGACTGGCTTTATGGCACAACGCACGGAGATTTTCCGGATAACCTGGATCGTTTCGCCTATTTTTGCCAGCAGTCGCTTGAGATAATCAAGGCCGTAAATTTTAAACCGGATATTCTGCATTGCCATGATTGGCAGACTGGCTTGATTCCGGCGTACCTGAAAACTAAGTTAGCCGCTGATCCGTTTTATAAAAATACCAAAAGTCTGATCACTATTCATAATCTTGGTTATCAGGGGTTATTTGAAAAGGGCCAATTTTGGATGACCGGCCTTGAGCCAAAATACTTTAATCCGGAAAGTTTTGAGTTTTACGGAAAAATTAATTTGTTAAAAGGCGGGATCGCTTTTAGCGATGTAATTAATACGGTTAGCCCGACTTATAGCCGGGAAATTCAAAGTAAGGAACTGGGTTTTGGCCTGGAGGGCCTGTTAAGAAAGCGCAGAGAGGATGTTTTTGGGATTTTAAACGGATTGGATTATTCGGTTTGGGATCCGGCTAAGGATGATTTTATTGCTGCCAAGTATTCTTCGGGCGGATTAAGCGCCAAGGCAGAAGATAAGGCGGCTTTGCAAAAGATATCTAATTTACCGGTAGATAAAAATATTCCTCTATTCGGCATAGTCTCTCGGCTGGCTGAGCAAAAAGGATTTGACCTGTTATCGTCTTGCCTGGAAGAAATTTGTAAGAATAATCTGCAACTGGTAATTTTAGGTACCGGAGATTTAAAGTACCATAAACTTTTGCAGCAGGTAGCGACAAAGTTTACCAAGAACTTAGCGCTTTTTCTTAAATTTGATGAGAGTTTAGCGCATAAGATTTACGCCGGATGCGATATTTTTCTGATGCCTTCTCAATACGAGCCGTGCGGATTAGGACAATTGATCAGCTTGAAATATGGTTCGTTGCCGTTGGTATTCAAAACCGGCGGATTGGCAGATACGGTTAATAGCGATAATGGTTTTGTTTTTACGGAGTATACTCCGCAGGCGTTATTGGAAAGCGTGGATCAGGCATTAAAATTATTTTCCCAGGCAGATAAGTGGCGTCTCTTACAGAAAAACGCCATGCTGGCTGATTTTTCCTGGGAGGCATCAGCCAAGGGCTATATTCATTTGTATGAAAAAGCAAAAAAATCCTAAAAAAATAGTTTTGGGGGTTACGGGAAGTTTTGGCACCGGCAAGAGCACGGTTTGCCAGCTATTGGCGGCCAGCGGCGCCAAGGTAATTGACGCTGATTTGATCAGCTATAAACTACTCCAGCCGCGGCAGCCGGGTTACCGTAAAGTGGTTAATTTTTTCGGGGAGCGAATTTTAAAAAGAAATAAAGCAATCGACCGGCAGGTACTGGGGGCAATCGTTTTTGACGATCCGCGGCTTTTAAAAGCGCTGAATAAGCTAATACATCCTTTGGTTATTGCCGAGATTAAAAAACAGATCAGTCGGGTAAAATGCAAGTTGGCGGTGGTAGACGCACCGTTGCTTTTTGAAACTAAATTGGCTGATTTATTTGATCAGATCGTTGTGGTAAAGGCAGACCGCAAGAAACAGTTTTCGCGGCTCTTGGAAAGGACTACTCTTTCCAAAGCGGATATTGTTAAACGCTTAAATACTCAAATGCCTTTATCAGCTAAGATCCGCAAAGCGGATTTTGTAATAGATAACAGCTCAACAATAGAAAAGACAAAAAAACAGGTTGAATACTTAAGGAGGAATTTGTGGAAAAGTTAGACATCGGTAAGTTAAAAGAAATGAAGATCACTGAGTTAAACAAGCTGGCCAAGGAATTAAACGCCAACGGCACCAGCGGCCTGAGAAAACAGGATTTGATTTTTAAGATCCTGCAAAGCCAGGCGGAAAAAGAGGGGTTGATGTTCGGCGAGGGGACATTGGAAATCCTGCCGGAGGGTTTTGGTTTTTTAAGGAGCCCGAACTATAATTATCTGCCTTGTCCGGATGATATTTATATTTCTCCGTCACAGATCAGGAAGTTTGACCTGCGCACCGGGGATACGGTTTCGGGCGAGATCCGTCCGCCGAAAGAAGGCGAGAAGTATTTCGCGCTTTTAAAAGTGCAGGCAGTTAATTTTGAAAATCCGGAAGAGGCCAAAGAGAAGGTGCTTTTTGATAACCTTACTCCAGTTTATCCTAAAGAGAGGTTTGTTTTGGAGTCGAGCCCGCAGGAGGTTTCTACGCGGATTATGGATTTATTGACTCCGATCGGCAAGGGGCAGCGCGGCCTGATTGTTGCCCAGCCCTATAGCGGCAAGACCGTGCTTTTGCAGAAAATCTCTAATTCAATTATGGCCAACCATCCGGATACGATCCTGATTGTCCTTTTGATCGACGAGCGTCCGGAAGAAGTTACCGATATGCAAAGGCATGTTAAGGGCGAGGTAATTTCTTCGACTTTTGACGAGCCGCCGGAAAGGCACGTGCAGGTAGCGGAAATCGTTCTGGAAAAAGCCAAGCGCCTGGTCGAGCATAAAAAAGACGTGGTTATTCTTTTGGATAGCATCACTCGCCTGGCCCGCGCCTATAACTCGGTAGTCCCGCACAGCGGCAAGGTTTTATCCGGCGGCGTTGACTCTAACGCCCTGCAAAAACCGAAACGCTTTTTCGGAGCGGCGCGCGCGATCGAAGAAGGCGGAAGTTTGACGATCATTGCTACTGCCTTGGTTGATACCGGCAGCCGCATGGATGAAGTCATCTTTGAAGAGTTTAAGGGTACCGGCAACATGGAACTGCAGCTGGACAGGAACTTATTCCAGCGCAGGATTTATCCGGCGATTGATATTAAGCGTTCCAATACCCGGCACGAGGAGTTGTTATTAAAACCGGAAGTGTTGCAGCGCGCCTGGATATTAAGGAAAGTGCTTAATGAGCTGAATAACGTTGAAGCAATGGAGTTGCTGATCGAGCGTTTGAGTAAGACTAAGAGCAACGAGGATTTTTTAAACAGCATGAACTCTAAATAAAAGAAAGGAAGAGAAAGAATGAAAGAAAAAATTCACCCCAAGTATCAGGATTGCGTAGTGGTTTGCGCTTGCGGCAATACTATTCATACCCGTTCTACCAAGCCGAATATCAGAGTTGAAGTTTGCTCTGCCTGTCATCCGTTTTTACCGGAAAGCAGAAATTTGTTGATTCAGCCGGAAGAGTGGATAAGTTTATGAAGAAATACGCCAAGAAATAATATTTTATGTCTGAACAGCTGGAGAAGTTAGAAAAACGCTATCAGGAGCTGGAGCATTTATTGGCCAGCCCGGAAGTTGTTTCCGACCAGGATAAGTGCGCTAAGCTTGCCAAAGAGCTTTCCGGTTTATCGCATCCGGTATCTTTGTACCGAAAGTACAAAGAAGCGGATAAACAGCTGGAAGAATTAAAGCATGCGCTCGGCGAGAAACATGAAAAAGAATATCTGGAACTTGCCGAGGCGGAAATTGAGCATCTTAAAGCGAAAAAAACAGAGCTGGAGCAGCAAATTAAAAAAGCCTTAACCGGCGAAGATAAAGATCTCGGCCGCGACATCATTGTGGAAATCCGTCCCGGCACCGGAGGAGACGAGGCGGGATTGTTCGCCGCTGATCTTTACCGGATGTATTGCCAGTACGCGGCAAGCAAAGGCTGGGTAGTGGAGTTGATGTCAGCCAGTACCAATGAAGCCGGCGGGTACAAAGAAGTGGTTTTCGCGGTTAAGGGTAAGGATGCTTATAAGCGGCTTAAATTTGAAAGCGGAGTGCATCGTGTGCAGCGTGTGCCGGAGACCGAGGCGCAGGGCAGAATTCATACTTCGACCGCTACGGTAGCGGTTTTGGTTGAGCCGGAAGAATTGGATCTGGCCATTGAGCAGAAAGATTTAAGGATCGATACCTATCGTTCCAGCGGGCCGGGCGGACAGCATATGCAAAAGACCGATTCCGCGGTGCGGATTACGCATATCCCCACCGGTTTAGTGGTTGCCTGTCAGGATGAGCGTTCGCAGATCAAGAATAAAACTAAGGCAATGAGGATTTTGGCCGCGCGTATTTTGGATAAAAGGCGGGAAGAGGAAGCTAAAAAACTTACCGCCGAACGGCGCTCGCAGATCGGTTCCGGAGACCGCAGCGAGAAGATTCGCACTTATAATTTTCCTGACCGCAGGATTACCGATCACCGGATTAATTTTACTTTGCATCAGCTGGAGGCTGTTTTAGACGGTGATTTAGATGAATTATCCGACGCGTTGATTAAAGCATCAGAGGAACAGAAGAATGGATGAAGCGGAATTATTATTCACTAATATTTTAGGTTGCCGCCGGCAGGATTTATATCGGAATAAAAAAGCTGTTTTAAACAAAGAACAATCAGTTTTATTGGCGGGTGCGCTTAAGCAGAGGATTAGCGGCAGGCCTTTACAATATATTTTAAGCCAGGCGGATTTTTTCGGTTTTCAATTTAAAGTGACTCCGGATGTTTTGATCCCGCGGCCGGAAACAGAGATATTGGTTGAAACAGCGATAAAATATGCGAGGGACAAAAGGGCAGAGGTAAGAATTTTGGATATTGGTACGGGATCGGGTTGCATCGCGGTTTCCTTAGCTAAACTTCTGCCGCAGGCGAGAATTTTCGCCACGGATATTTCTGTTAAGGCGCTGGAAGTCGCTGGCGAAAATGCGCGGCTGCATAATGTTATTGATAAAATTAATTTTTCCTGCGCAGATTTATTTCCTTCTTGCGATTCGCCTTATGATTTAATCGTTTCCAACCCTCCTTATATCGCGTCAGGAGAGATTGAGCAGCTGCAATTAGAGGTAAGGCAGGAGCCGCGCCTGGCTTTAAGCGCCGGAATCGATGGCTTAGATTTTTATCATAAAATAATTCCGCAGGCAGGCGGATATTTAAAAACCAATGGGTATTTGTTAATGGAAATCGGCTTTGGCCAAAGAAAAAAAATCGAAAAAATTTTTCAAAATTCGCCAAATTTTGAGATAATAGAAATAATTAAAGACTATTCCGGCATAGATAGAATAATGGTGGCTAAAAATGGATAAATTAGTTATTGAAGGCAATAATCGGCTAAAAGGCGAAGTAGTGGTTTCCGGGGCCAAGAATGCTGCTTTACCGATTATGGCCGCGACTTTGCTTACTGACCAGCCTTGCGTGATTAAGGGCGTGCCGAGTTTGCGCGATACCAATACTATGCTGAAGATCTTGCGTTCTTTAGGCAAGGATGCGGAATTTGATAAAGGCACGGTGCGGATCGCCAGGGGAAAAGATACCGGATCTTTTGCCGATTATAAATTGGTTTCTACCATGCGCGCCTCGTTTTGTGTTTTAGGGCCGCTTTTGGGTAAATTAAAAAAAGCTAAAGTTTCTTTGCCCGGCGGCTGCGTAATCGGCGTGCGCCCGGTTGATTTGCACCTGAAGGGCCTGAAGGCATTGGGCGCTGAGATTAGTATTGAGGCCGGGTATGTCAATGCGTCGGCGCCAAAACTAAAAGGCAACAGCATGTATTTGGGCGGCGTTTATGGCTCTTCGGTTTTGGCGACTGATAACGTGATGATGGCGGCTACTCTGGCGCGGGGCAAAACTATTATTGAATCGGCGGCCTGTGAACCGGAGGTAGCTGATTTGGCGGAATTTTTGATCAAAATGGGCGCGAAAATTAAAGGCCACGGCACGCCGACTATTGAAATCGAGGGAGTCAAGGAATTGCACGGGGCGGAACATCAAATTATTCCCGACCGCATTGAATCGGGGACCTGGATTTTAGCCTCTTTGATTACCAATGGAGATATACGGATTAAAAATTGCTGTTTAAGCCATTTGGGCGCCTTGGTTGATAAACTTCAGGAGGCCGGCGCTCTTTTGACTAAAACCGATGGTACAGTGCGCGCCCGGCTAAGAACTAAACTTAAGCCGGTTAATGTTAGCACTTTGCCGTATCCGGGGTTTCCTACGGATATGCAGGCGCAGATCATGAGTTTAATGACGGTGACCCCCGGGATAAGCGTGATTACCGAAAAGATCTATCCGGACAGGTTTATGCATGTGGCGGAATTAAACCGTATGGGCGCGCATATTTTAAGGGAGGGGCCGCACGCGATTGTTGAAGGGATCAAAAATTTATCCGGGGCCCCGGTAATGGCTAGTGATTTGCGCGCGTCAGCTTGCCTGGTTTTAGCCGGCTTGGCCGCTAAAGGGACAACCGCTATTTCCAGAATTTATCACTTAGAGCGCGGCTATGAAAATATCGAGCAGAAAATGCAGGGGCTGGGCGCGAAAGTTTGGAGAGAAAAAGAATGATTTTGATGATCGATAATTATGATTCTTTTACTTATAACCTTGTCCAGTATTTAGGCGAGCTGGGACAGGATATTAAAGTATTCCGGAATGACAAAATTAATTTAGAGAAGATCAAAAAGCTGCATCCGAAAAAAATCGTCATTTCTCCCGGCCCTGGCCGGCCGGAAAACGCCGGAATTTCGCCGCAGGTTATTAAGAACCTTGCCGGAAAGATTCCGATTTTAGGGGTTTGCCTTGGCCATCAGGCGATCGGTTATGTTTATGGCGCCAAAATCGTCAATGCCAGGAATTTAATGCACGGCAAGACATCGCTGATCTACCATGATCGCAAAACAATTTTTAAAGGCATACCCGATCCTTTTGAGGCGACGCGTTATCATTCTTTATTAATCGAGAGAAAAACCTTGCCGTCTTGTTTGGAAATAACCGCTTGGACCAAAGAAAAAGAGATCATGGGGATCAAGCATAAAGAATTTCCGTTATGGGGCGTGCAGTTCCATCCGGAATCAATTTTGACTAAATCCGGCAAGGATATTTTGGCTAACTTCTTGAAATTATGATTGAAGAAGCGATTAAGATTTTAGCGCAAGCCGGGAATTTAGATAACCGGGCGATGCTTGAGGTTATGGAAGAGATCATGGGGGGTAAAGCCGATACCCCCCAAATTGTTTCTTTTTTGGAGAAGCTGGCGCAAAAAGGCGAAACCGTCGAAGAATTATCCGCCGCGGTTTCCGTGATGCGCAAATTCAGCGTAAAAGTTAAGGCCTCGCGCCAGCCGGTGTTAGATACTTGCGGCACCGGAGGCGACGCGTCCGGCACCTTTAATATTTCCACCGTAGCCGCTTTTGTGGCTTCCGGTTGCGGCATTACCGTGGCTAAACACGGTAATCGTTCAGTCTCAAGTTTATGCGGCAGCGCGGATGTCCTGGAAGCGCTGGGAGTAAAAATTGATTTACCGCTGGATAAGATTGAGCAGTGCCTGAATGAAGTCGGGATAGCATTTTTATTCGCCCCTAATCTGCATCCGGCGATGAAATACGCAATGCCGGCGCGCAAACAGATCGGCCGGAGGACAATTTTTAATCTGCTTGGGCCTTTGAGCAACCCGGCGCAGGCCAGCCATCAGCTGATCGGCGTATTTGACCGGCGCTGGACAGTGATTGTTGCTGGCGTTCTGCTTGAATTAGGCTCAAAGCACGCTTTGGTGGTGCATGGCCAGGATGGCTTAGACGAAATAACTACCACTGATGTTACTTTTGTTACCGAAGTTCATCAGGGTAAATTAAAAAGCTACGAGCTGCATCCGGAAGATTGCGGGATTACAAAAGCGAACCGTGCGGATTTACTCGGAGCTGACCCGGCTGTTAACGCCGGCCTGGCTTTGGAAATTTTAAAAGGCAAGCCGGGGCCTAAGCGCGATATTGTAGTTTTAAATGCAGCGGCGGCAATCTATGCCGCGGATAAGGCTGTTTCGTTAAAAGAGGGGATAGAATTAGCCAAGGATTCAATCGATTCCGGCAAGGCGCTGGAAAAACTGGAACTGCTAAAAAAAATTAAATAAAATGAACAAAACCGACGCGTTAAAA
>JAKAMF010000054.1 GCA_021813045.1 bacterium | reverse complement strand
ATTTAGAGCATAACCTCAGCCAGGTCAGAAAAGTTATCGGCAAAGGCGTTAAAATTATGGTTACGATTAAGGCCGATGCCTATGGCCACGGCCTTATTCCTTTAGCAAAAAAACTTCAGCAGGGCAAAGTTGATTATTTCGGCGTAGCCTCTATTGACGAGGGGATTAAATTAAGGCAGGCGGGAATTAAGCTGCCGATTTTGGTTTTGGGGGTGGTGCTCAAAGAACACGTCCGCGCTTTATTAAAACATAATCTTCAAGCTACAGTGGCTGATTTTGAGTTTGCCCGCGCCTTAAGTAAAATCGCCAGCCGTTTAAAGATGCCGGCGGTTGTCCATCTTAAAGTTGATACCGGCATGGGCAGGATTGGGTTGGCGCATAGCCGCGCCTTCGAACTGATTAAAAAAATCCACGGCCTGGATTTTATTAAAATAGAAGGCATATTTACGCATTTTCCCTTAGCGGATTTTAACCAAGATTTTACAGAAAGCCAGATCAGCGCTTTTTACGGATTAGTGGAAGAATTGCGTTCCAGCGGCATTAGAATTCCTCTGGCGCACGCGGCCAACAGCTCCGGATTGGCCCGGCATAGAAAAGGGCATTTTAATATGGTCAGGCCCGGTTTGATTATTTACGGTTTGTATCCGACCGGCCTGCCGAAAGTTAACCTTAAACCGCTCTTAAGCCTAAAAACAAAAATAGTTTTTGTGAAAAGAGTCCCTAAGGATTCCGGCATCAGTTACGGGCTTACCTATATTACGAAAAAAGATACCACTGTTGTGACTTTGCCGATCGGCTACGGCGACGGCTACCCGCGCAACCTTTCTAACCTGGGCCCGGTCTTGATTAAGGGCAAGCGTTTTACGATCAGCGGCAGGGTTTGCATGGATCAGGTTATGGTTGACGTGTCTGATACTCAAGTAAGAGTGGGGGATGAGGCGGTTTTGATCGGCAGGCAGGGAAAACATAAAATTACTACCGAAGAGCTAGCTCAGCTTTCCGCAACTATTCCTTATGAAATTGTCTGTGGATTAGGATCCAGGATCCCCAGGGTTTATATTGATTAAGGAAGCTTCATAATCAGGTATAAACTGAAAGATAAGATAATCAGATGGCTTAAAGAAGCAGAGATTACCGGCGGCAGCACCCCGCCTTTACCCAAAGCTATGCATACCGCAGAGAGAACGTAGTAAAGAAAAGCTACCATAATCGAAATCCCCAAAGAAGAAACTCCCGTCGCGCGTTTACGCATGCGCAAAGAAAAAGGAATCCCTAAAAGTATCAGGACCAGAGTAGTAAAAGGCGTGGTATATCTTTGATAGAGGTCGACTTTCAGGTTGCGGATTACCGTGGTTGCCCCGCTTTTAGAAAGCTTCCAGATATAATCATTAAGCTGGGCAATGGACATCGATTCCGGTTTTTGCCTTTGGATGAGGAATTCCTGCGGGGTTTCGGTGAACGGCATAATTTCTTCTTCGGCATAGCGCGGTTCGTTTAAAATCTGCCCAAGGGTATCAAATTCATAAGTAATGCACTGATAAAATACCCAAAATCCATCCTTATAAATCCCCTTATTCGCGACAATCTTTTTAGTGATATTTTGGTGGCTGTCCTGTTCAAGGATGATAATATTTTCCATGGTTTTGGTGTAGGGGGTGAATTTATTTACAAAGAAGAGCCGGTTACGCATGCCGTACATCGCCAGATTGACGATCGTTTCTTTTTGTTTCTCCAGCTTTTTATTTTTATCGCTCATTTCGTATTTTAAGCTTTGGTTTAAAGCCTGCGCAGCCGGTACGTATTTATCGCTTATCCAAAATATCGCCAAGCTTAAAATAAACCCGAAAATAATCAGAGTTTTGGAAATCCCTAATATGCTGATCCCGGAGGCGCGCATAGCGATGATTTCATTGCTGCGGTTAAGTTTGGCAAAGGTGTAGAGCGTAGCTAATAAACAGGAAAAGGGGCAGACCTGCACAAAGATGCTCGGGAAAAAGGTAGTGTAATATTTAATCAGGGTTTGCCAGGTTACTTTGTATTTTAAAATATCTTCCAGGTAGGAAAATATGTCAATAATGATATAGAGGAATAGAAATGTGCCAATACAGATAAAAGTGATAGTCAAAACTGATTTTAAGATATAGCGGTCTAAGATGCGCATATTCTATAAGTGAGAAATGAGCCGATGGCGGCATAAATTATATTCGGCAGCCACATGGCTAAAGCCGGAGGCAGTATTCCTTGTAAGCTTAGTGTCTCCGCGGCCAGGCTCAATAGGTAATAGGCCCCGATTAAGCCGAAGGCAATGCCGAAGTTGACGGATTTTTCCCGGCGGCGGGTAATGATTGCTAAGCTTGAGCCCAAAAGTATAAAAAAGAAACAGGAAAAAGCCATGGTGATTTTTGAGTGCATTTCGGTTAAAAGCGGAGTAGGGTCGATTTTATCTCTTTTGAATTTTTGGGACATTGCTATTAGTTCGGCGATTGTCATATCTTTGGGTTTTTTTTCAATTTTATCCGACTTTTGCGCATTGGCCAGGTTTAAGGTGATAAAGTAGGTTTTGAAATTCAATTTATAAAAATTTGCCGGATTTTCCGGGTCCGGTTCGTCGGCTGTGCCGTCAATCAGTTTAAGCTTGACCATCTTTTTTTCCGGGATAGAAAGAAACTCTCCGCGTTTGGCTACGATAGTGCGCGTAGGCTTGTTTTCTTGCGGCTCGTAAATGCGCACATTATACATTTTATGTTCTTCGATACGGTAAATAAAGAGGATATATTTTTCAAAAGAATTGATAAATACACCCGGCTCAAGCGCGGCAGTGGGATTTTTTACCCCGATATCAACCATGATTTTACGGGTGGCGTAGTGGGCGTAAGGGATAACTTTGTCATTGAAAACTACCAGCACCAGGCTGAGCATTGTGCCGACAATCAGAAGCGGGGCGATCAGCGAGAACATATTAATGCCGGCGGCGCGGATAGCAATAATTTCATTATCGCTGGATAACCGCCCTAAGGAAAGCAGGACTGCTACCAGCGAAGAGATCGGCAGGGTATAGGTAAAAAGATAGGGGATCATGGAGATAAAAAGCCGGGATACGCTGAAGATGTCCACGCCTTTATTAATCACCAGTTCGGCAATTTTAATCAGGTTGCCGAGGATCATAACAAAGGTAAGTACCCCGAGGGCCATACAGAGCGGCCCGATAAATTCTTTAAGGAAATAATTTCTTAAGATACGCATTGGTTTAACTGGCTAAAGTTAAAACATAGACGATATTCGCTCCGGCGTTTTTTAGTATTCCGGCTGCTTCCGAGCAAGTGGCCCCGCTGGTCAGCACATCGTCAATCAAAAGTATATTTTTATTTTTGATGCTGCTTGCGTCTTTGATCGCAAAAGCGCCTTTAACATTTTCCGCGCGCTGGCGGTCTTGTAGTTCGGTTTGCGAGCGGGTGTTTTTTTGGCGCTGGATTGTTTGGGTAAACAGGCCTTTTTTATGCTCTTTGGCGATATGGGCGGCCAGGATTTGAGCCTGATTATATTCTCTTTCGCGCATCCGGCTGGCGGAAAGCGGAATCGGGATTATCGCGTCCATGTAATCCATGGGGAAATTAAATTCTTCGGTAAAATTAATCATCAGTTTTGCCAATGTCCGCCCCAGGTAATCTTTTTGATGATACTTGAAAGCATGAATTAATTCTTTAAGCACGCCGTCATAAACGCAGGGGCTAAAGGCGCGGTCAAAATTCAAATTTTGCCTTAGGCAGGAGATACAGACGTTACGCGTAAATTTTCTGCCGATTAAGCTCCTGCCGCAGCAATAACAAAAAGGAGGCAGGTTTTTGGTAATTTTAGACCAGCAATCCTCGCAAATCAGCTCGTCGATAGAGAGCGCGCCAAGCCGGTTTTTGCAAGCGTGGCAGGTTTTCGGATAAACCAGCTCCGTTAAACCCGAGATGAGATTACGAATTAATCTCATAACCGTCTATGTTAACATTCCGCCATGGATTTGTCAAACAAAGGTTTAATTCATAAATTTTATTTCTTTCTCATGAATCTGCCCGGTTTCTCGCTAGGTTGATTTTTTTCACGCCAAAAAGAGCTCATAATTTCGGTGGCTGCAGAACTCGCGGATTTTGTGCTAGCAAAATCCGCTCAGACAGCTTCGCCGTCCCCGTGTTGGTCGCCCCGCCTGCGGCGGTGCTCCCACGGGGATTCCCGAAATTATTCGCCTTTTTGGCTAAAAATCAACATTCGCTCGAAACCGGGCAGATTCATTTAAACTAATATGTTAATTTTAGCTTTTGCTCTTTAGCGAGCATTAGCAAATAAGCGGCAGGCAGGACCCGCTGCCATATAGCAAGTAAAGATCAAAAACTAAAAGATACTATTTTCTATGCAAAAATGGCGCTTAATGGTATAATCACAGACGATTTAAGGAGGAATTACTATGAGTGGTGAATGTTATTTGACGCAGGAAGGCTACGAAAAATTAATTAAAGAGTTGGACTATCTGAAGACCACGCGCAGACGCGAAATTGCTCAGGCAATCGCCCAGGCGCGCGCTTTCGGCGACTTAAAAGAGAATGCTGAATACGCCGCAGCCAAGGATGACCAGGCTCATAATGAAAAGCGGATTTCTGATCTGGAGAGTAAGCTATCTCAGGTCAGAATCATTGATAACGAGAATATGAAATCCGACGAAGTTTTGATCGGGGCCGCAGTTTTGCTTAAAGATATGGATACCGATGAGGAATTGAAATATACCTTGGTTTCGGAAATGGAAGCCAATTATGAAGAAGGTAAGATTTCCATCGCTTCTCCGGTTGGCAAGGCGTTATTAAACCATAAAGTCGGCCAAGTGGTAGATATCCAGATTCCCGCCGGCACATTAAGGTATAAGATTCTGCAAATTTCCCGTTAATGCGCGTTATCAGATTCGAATATAAAAATAAAATTAGCTGGGGCGTGATTGAGGGTTTGGTTGCACGCGTGCTTAGTCGGCCGCCGTTTGAAAAAATTAAGCTTACCGATAAGAAAATAGCTTTAAATAAAATTAAGCTTTTGCCTCCTTGCTTGCCCGGGAAAATTGTCCTTTGCGGACTAAATTACCGCAGACATGCCCAAGAATTGAATTTAACTGTGCCTAAAGAGCCGGTGATATTTTTAAAACCAGCCACTGCGCTTTTAGCCCACGGGCAAAAGATTATTTATCCTCCGGGGGTATCGCGGCTTGATTATGAAGCAGAGCTGGCTTTGGTGATTAAGAAGCCGGGAAGGAATATCCCGTTTAATAAAGCGGCTGATTTTATTCTGGGATTTACCTGTTTAAATGATGTTACTGCCAGGGATTTGCAAAAAAAAGACGGGCAGTGGACCAGGTCAAAATCATTTGATACGTTTTGTCCTTTAGGGCCGTGGCTGGAAACAGAAGTTAAGCCGGGTGATTTGCATATCCGCGCTTATTTAAATTCAAAAATTATGCAGGATTCCAGCACGCGAGATTTTATTTTCCCGGTTAATTATTTAGTTTCTTTTATTTCTAGAATAATGACGCTTGCTCCGGGTGATGTGATTTCTACTGGTACACCTTCGGGGATCGGGCCGATGCAGCCGGGCGATTTAATTGAAATAGAGATCGGGGGTATCGGCAGATTAGCCAATCGCGTTGTTAGGAGGGTTAAATGATGAAGAAAGCGATTTTGATTGTCCAGTTGAATACCCGTACGGTTAGCGCGGTAAATGTGCAAAAGATCCTTACGCAATACGGCTGTATTATTAAAACGCGGTTGGGGATTCATGATGGAGTATTAAATGTTTGCTCTGACCATGGATTGGTAATTTTAGAAATAGTCGGTTCTAAAAAGGAAAATAATGGATTGGCTAAAAAACTGGGTGCGTTAAAAGGTATTAAGGTGAAGTTAGTCGAACTGCCGTTTAACTAAAAATAATAGAGGGGGCATTATGTTGCGCATCAAGAATGTTCATCTGATAAATATTTTTGTTTTGGCTATTTTAGCCTATTTGTTTTTAATGTTCGGGAATCAGGTTGTCAGTTTAACTAACCCGGATGAGGTTTTTTACACGATGACTGCCAAAGAGATGGTCCAGCAGAATACCTGGATGACTCCGTATCTTTTTGGTCAGCCGCAATTCGAAAAGCCGATTTTTTTGTATTGGCTGATGCGCGCCGGATTTTTAGTTTTCGGGATAAATAGTTTTTCCGCGCGTTTTTTCCCTTCGCTTTTCGGTATCTTAGGGGTAATCGCTATTTATTTGCTGGCAGTAGTTGGTTTTAAGAATCAGAAAAAAGCGTTCCTGGCTAGCTTGATCATGATGTCTTC
This sequence comes from bacterium, assembly GCA_021813045.1. GTDB lineage: Bacteria > Omnitrophota > Gorgyraeia > Gygaellales > Profunditerraquicolaceae > JAKAMF01. The sequence goes on along the minus strand of JAKAMF010000054.1, from coordinate 2,656 downwards.
CGGTCTTTATATCGGGCTTTCCCGTTCGGTTTTTACGGATTTGATCTTTACTGTTTTTATCCTTTTTTCTATGCTTTCTTTCTTCTGGGCCTACAGTAATTCGCAAAGAAAATGGCCGGGAGTCTTGCTGGCCTTCTTTTTTGCCGGATGTGCGGTCTTAAGCAAGGGGCCGTTGGGTTTTTTAATTCCCGCTTTGGTAATTTTTCTTTTTTTAGCCGTAAGAAAAGAATTGAAATTCCTTGTCTCCCGGCATTTTTTCTTTGGGTTTCTATTAATGCTGGCAGTGAGCCTGCCGTGGTATATTTTAATGATACAAAAGTACGGCCAAACATTCACCGGCGAGTTTTTTTATAATGATCACATCCGCCGCCTGCTGGAAGCGGAGCATGTAGCAGCAGATACCTGGCATTTTTATCCTTTGACTATGGTCTGGGGATTGTTCCCTTGGAGCGTTTATTTAGTGATCGCCGTATTTTTACTTTTAAAAAATCTCTATAAACGCAGCGAGCCGATTTGTCTATTCTGCGCGGCCTGGATTTTAGGCACTTTGCTGATTTTTCAGCCGGCGCATTCCAAGCTTTCCAGCTATATTTTTCCGCTTTTTCCGGCCTTGGCGATTGTAACCGGGGATTTTATTTATGAAGCAATGGTCAACAAGAGATGGCCGCGGGCTTTATTTACGGCTACTTTGATTACCGGCATTGTGCTGGTAATTTTTGATGCCGCGCTTTTAGTGGCAGTTTTATTTTTCCCTAATCAGATCCTGGCGTATATTTCTTCGGTCGGTCCGATGTATCTTTGGCTGCTTTTATTTTTAGCGATAACCATAGCGTATTTTGCCGCTTTTTTAAAAAAGAAATACCTTATAAGTTTTTACGCGCTGATCTTTTTTATCCCTGCGATGTTCTGTATTGTTCCTTTGGTAGACAGCAAGGTTGAACCGTTTGTTTCCAGCCGCGATGTCTGCGATTATCTTTTAAAGAATCATAAAATAAAAAATACAATTATTACTTCTAAATTTTACGCCCGCGGCGTGCATTATTACACGGATATGCCGGTGGCGGTAATCGATATCCCCGGTAAACCGTATTTCAGCCCGCATCCGATTCCTTTTTTAGACAGTGATAAAAAGGTCGCTGATTTTATCCGTAAGCAGGGTAAGACTTATTGCGTATTAAAGAAATCTTCGGTTGAGGATATTGACCGCCAGTCAAAAGAATTCGATTATCAGGTGATAAAAACCATTGGCAATGTTTTTGTAGTGGAGATCGCTCCGCGGAAAGGCAAATGATGAATCAATTAAAAGAGCAATTAAAGGCGCTGCTTTTAAAAGACGCTTTAAAAAAAGGAAACTTTGTTTTATCCAGCGGCAAGGCCAGCACTTATTATTTGGACGGAAGGATCATTACTCTAACGCCTGAGGGCGCGTATTTAACCGCCAGCATTATTTTGGAAATGATTCAAGGCAAGGGTATCGTCGCGGTCGGTGGGCCGACTTTGGGCGCTGACCCGATCGTGGGAGCAATTGCCGCGTTAAGTCATGTGAATAAAGTTCCCTTAAAAACATTTATCGTTAGAAAAGCGGTTAAGGGCCATGGCATGCAGAGGCAGATCGAAGGCCCGGAATTAAAAAAGGGCGAGCGCGTTTTGATTGTGGATGATGTTGCTACTACCGGTAAAGCTCTTTTAGAGGCCAAAGAGGCACTAGATAAAATCGGCGTGGAAATTGTTCAGGCAGTAGTGGTTGTTGACCGCTGTGAGGGCGCGGCGGAAAACTTGGCGCAGGCAGGAATTGGCTTAGAGCCGATTTTTAAAATTAAAGATCTAGGAGTTTAGTGAAAAAAGTAATCGTAGCCGGCGCTGGTCCGGCCGGAATGATGGCGGCGATCCGGGCGGGGGAATTGGGCGCAGAAGTTATTTTATTTGAGCGTAATGCTCTGCCGGGGAGAAAATTGCTTTTGAGCGGCAAAGGCCGCTGTAATCTTACTAACGCCTGTGATTTAGACAATTTTTTACTAAGATTTTCTCACGGGCAATTTCTGCGCGACGCTTTTAAGAAATTTTTTAATCAGGATTTAATGCAGTTCTTTGAAAAAAACGGCTTAAAATTAAAAGTCGAACGCCAGAATAGGGTTTTTCCGGAATCCGGCCGCTCGTCCAGTATTTTAGATGTTTTGTTAAAACAGCTGGCGCAAAATAAAGTAAAGGTTATTTTTGATTCACGCGTAATGCAGGTTTTTGTGAAAAACCACCGGGTCGCCGGCGTAATTTTAGAAAACGGCAAAGTGGTAAGCGCGGATAAAGTTGTTTTAGCTACCGGAGGAGTTTCCTACGCCTTTACCGGTTCGACCGGCGACGGAATAAATTTTGCCGCTAAGCTTGGCCATAAAATCATGCCGTTAAAAGCCGGGTTGGTTTCGGTGGTGATTAAAGAAAATTATCCTCGGGCTTTGGAAGGGCTGACGCTGAAGAATATCCAGCTTAAGATTATTGCTGGAGATAAGGAATTAGTTTCAGAAATCGGCGAGCTTTTGTTTACCGCTTTTGGCGTTTCCGGGCCGCTGATTTTTACGCTTTCGGGAAAAATTTCCGATTTGCAGGAAGCCAATAAAAATGTTTTTTTAAAAATTGATTTAAAACCTGGCTTGAGCCAGAT
>JAKAMF010000053.1 GCA_021813045.1 bacterium | reverse complement strand
TTTACCCAAGGAGCCGAAGAATAAGCCTTAAAAATATTCGGGGGCGGATCCTGCCTGATTGGTTTATCAGCCGTAAGCCAATTCCTAGCGCAGCCGCCCCCCTTCTTTTAATAAACAACAGAGAACAGTATTGACAAATTTTAAGCAGAGCGGTATATTAGAATATCGAAGAAATGTCCAGTCTGGAGGCAAGCCGTGGGGGTTATCCACAAATTAAAACCAGAAGTAATTGATTTTGTCCTGCAGAAAAAATCTACGCAACCAAATTTAAGCTGCCGTATTTTAGCGGCAGTTGCTTCAGAACACTTCCAAGCCAAAATTTCTAAATCCAGCGTCAACACGCTTTTTAAAGATAAAGGATTAAGCATGCCGATCGGCCGCCGGCGCAAGCCTAAGCGCGGGATCCAGGAGGCCAATGGGCTGGGCGTTTTTATTTTAAAGGCAGCGGATTACTTATGCGGCGGCACAAAAACACTTTTGGAAATTATCCGCAAAAAAGGCCTGAATATCGACGGGAGCACACTGGCTGACTTGGAATATTTATTGTATGCGCCGTTATTCAGCGCTTGGGAAAAAGGAAAAATTAATCCTTATTCCGGGCTTTGGGTTTTGTTAAATCAGCAGTTTGCCATTCTGCCGCGGCCGAGCGAATTTCAAAAGAAAATTTTAGCGCTTGATTTAACTGAGGCCGATCATCAGGCAATCCTTGATTCCTGCCGGATCGTCAAGAATGCGAAGATTGATTTAAACGGTAAGAGTTTTTATATTGACAGCCGCATGCATACGCTCTGGCCGCAGGATAATCTGGCTCCCAGCTTAGCTTTTCCTTTAGCCGCGCTAACCGAAAGAATATTTTCCGAGCAGTTTATCACACTTTTTATGGCTCCCGGCTATAAAAAACCAGCCAAAGAACTGTTTGATTTTTTGGCCTGGGTAGAGCAAAAAGTCCCTAATGAATCAATTTCCAATCTTAAAAATGTCCAATCTGTAAATGTCCAATCTAAAACAGGGGTTTTTGCGATTTGGCCTTGGCAATTTTTGGATTATCGTAAAATTAAATCCCAGGCAGAGTTTAAAAAATTCCGCTTTGAGCCGCTTTACAAAGATTTCTTAGCGGCCGAGGCAGAGATTGAATTAACCCAACCCATTGATAATAGTAAGGTTGTATTAAAAGGTTGTTTGCTTAAAGATGAGCAGTCCTTAAAGCAGCCCTTGATTATTTTAGCTAGCCAGCCAATGCCGGCGGAAGAATTAGCTAAAATTTATTTAAGCCGTTGGCCGAATTTAGATGAATCGTTCCGCGACCTTAGCCAAAAGATCGAGAGCCACAGCCAGCAAAAAGATCCGGCCGCCGGATTTGTTTTATTCAATCCGGATGATTTAAAAAGCAAAGCTTTAAAGATAGATAAATTTTTAGAGCTGTATTTGGAGCGGCTGGACGCTTTTGTTATAACATATTTATTCCCAAAGAGTTATAAAAACAAAGATTTTGCTTTGCAAAAGGAAAATTTTTACGCCTTAAGCGGCAGAAAAATCAAAAAATCCGCAGAGGTGAATATTGTTTTAAATTTGCCAACAGATTATCCTTATTCTGCCCAGCTTTATTATGCCTTGCGCCGTTTGAATGAGGCGCGCGTAATGCTGGCAGGACAGGGGCAGGTTTGGTTTGAAACCGTTTTCTAATTAAGGGGTAAATCAGATTGACAGTTGTTAATAATAATGTTATATTTAGTATGCAGTTAAGCAGGCGGCAACGTAAAAAAGCCACGGTACGCGGCTCGCCGATTTATTGTTTTCAATTTAATTTATTACCAGCGAGAAGGTCCACCGCGTTACCTGATGCCGCAAGCATTTAGGGAGAACGCGGTTTTTTATTGGGAGAAAGAAAATGAGTTTAAAAAAGTCCTTTCGAATAGGCCAGGCCTCGTTAGAATATGTCATCCTCTTTGCGATCATCTCCGCAATTGTCTTCTCCCAATTGGCTACTTATACTATGCCCGGAGGTTTTTTTGACCGCTGCCTGAAAGGATTTTTTCATGCCGCCAGCGCCAGCATGGCGCAATAGGAGTGAAGATGCGCAAGAGAAAAAATATTTTTGGTCAAAGCACTCTGGAGTACGCGGTAATTATCAGTGTGGTGGTGGCGGCCCTGACTGCAATGAGCGTCTATGTCCAACGCTCAGTGCAATCAAATTTAAAGATGATCGAAGATCAAGTTAACACAGATGCAACTAACACAAGTAACTAAAATCTGGAAGGGGGTGAAATTGATGAGAAAAGGCAATAAAGCGCAGAGCACGTTGGAGTACGTTATTATCTTAACCGCGATCGTGGGCGCGATTTTATTCGCGGCAACCAAAATCGGCAGCAAGACGGATGATACCGCAGCGGTGAACAAGATGATGAGTGATAGTAAAACCGCGATTACTAACGCTACCGGCAGATTGGCAAATATCAGTCCGGGAAGTTAACGAACATTAAGAGGCGGTTAGATGTTAAACCGGCAAGCGCTTAAGGCGCAGAGTACGTTAGAGTACATTATTGTTTTGTCTGTGATTGTGACCGCGATACTTTTTGGCGCTGTCGCTTTGATCAAGCCGGCAGTTAATCAGACGGTTACTTCCACGGGCGACGCCTTAGTGCAGGCGGCGAATCAGTTTAACGCTAATCCAGCGGCCCCTTAATTAAGTTTTTTAAGGAGGTGAGGTAAATGTTGAGGTTTTTCAAAAAGAGAAAAGCCCAGAGTACGGCGGAATACGCGATCCTGATCGCTTTAGTGGTCGGCGTAGTAATTGCCATGCAAACCTACGTAAAAAGAGGCGTGCAGGCGCGCGTGCATGATGAAGTCGGCGGGATGGTTAATGGGACTGCGGAATTAGGCACCACCGACGCGGATAAGCAATACGAGCCGTATTATCTTAATTCTACGCTTGCAGCGACGACTAACGCAGAAACTACCAATATCAGCCAGACCGTAAAGAATCCTAAGAAAGATACTTATAGTAATGTTTCGCAAGAGAGCACGCAGACGATTGCAAACGCGTCTGGCGGGACGAATTATTAAGGAGGTGAAGGATTAATGTTAAGTAAAAAACGCGGGCAAAGCACAGCGGAATACGCGGTTTTGATCGCCTTGGTTATCGGCGCGGCAATCGCTATGCAGACCTATGTAAAAAGAGGGCTGCAGGGCAGGACACATGGCGCCAGCAACCGTTATTTTAATGAAGTAACTGCCAACGCCTCTAGCGGTTGGGATCAAATTAGCAATATTCCGGTAACCGGGTCAATGCAGTATGAGCCGGGCGAGTTAGAGTCGCGCTCAACTCAGACAGTCAGCGAGCAGACGGCAAATACTACTATACAAACCGGAGGCAAGGTGGACCGTACTAGTAATCAGACCACTCAACAGCAGGCAGGCGATTACCAGAAGCGGACCTATTAGGAGGTGAAAAATTTATGCGACTAAATAGAAAAGCCCAGTCAACCCTGGAATACGCGGTTTTGATCGCCGTGGTCGTCGGGGCCTTAGTGGCAATCCGTTATTATATGGGCAGGGGCGTGCAGGGAAAACTGCGCGAGTCAACTGACCAGATCGGCGAGCAGTTCTCAATGAACCACACGACGGTAAACAAAACAACCAATCAGACCGGACCTATTTCTACCAGAGAAGAAACCGGCACAGCTTGGGCTGGCGGCCGGGGGTCTAAGGTTGAATATACCGCAACCGCGGATGTTAAACAGAATACTACAGAAAACGTCACGGCTAATTTAAGCGAGGAGACGGTATTTTAAGTAAGGGAGGTGAATGTTTGATGTTAAAAATAAAACGCGGACAAAGCACAGCCGAATACGCGATTATCATTGCTTTAGTCATCGGCGCGGCAATCGCTATGCAGACCTATGTGAAAAGAAGCATGCAGGGCGGGGTTAAGTTTGCCGTGGATAAAATGAAAAAAGACGCTACCGGTACCGGACAATATGAGCCATATTACTTGGAATCTTCGTATAATACAACTACCAAGGCGAATATTGCCACGGAAAATATGACCGCTGCTGGACAGGTAGAGCGCAAGACCGGAGTTGATGCCGGCGGCGCAGCCAAGACAGTAGAGCGTAACGGTACCCAGACCATTAAAGACGTGTCTGTGGCGGATTAATAAAACATAAGGAGGAATAAATAATGAGACGCAGAAGAGGGCAGTCAACATTGGAGTATGCAGTGCTGATCGCGGTCGTGGTCGGCGCTTTGGTAGCCATACAGGTTTATTTAAAGCGCGGCGTGCAGGGAAAACTGCGCGAATCAACCGATCAGATCGGCGAACAGTTTGACGCTAATAATACGACAGTTACGCGTAATACCAGCCGCACCGGAGCTACTGTGCAAACAGTGCAAAGCGGGGTAACTACAGTTAAGACCGGAGGGACTGCTACCGGAGGGGATGTTACCGGCACGGAAACACGCACTGAATCAGGGAGCGAAACTGTCGGCAGTTGGTAACTGTTTTTAAAGGAGCGTGAGCAGCATGCTTAGGCGTAAAATCGGCCAAAGCGTTACGGAATACGCCGTGCTGATCTCTTTGGTCAGCATGGCGATTTTTGGTGTCTCGCTTTATATTAAACGCGGCATCCAAGGTGCGGTTAAGGATACCGCGGATATGGTCGGCAAACAGCGCAAGGGCGGGATGACGATTGATTATAGGAACCCGAATTATAATTTCAAAACAGGTTCAGAGATTAATGAAACTCAGAATGCCACTAGTAATTTTACTGAGTTGGACCAAGGCGGATTAACCAGTGCTAAGAATAGGAACATAACCCGGGATGGCTTGCTTTCTGATGTGGTGATTTATGAAAAAGACTAAGGCGCAGTCAACTTTGGAATACGCGGTAATTGCCACTTGCGTGATCGCCGCGCTGGTGGCAATGTCGGTTTATATGAAAAGGGCCACGCAAGGCAGGCTGCGTCAAGCCGCCAATGAGTTAGGCGAGCAGTATGCCCCCAAAAACACTATCGGTGTTAGCAATATGACAGTAGATTCCCGCACGGTAACCACCACTACTAACATTAATGAACAAACCATGTTTGATAATTGCAAGGCTGGGGGTGGAAGCGACGCGGACTGCTTAATTGCGGCTGACTTGAATGAAAACGGCCAAATTAATGCGGATGTTTTTGCTTTGAGTTCGAAAACTCAGCTGATAAATGAAACTTCTACGCAAAACAGCAATGAAACTGTCGGCCCTTTGGAAGGGAGTCTCTATTAGAGGTAAAGATGAAAAACCATCTGCAGGCACAGGCACTTTTGGAACTGGCGATTTTTGGCTCGATCATTATTATGCTCATTGGCATCCTTTTAAATTACGGCCTGCGCAATAATTTTCAACAGCGTTTGCAGCAACAGACCTACCGCAAGGCCTTGGCAGCATCGCAAGAATCCGGGCAGAACAATAAACCTTCCTCAGTGGCTTATTTGCAAGTAGAAGATAAACATGTGGTTAATCCTTCCGATACCTGGGGTTTGGGCACGGTTTATCCTTTTCAAGCCCAGGCCAGCGTAACCAAATCCGGCGAGGGCTATAAGAGCCCCGATAACGTCAATGAGTTACCGGTATTAAGGATAAATATTCAAGACAGGAGCGTGGGAGAGTTTACTACTTCCGGTTTTCGCGTTGAGCGCGATGTGGACGGAGATACTCTGGAGAAATACAATCATATCTTTGGCGGAACGGCGCAGGTTTGCCGCGACGGCGTGACTTGCAGCGCGGATTCTCCGGATAATTGGCTGAAGGTTGGCGATGACGGCGTAGGCAAAAGATGCGCGGTAGCTGAAATTCTCGACCCGAATAACAATCTGGTCTGCCCGGACAATAATTATATTTATAATCAAATTCGGCTGATCGATCAGGCAACCGGCCAGATCATAGATTATGATTCTGCGGTAAGCCAGTGCCGGCAGATCATCAATACAGGATTTTGCAAGCAGGAGTGCGAAAAAACTAAGCCGAAAGACGTGGACAATGTTATCCCGGATGACCAAGAGATCAATTGTACGGAGGTTTGTGAGCGCGTGATGAATCCGCCTAACCAAAACACTAATTCTTACGATTCGAATCTGGGCGGGGCCTGGTATTGCGCTGGCTACAGCGCTTTAGGCGGCGGCGCAGTTAATAATACTAATGCCTTGCAGCAGTATGATTTTCCCGTGCTTGACCGGATTTTCTCTTTTACCCCTTTGAAAGAAAAAAGCATGGGCATTCAGCCACAGAGTACGCAATGGGTGCAGAACCAGAGTTCTTTAAGAAAGACCGAAGGCGAATTAGGGATTACGACTCAGGATAATGTTAATTACCGGATAATTACCGAAAGAGAGATCCGCAGCCGGCCGGCAAATGCGCCGGAGGCGGATTATACTCAATCACAGGTGCATTATAACACGGTTGATGTTGACCGGACAAAAACCGAAACTACGAGCCATTAAGATGAAGAATAAGCGTAAGGGGCAGGCAACTTTGGAATTGAGCGTGGCGATTATCTGCTTGATCTTGCTTTTTGTCGCCACGGTAAAAATATTTCTTTGGTTGAATAAAACCATGGTTACCCGGCAGGGGGATTATGAGCGGGGTGTTACCGGTCGGGTGCAGGCCAGTAATAGCAATGCTACTGAACCGGTTCAGGTAAACGAAACGCAATATCAACCGTTAGATTTAGGGTTATAAAAAGGGCTCGGTTATGTTAAGTAATTTTAAAAAAACAATATCTGCTGCGAATTTAGGCAAGGGTTCTCTTTGCGGCCAGACCGCTACCCTGATGATCTTAATTATTGTTTTTATTTTAAGCCTGATCCTTTTAACCTTAAACATCGGCCAGGTCGGGTTGAAGGGGACTAAATTAGCTAATGCCGCGGATACAGCTTCTTTGTCTTTGGCTTCTCAGTTGGCCTCTAAGGCAAAATTGTTAGGCGAGAATTTAGGCAGCGGAACTTTTGTCCTTGCCAAGTGCAAAAAAGGGGGAATATTAGGAACGGTGTTGGCAGTGATTGGCGCGCTGATTGCGATCGCCATCTCTCCTTTTTGCGGAGGCATGAGTTTAATTGCTTTGGCGGCGATCGGCGGCATGATCGGCGGCATGATCGGCGGTGCGCTTACTTCTAATAATCCCTTGACCGGCGGGTTGCTCGGCGCGGTTCAGGGCGCAGCGATCGGTGCGTCCATGGGCTATGCTTTTGGCGCGAGTGCTGCTTATCCGGGCTGTCTTTGGGCCGAATCATTTAGCGGTATGTCTGCTACGGGATTGGCCCTGGGCTCGCTTACTGTAGCCGGAACTATCTTTAACGCGGCGATGACCGAAACCGACAGTGCTACTGCCTTCCGGTCAATTACCCGGCAGTTGAACGGTTTAAGCGAGGAATCGCGTATCCGCGAAACAGTCCTTTTTAGCGCTTTGTCGCAGACAGTTGAAGATCCCAATAAAACTGATGCTAATACTGTCTGGTATGCTAAGGGTCAGTGGCAGGATAGCAATGGCGTTTGGCAGCATTTTGACGGAGATACGCCTTTAGTCGGCCCTAATCCTTTTGATGCCGAGCTTGACGGAAATACCCAGAAGAAAGTTTCTAAATTTGTCTGGTGGTGGGATCAGCGTGTCCGTGCGATCAAAGAAGACGAGGGAGCCGCTGTAAACGCCGCTGCCTATAATTTTGTCAACGGCCCGCTAAAAAATTTTTATAACAATGTCCTTTATCCTGCGCGCTGCGGGGGAGGATCTTTATGGCGGGGAGATACGGATGGCGGTTCGGACGGAAGTATTATTCGTTTACTGCGCCGGATGTACAATAAAAATATTAGGATATCTTTTGGGGGAACTAATTGGCTTCCTGGGCCAGGCTACACGGATTATCAGGCTTGGATTAATTCAGATTGTAACGATGATAGCTGTGATACCAGCTTGGCGGGATTTGATTATTTGGACAATACGATTAGTGATATTGACGAGTTGTCCAGTTTTTACAGAGACATAATTTCAGATCCGAATTACCTGAAAGCCAACTGGCAGAGCTTGGCCGCGATTTTTTATTATCCTGATCCCGGCGATGATTATTATCATAATTTCCAGAAGATAAAAACGGACATGGCGGCTTTAAAAGAAAATATCCGGCAGGCGCGGGATATTTTGCCATCCTGTACTTATAAGCGTATTCAATATGGCGAAGAGTCGGCCTGGCGTCCGACTAATGTGCCGTGTAAAATAGATACACTGAATATCTTGAATTTGCTGGGGTTGAATGGGATAGGTGTAAATAATGGTTCGTATGCTGGGGTAATTGATGATTCGGCTTGGGCCGGCCTTAGTGATCCCGAGTATTATCAATACTATTTTAATAACGGAGTTTATTTTGGCCCGAGTCAGGACCATATCGAATTAGATCAGATCACTCCGGCGATTAAAAAAGTAAACCAAATTATAAATAATATAGATCCGTTTTTACAGGGCTGTCAGGATTTTTATGATAAATTGAATCCAACGTTAAAGGTGGTTATTAATCCGGTAAGATATGCCTGGCAGGACATGGCGGTGGGTGGAGATACTCCCCGCAATCATTATGTAATTGTGCGGTTTGGGCCTTACCGTACTGCCCGGATTGTGCGCACAAAATCAGGCAACTTTCTTTTTAATAAAACCTGCTTGCGTCTTTCTAACTATCAGGATGTAAATGGCGAAAAGACCTGGGTAAGAATTATCCGTGGAGACGAGTCCAATAAAGTCGGGAATGTGGGGACTTGGAATCCTACGAATGATCTGGTTTGTGATTCGAACGGGATTTGTTATGCACAGGTAAGCCGGATTTCCCGGGCAAGGTATAAACTTAACGGCACCGAATTTGATATTAATATCTCCGGACTAGGATATTAAGGAGGCGTATATGTTGTGTAGGATTAAAAAAAATACATCTCTGGCGGATTTTCAACACAAACATTTGGGCGGCCAGATTGCTACCTTGATGATTCTGATCATTGTTTTTGTTTTGAGTTTGATTCTTTTGACGG
>JAKAMF010000052.1 GCA_021813045.1 bacterium | reverse complement strand
TAATTAAAGTCACGTCAACTCCCGCCTGTTTTAATTCCCAGGCAGTTAAACGCGCACCCTGCAGATACGGCCGGGTCTCGGTAGCAAAAAAACTTATTTTTTTGTGATCCTGCCGGCAAAAATCCGCCACCAAAGGCAGCAGCCCGCTGATATTGCAATGAGTAAGAATTACATCATTATGTTTGAGCAGGCTGCTTAATTTCTTGGCCTGCTGGATACGTTTCATCTTTAGGCCTTCTAAAAAACCCCGGATACTTTTTTCCAAAGAGCTGCCTTTGCGCGCCCAGTCCATAACCATATCAGTTAAAACCTTAAAGGCCAAAGTCGGCCGCGTAGAAACTATCGCCTCGGCGACTTTTTCCAGATGTTTGATCCCTTTATTTTTCGAAGCCTCCAGCAAAAAGGTATAAAAAACCAGCAGCACCTGGCCTACGGCGCGAGTTTTCATTTCCTTGATCGCTTTAGCCGCGGCCTTATAGTCATTTACCTTGATATACTTGACCTTATGCGGCAACAATGTCTCATCAAGGATGAAAATAGTCTCATCCTTTAATTCTACCGGCCAGAAAAGCGGAGAAAAATTCATAGTTTATTTACCTTCTAAGCGTTTCACGGTTTCCAAGGCGATACTGATCAAATTCGCCTCAGCCATATAATAAAGCGGGTTCATAAAACCCATTTCGCCGGTGATCACATTGTCGCTGACTGCCAAAATCGAGCTGGCAGCTACTTTGTAAAGCTGGGCGATGGTCAGGAGTGTGGAAGAAACCATATCCACGGCAATCGCGCCCTGTGAACACTTATCTTCGACGATCTCGCGGGTCTCGCGCAAAAGCGCGTCGGTGGTCCAGACCGGGCCGCGGTGCACATTAGCGCCCATTTCCTTGGCCACGGTAAAGAGCATATCAGAAATTTTCTTATCCGCTACAGTCTTAAAATCCTTATCTACATAATACGGGGTCACGCCGTCGCCGCGGATAATCGAATCAGCGATAATCAAATCGCCGACCTTGATCTTCTCATCCAAAGCGCCGCAGGTGCCGATGCGGATAATATTCTTAATCCCGGCATTACACATTACTTCGCTGGTAATCGAAGTATCGGTGGAGAATCTTCCGCCGTTGATCCCGGTGATCTTGATGCCATTGAACATCCCGGTATACATAGTGTATTCCATAAAGGAAAAATTTTTCATCGGGTTTTCGATTTTTTTCATCAAGGCATCTAGCCGGTCGCGCGGCCCGGGCACAATCGCGTACTTGCCGACATCTTCCGGCCGCAACTGCACCATGGCGGTGAGATCCTTACCGGTCATATGTATATCTTTTACCATTTTCATTTTTTCTTTCCTTTCTTTTCCAATTGCTTGATTTTGTCCCAGTTTCGCTTAATGTCTCGCGTTGACCTAACCTTTACATTGCCGAAAACATGCGGATGGCGGCGCTTGATCTTCTTAATTAAGACATCAATTACATCCTCAATATCAAAACGCTTGTCATTCTTGGCGATCTGCGCGTGAAACATTACCTGCAGGAGTATATCGCCCAACTCTTCCCGCATATTATGATAATCGTTCTTGCGCACTGCCGCAATAAATTCTTCGCTCTCTTCTTTCAAATACGGCAGCAGCGACTTATGCGTCTGCTTCCTATCCCACATACACCCCTTCGGGCTATGCAGTTTCTCGTATACCTTCTTTAACTCATGAAACTTCGTTTTGCTTTTCATCTATTTCTTAATTTTAGCTTTTGCTCTCGCTCGCTGAAAATTTACTGGCCGTGCGCTACGGTTTACTCCTCGCTTTCGGCAGACATAGAAGCGTCGTCTGCCTTCGCTCGTCGTAAATCCTTGCGCACCAAGTTTAAAATACTAATTGGCGTATTTTCAATGCTCGCTACGAGCAAAAGCTAAAATAAACTCAAAGACCTAAAATACTAGCTAAATTGCCGCCTAAAATGTTCTGTTTATCAGTTTCACTGATGTCTAAGTCCTTAACGGCTTCTATTGAGCCGGTAATTTCTTTCTTGGCCGGCCAGTCAGAGCCCCAGAGGATATGCTCTGGTCCGACGAGTTCCAAGGCCGAGAGAAAATTGGCTGGGCGTTTATCGCCGCTGGTATCTACATAAATGTTCTTCAGCAGTTCCGTCGGATTCGCCTTGAGGTCCTTGACGAAATTTATTCCGCGCAGCATTTGATAAGTCGCGTCAAAGCGATAAGCCAAATGGCCGATCACTCCGCCAAAATGCGCAAAGATAAATTTCACATTGGAGAATTCTGCCAGCACACCCGACATCATCAACTTGCCAATGCAAATTGTGGTGTCAAAGACATATTCGATCACCGGAGTGAGCAAAGGATCCTGTACGCGCTCAAAGCCGATCGGATTAACGATCTGCGAATGCACGAAAATCGGTAAATTCTTAGCTTGCGCGAGCCGATAGATCGGAAAGAACATCGGGTCGTCCAGATAAATTGCGTTATAACTGGAGGCCAAGGAAATTGCCTTAAAGCCAAGCGTTTCGGTTGCCCGCTTTAGCTCTGACAACATCTCATCTGGCTTACCCACCGGCAAAATTGCCGCGCCAATGAATTTATCCGGATAGCGCTGGATAATCTCGGCTACGCGGTCATTATAAACTGCGCAAACCTTGCTCATGCCGCCCAATTTCAAATGCGCGTCAGTGGTGGGATAACTCAAAACCGCGCGATCCACCCCGGAATCGCGCATAATCGCTACCTGCGCTTCAATATTTCCCCAGGCCGGCGAAAAGAAATGCGCGTTTTTGATAATCTCTTCCGGTAACCAGTGGCTGTGGCTGTCGATAATCATTTTTCGCAACTTGAGCGGTAGATGCGGTCAATCATTTCCTCTTCGTACCACTCTTTGATCTCGGCCAAGGCCTTGGCGCCGAGCTCTTTAGTAATCGCTTTTTCAATTGCCTTAAGCTTGATATCCAGAAAAAGGAACTCCGGGTTAGTCTTTTTGCCTTTGTATTTTAATTCCATGCAGGCCTTTTCTTTTTCCGCAATGTAAGCGCGGAAGTCATTGACCACTTTTTCCATCGCCTTTTTCTCATTCGGCAGATAAGCGCCTTTGAGTTCTTTTTCAACTTCTACCAGCAGGTATTCGTCGATTTCTAACTGAGTGAATTTACGTTCATATCTATCAAACGCCTCTTTGGTGGTCTTATAAAGCCAGATCAGGTAACGCTTAGTCAAACTTTTTACGTCCTGCTTATCCATTGTTCCTCCTATTTAGCGATCAAACGCACTTCATCAAAATAAAGCGTACCCTTGGATTCCGGAAGCGGCTCAAACTGATAGCTCTTAATCGGAAAGTCCATCTGGCTATTCTTATCCGAAGCATCCGGCTGCCAATCACTGCGGGCGTAAAAATCGGCAAACGGACAAATAATCTGCTTCCAACCCTTAAAATTATCTGTGGTCGTATAACGCCAAATTTCGCTGCCGTTATCTTTTAAGTCAAAGGCAATGCTGGCCTTGGAATCGTTGCCATACATATAAAAAGCAATTGCCTTGTATTTACCCCAATCAATATCCTTGGGATTGCGTAGCCATTGCGCTGCTTTAGCATCCAAGCCTTCGCCGCGGGCCACCCAGATATACCCTCCGGGAACCGCATCATAAACCACTTTCAGCGACTGGCTTCCATCTTTGACAATGCTGGTATCGCCGGTAACGGTTACGCTTGAACCGTTGCCCGCGCCAAAATCCACTGTGCCGGTTGCACCACCCGTGATCATCACCTCAAAACTATCGATCAATAAACTATTTTCCTGAGCAAAACAAAATCCGGCTAAACCTAATACTAAAATCGCGGCCAAAAAAAGTTTTCTCATCTCTTCCTCCTCCTTGCATAGTAAATGCACACCGGCCAATCCGATATGGCCGGGTGTTTATTTATTGGGATGCGCCTGTTTAAAAGGGATTACCGGCGCAGTCCACGGGGTTTGCTGATTAATAATCGCGATTTCCAAAGGACAAACATTGGCTGGGACAGTCAAAGCGAATTTTACCGCGTTCTCGATTGCCTCGGTAGTCATCAGGCGCGAAGTATCGCCGGTAATTTCTTTCAACTTTCCGGTCAGATCCGTATCGGTTACCCCGGGTAAAAGCGAAGTGATCTTTACCCCGGAATCGCGGATCTCCCAAAAAAGGCCTTTTAGAAACGCGCGCAAGCCTACCTTTAACGAACTATAGACGATAAAATTACGCGGCAAAGGATCGCAAAGTGTGGATCCGGAAACCATATTAATGATCGCCCCGCTCTTTCTTTCCATCATTTCGTTGATCACCAGCCGGATCAGGCGCACATAGCCCAGATAATTGGTATGCGCCAGCTTTTCAAAATCCTCAATCGGCTGTTTATCAAACGGATACTGGCTGGAAACCCCGGCATTGTTAATCAGGATATCGATTGCTCCGAATTTCTCGCGGGTCTTATTAACCAGATTTTCCAAATCCTCTAATTTTGCCACATCGCAAACTACCGGCAGGACCTGAACTTTATATTTTTTGGCAATTTCTTCGGCAGTTTCTTTTAACTGCGCTTCCTGGCGCGCGGCAATTACCACATTAACCCCCAGGCCGGCAACTGTGCAGGCCAAGGCCTTGCCAATGCCGCGGCTGGCGCCGGTAATAATCGCGGTTTTTCCTTTTAGTTCCATACCACACCCCCTATTGTTTAATTGGCTTAACAAAGAATAATAAAATCAACAAAGAAATACCAAAAACAGAGAATCCCCAAACAAAACTGCGCTGCATTAAGACCCCGGCTAAGGCCGTACCTAATCCTCCGGAAATAAACCTTACTCCGCTGTTTAAACTGGCAGCCTCATTTAAAAATTCCTTGGGCAAATCAGTTAACATAGTAGATAAGCCGGCATGATTAAAAGTCCAGCCCAGGCCCCAGGCAATCATAATAATTATTAAAAGAGCAACCGGCATTTTTATAATTAAAGCCAGGGCAGCCAAGGCCATAATCATAATGCCGATATCTACGGTCTTGACCCTGCCCAACTTATCCGCCATTCGGCCGCCGATTACCTCGCCGAATATCCCGCTTAAGCTAGTCAAGGTGATCAGCATACTCACCAGAAACTGGTTGAGCTGATATTTGCTGGCAAAATAAACCCCCAGCCATTGCTGCACGCCATGATAAAGCAGGCTGATCACAAATATATAGGTAAAAATAGCGATTACCCGCTGATCGCCAAGCGCAGCCAGGTAATTTACCTTAATTTCACCGGGGTCTTCTTTAAATTCCGGCAGAAAAACCAGCATAAAAATCCAGAGCAGAAAACCGGCAATCGCCGGCAGAAGATAAATCATCCGCCAAGGTATAATCCCGCTTAAAAGAAGCCCGGCTAATGAGGCGACAAAAGTAGCGGCAAAAAATAATCCAATCTGGCCTCCTCTTTTTTGCGCAGGCGTGTGCCGGCTGACTAAAATCAGGATCAGCGGAATTACCGAAGCACCGAACACCCCCATAAAAAAACGGCTGACAAAGAGCTGATGAATATTCTGCGATAAAGCAGCGGCTAAATTCGCCAAAGAAAACAAAAAGAAACAAATCAATTCTATCTTTTTAGCGCTGAAAATCCGCACTAACGGCCCGTAAAAAAGCGCGGCCACCCCATAAGGCAGCATATACAGCCAGATGATCTTCCCGGCAAAAAACTGCGCGACCTGAAAATCCTGCGCGATCGAAGGAACCAAGGCGGCACTGGCTGCCACATTAAAAGAAAGGATCGCGCCTTCTAAGCAAAGTATGAGAAAAACCGATTTTTTCAAGCCTTTACCTGACCGGCAGCTTTTTCAATCGCCGCTTTAAAAATAATCAAATTTTCCTTGGAGTGCTTATTAATAAAGCCCTCCACCTGCTCGTCATTAAATTTCGCTTTGGCATCCATGGTAAAATGCTGGATCCAGGTCAACTCGACCCCTTCCGGCTTGGGTGTATAAAGCCAGACGATCTTCATGTATTGAAAGGGAAATTTCGGCTCTTCGCGTTCGGCGTAGGTAAAGAATCTATCCTTGAACAACAAGCGCCAGGACTGCCAAGTCTTATCTTCGTCGTCAGTCAGGCGAAAAGTAATCTTGTTGCCTTCTTTTTGGGTAATCTCGGCTTTTTTATACTCTGTGCCGAATAATTCCGTCCAGCGCGGGATATCGTTGGAAATATCAAAAACCAGATTATAGGGAGCGTTGATGATAATCGAATTACAAGTATGTCCCATAATACCTCCTTGCGTAGAAAACACACATCGGCCCATCCTTTAAGGCCGGATGTTAATCCAATATTGCCACTACCCGCGCCCAAGCGGCACCCGTATTTTTAATCTTCACGGGAAAACAATTAATCTTAAAACCAGTGGCCGGGATCTTTTCTAAATTGGCCAGCCGCTCGATATGAATAAACTCGCGCTGGCGGCCGTAAAAATGCGACGGGTATAAATACTTGGCGTCCTTTTTCTCTAAAAATTCCTTAAGCATAAAGCGGTACGGCCGGTCAATGCCCATGGTATCTGTGCCGAAAATTTTGATCCCTTTATCCAAAAGATAATCGATCGCGGAAATATCCACGCCCGGATAATCGCTAAAATATTTTGGCCCGCCAAAAAGTTTATCCGCGCCGGTTTGCAACAATACGATATCTAACGGCTTGAGCTGATAATTAATTTTCTTTAAGGCCGCTCCAATATCCGCGGCAGTAATTACTTCCGCGGGCTTTTTGTGGGTCAGGTCAAGTTTAACCCCGTCTTGATAACAATATTCTAAAGGGATTTCTTCCGCGGTTTTGGATGGCCGGTTTTCTGTTTTAGATCCGTAGTGAAAAGAATAATCCAGGTGGGTGCCGATATGCACCGGCGAATGCACGACTTCCAAAGAAAGAAATTCTTCATCCGGCAGGTCTTCTTTTTTAACTATGCGCATGCCAAGGGCATATTTAATTAACCCTAGCAGCGTTTTTCCCATTAAGACGCGGTTAAATTTCTCCACCCCGGCTTTATGGCTGGTTCGCTCAATCTCAACCTTATGCACCTCAAAGGCCTGCTCGTCAATCGGCAAGCTCAGGTCAATAATGCGCATTTTGCTTACTTTAGTTTTGCCTGAATATTCTGCGCGATATCATCAATCGAACAGAATTTATTAATCTCTTTAGCGCTTAGCTTGGTGCCAAAGGCCTTTTCCAGGGCGATCACGGTTTCCACCATCTCGGTGGAATCCACGCCGATGGAATCCTGCAGGGAAACCGCGTCTTTTAATTCCTCAGGCTTTACTTTTAAAAGGCTTACCAGTGTTTCTTTAATTTTTGCTTTTACGTCCATCGCTAACCTCCGTCAAATATGCACTTCGCCTTTAGTCGCGCCGGCTTCCCATTTATTAATCCCGTTCATCACGTCCTGAAAACAAAGCTTGGCCAAAGGATCAAAATTGCTTTCCATAATCCGGTTAATCCTGCCCGGTTTGGAAAAGAATTCCCGCATGCACCAGGAACCCAGGCGGCCGAGGTCTTCGGTAGAAAGATAATCCGTAGGAATTACCGGATGCAGAAAATCCCAAGTGCTGAAATCGACCTTATTCGGATCGATCCAGTTCTTCTTCATGGCAATCCGCCACATCGGCGAATTCGGCGCCGGGGTGACATAACCCACCCAAAGAATATCCGGGTCAACCTGATCGGTAAATTCAAAACGCTGCTTGATAATCGCTTCCGTATCGTAATCAAAACCCATCATGATATCCGCGACAATCGCAATATCATTTTTGCGCAGGATATCGATTGTCTTCTGGATCTGATCGAGCGTAATGCCCTTGGCGATCTTCTTTAATTCTGACTGCGTGGTAACCTCGATGCCAAAGACGCCCATAAACAAACCGGTCTCTTTCATCAAAGGCAGAATCGCTTCGCAATTAACCCAGTCAATCGCCCGGCCCAAAGAAACCCATTTAATATCGATCTTTTTCTGCTTCTTTAAATTACAGAACCTCTCCACGCGCTTGGGGTCGACATTAAAATTATCGTCCTGAATAACCACAACCTTAACCCCGTATTTATTCTGCAGAAGTTCCATTTCTTCAATTACCCGCTCCGGGCTTTTGGCGCGCCATTTCAGGAAATCCGAAGGAGAGCGCGGGTCAAACTGATCCCATTCATAACAAAAGGTACAGGCCGAAGGGCAGCCGCGGGAAGTCACCATATCCACAAACGGCTTCCAATAAGTGTGCCCGACATATTTGCTCATCGGAAACAGGTCATAAGCCGGTAAAGGTAATTTATCCAAATCTTCCATCAAGGGCTTGTGCGGGCCCATGACAATTTCACCGTCAATGCGCGAGGTAACTCCGCCGACATCTTTCAGCGGCTTATTTTTATCGATTGCCTCAATCAAGTCGCCGAACGACTCTTCTTCGCCCATAACCACAAAATCAACTTCGGGATTTTTTTCCAAAGTATGCGTTGGCATAGCCGAATACCATAAACCGCCGAGGATTATTTTAACTTTCGGCAGGGCCTGCTTGATTCCGACTGCCGCTTCTTTAAAATGGCGTAAAACGCCGTAGCCGCCGTAACCGTGCAGCTGTTCGCCCATCACAACCACCGTAGGGTTGATCGCTTTAACTTTCTCAATCAACTGATCCATGGGGATCTGATCAGCCTTGCCGTCGATTACCGCGACATCTTCATATCCTCTTTCCCTGACGTAGGCCGCCCAATGCGCATACAATTGGTTAGGCGAACGGTGAATTCCATGCGTTGCCCAGGCGCCGACTTTGGGCATGACAAATAAAATCTTCATTATTTTCCTCCGCTTAGTAAATGCGCACCGGCCTATCCTTTAAGGCCGCGTGCCGTATTTTTCCACCACCAGCACTGAATTGATCCCCCCGCGTCCGCGGGAGATTACCAATGCTTTATTAATTTTGTATTCCTTCGCCTGTTTTGCCACAAAATTTAAGCCATTGGGATCCGGATCGTCTAAATTAATGGTCGGCGCAACTAAGCCGTTTTCCATAGAAAGAATAGTCGTAATAAT
>JAKAMF010000051.1 GCA_021813045.1 bacterium | reverse complement strand
GCCGCCTAATTTTGCCAAGTTTATAATTAAAGTTGACTGCTCTTTAGCCAGCTGCTGTTTAGCCTTGGAATGAGGATAAAGAGAGATCTTTACCTCTTGGCCGGGGTTAATCTCAATTGAAGAGCGCAAATTCCGGATCTCTCTGATCATAGCAAACAACGACTGTGCCTGCGACTCGGTTTTCTTATCGATAATCTGCTCCTGTAAATGCGGCCAAGAGCTGACCATAATAGAATCTCCCTCGTGCGGCAATTTCTGCCAGATCTCTTCGCTGATAAAAGGCATAAAAGGATGCAAAACGCGCAAAAACTTTTCTAAAACCTTAAACATGACTACCTGATTTTGCCGGCTCTTAATTTCCGGTTTAATTATCTCTATATACCAATCGCAAAATTCGTGCCAGAAAAATCCGTAAAGCAGGTTTGCCGCTTCGTTAAATTGAAAGTTATCCAAAGATTGGTCAACTTCCTTAAGCGTTGAATAAAACCGGCTTAATATCCAGCGGTTAACTATGCTTAATTCTTCTTTTTTAAAATACTGACAGAGATCAACCCTGATCTGCGACACGTCTAAATTAGATAAAATAAACCGCGAAGCATTCCAGATCTTATTAGCAAAGTTCCTGCCCTGCTCAAACCGCTCCTTAGACAAAAATACATCCTGCCCTTGGCTGGTAATCGAAATCAGGCTGAAACGCAGCGCGTCAGTGCCGTATTCGCTAATAATCTCCAGAGGGTCAATAATATTACCCAGCGACTTGGACATTTTTTTGCCTTCCACATCGCGCACTGTGCCGTGGATATAGACATCTTTAAAAGGAATTTCTTTTTTGAATTCTAATCCGGCCATAATCATCCTGGCCACCCAAAAGAAAATAATTTCCGGGGCAGTAACTAAGGCCTGCGTAGGATAAAAGTATTTCAGATCCTGGCTATTTTTAAAAGTAGCAAACGGCCAAAGCCAGGAAGAAAACCAGGTATCCAGAACATCCTCGTCCTGATAGATATTGGCTGATTTACATTTAGTACATTTATCCGGCTTGACCTTGGCAACCATTACAGCCTGGCAGTCCTTACAGTAATAAACCGGTAAGCGGTGCCCCCACCAGATCTGCCGGGAAATACACCAATCCTGGATATTTTCCATCCAGTTTAAATAAACCTTAGTCCAGCGCTGCGGGTAAAA
The DNA here is from genome assembly GCA_021813045.1 of bacterium. GTDB lineage: Bacteria > Omnitrophota > Gorgyraeia > Gygaellales > Profunditerraquicolaceae > JAKAMF01. Next base: position 8,023 of record JAKAMF010000051.1, on the reverse strand, counting down.
CCTGATCTTCCCTTTTTTAACCGCTTCCAGCGCGGGTTTAGCCAAGGGCTTCATTTTAACAAACCATTGCTTGGAAAGATAAGGCTCGATGATCGTATGGCAGCGATAGCAATGTCCGGCGGATAAAGCATGCGGCTCGATTTTATCTACTAAACCTTGCGCTTGCAAATCTTCCAAAATCGCTTGGCGGGCAGCAAACCTGTCCAAGCCATTATATTTACCGGCATTCTCATTCATCCGGGCATCCGGATGCATTACATTAACAAACTCTAATTTATGTTTTTTTCCGGTAGCATAATCATTCGGGTCATGCGCCGGAGTCACCTTAACCGCGCCGGTGCCGAATTCCATATCCACCATGCTATCGGCGATAATCTTAATTTCGCGGTTAACTAAAGGCAAAATTAAAACCTTGCCGGCTAATCCTTTGTATCTTTTATCTTTAGGATTAACCGCTACCGCGGTATCGCCCAACATTGTCTCCGGCCTGGTTGTCGCAACGATAATATACCGTCCAGGCTCGTCTTTTAAGGGATATTTTAAATAATAGAGATTCCCCTGCAGGTCCTGATGCGGCGCTTCTTCGTCAGAAAGCGCGGTTTGGCAGCGCGGGCACCAGTTGATAATATAGCTGCCCTGATAAATCAGGCCTTTTTCCCAGAGCTGAACAAAAATATCGATTACCGCCTGGGAATACTCAGGGTCCATGGTAAAACGCTGGCGGTCCCAATCACAGGAAGCGCCGAGTTTTTTTAACTGATGGATGATCGTTGAGCCGTATTGTTCTTTCCACTGCCAGACGCGCTGGATAAATTTCTCTCGGCCTAAATCCTGCCTTTTTAAGCCTTCTTTAACCAGCGATTTCTCCACCACGTTTTGTGTGGCAATACCGGCATGGTCGGTACCCGGCATCCAAAGCGCTTCGCGGCCCTTCATGCGTTGATAACGGATCAGAATATCTTGGATGGTATCGTTTAAAGCATGGCCCATATGCAGAATTCCGGTAACGTTGGGCGGCGGGATAACAATAGTATAAGGCTTTTTGGCAGGATTTATTTTGGCGGCGAAAAATTTCTTCTCCAGCCAAAAACTATACCATTTATCTTCAACCTCTTTAGGGCTGTATTGCTTACTAAGTTCTTCCATAATCTATGATTACAGCACTCCATCCTTAAGCAATTTATACTCTACGCTGTCAACTAAGGCCAGCCAGCTGGCTTCAATAATATTTTCCGATACGCCGATAGTATTCCAGGTCTCGCCCTCATCCTGCGATTGGATTAAAACCCGTACCGGAGCGGCGGTACCGGCTTTCTCGTTTAAAACACGCACCTTAAAATCAGACAAATGCATCTTGGAAAGCGTAGGATAGAAATCTTTCAACGCCTTACGCAAAGCATTATCTAAGGCATTGATCGGGCCGTCGCCTTCCGCAGCAGTATGCTCCTTAACTCCTTTTACCTTTACCTTAATAATCGCCTCGGAAGTCAATTTGTTGTGCGAGGCCTTTTCGATCACAACCTTAAACCCTTCTAACTCAAAAAAGTTTTTGTATTTCTTAAGCGCTCTTTTTAATAAAAGTTCGAACGAAGCCTCGGCCGCTTCAAAATGATAACCCTTACTTTCCATATCTTGCACCAGCTTTAAAATCTTTTTTGCCTGCGGATCGTCTTTGGCCAGGTCGAAACCGGCGTCTTTGGCCTGTAGCAACACTTGAGTTTTACCACCCAATTCCGAAACCAGCATCCGCCTGCGGTTACCGACCAAAGCCGGATCGATATGTTCATAAGTAGAGGTATTTTTCATTACCGCGTTAATATGCACCCCGCCTTTATGGGCAAATGCCGAATCGCCGACATACGGCTGGTCATTTCTTTGTTTCATATTGCTGATCTCGCTGACAAAATGCGAAACATGAACCAATTCCTTAAGTTTGTCATCGCCGATGCAATCGGATTTAAGTTTTAATTTAAGATTGGCGATAATCGGGATCAGGTCCGCGTTGCCGCAACGTTCGCCGTAGCCGTTAATTGTGCCTTGCACCATATCCGCGCCGGCCTCTACCGCGGCTAACGAATTAGCAACCGCTAAACCAGCATCATTATGGCAATGAATACCCAGCATCACTTTAATCTTGGGACGGATGCAAGAAACAATTTCCTTCACTTCTGAAACAAGCGTCCCGCCGTTAGTATCGCATAAAACTACTGCCGCAGCCCCGGCGTCCTGGGCGGTTAAAAGCGTTTTTAACGCATATTCGCTATTCGCTTTATAAGCGTCAAAAAAGTGCTCGGCGTCATAAAATACAGTCAGGCCGCGCAAAACCAGAAAACCCACCGTATCTTTAATCATCTCTAAGTTTTCTTCTAAAGTTGTTTTTAAAACATCTCTCACGTGTAAATCCCAGGACTTGCCAAAAATAGTAATTACCTCGGCTTGCGACTTTAAAAGCCCTTTCACATTGGCGTCATCCGCCGCTTTAATCTGCGGCTTGCGGGTCGAACCAAAAGCAGCCAGCCGGCTGTTCTTGGGCGGCTTAGCGGCTAATCTGAGAAAGAATTCCATATCTTTAGGATTAGACCCCGGCCATCCGCCTTCAATATAATGAACGCCCAACTTATCCAATTCACCGGCAATCAAAACCTTATCAGCCACAGAATAAGAAATCCCCTCGCCCTGACTGCCGTCGCGTAAAGTCGTATCGTAAATTTTTACTTTCTGCATTTAACCCTCGCTTATTTGGATAACCCAAACTCTTCGTGCAATGCCTTGACTGCGATTTCCGCAAATTTCTTCTGGATAATACAAGAGATGCTGATATCCGAAGTAGAAATCATTTCAATATTGATTTTTTCTTTAGCTAGAGTGCCGAACATATTTGCCGCTACGCCGGGATGCGACTTCATGCCCACGCCGACAATCGAAACACGGGCGATATCCTCATCCTGCAAAACCTCTCCGGCGCCGATCTCTTTGGCTAACGATTTAGTGATTTTTATCCCCTTGGCCAATCCGGGCTTATTAACAGTAAAAGAAATATCGGTGGAACGCAAGTGGCTAACATTCTGCACGATCATATCCACGCTTACCCCAACCAGGGCCAATTCCTTAAATATTTTAGCGGCAATGCCCGGCTTATCCGGAACATCGCAAATCGTGATTTTGGCTTCCCCCTTATTCAAAGTAATCCCGTTAACCAAAACATCTTCCATTCTTTTTGCCTCCTTTATAATCATCGTTCCGGAATTAGCTGAAAATGAAGAGCGCACATGGATCGGTACGTCAAATTTTTTTGCCACTTCAATAGAACGCGCCTGCATGACTTGCGCTCCTAAAGAAGCCATTTCCAGCATCTCGTCGTAAGTAATCTCGGCTAATTTTTTAGCTTTCGGCTCAATGCGCGGGTCGGTAGTATAAATCCCCTCGACATCGGTATAAATCTCGCATTCATCAGCGGACAGTTCTTTAGCCAAAGCCACAGCGGTTAAATCCGATCCTCCGCGGCCCAAAGTAGTAATATCCTGTTCCGGAGTAACCCCTTGGAAACCGGCAACAATTACCACTCTGCCTTTTTTCAACTCTTCCTTGATCTTATCGCAATTTATTTTCACAATCCGCGCACGGGTATGGCTTTTGTCCGTGATAATGCCGACTTGCGCACCGGTAAAAGATATAGCTTGGCATTTAAGCTTATGCAGCGCCATCGCCAAAAGCGCGACAGAAATCTGTTCTCCGGTAGATAAAAGCATATCCATTTCGCGCTCAGACGGCTCATTGGTAACTTGTCCGGCCAAAGTAATCAATTCATCGGTAGTATCTCCGAGTGCGGAAACTACGACTACCACATCATTGCCCTTTTTCTTATAATCCGCTACCCGTTTTGCCACATTTTGGATACGCTCAACATTGGCCACCGAAGAACCGCCAAATTTTTGCACAATTAACTTTTTCGCCATTTACCCTTGCTCTCCTTTAATGAAATAATCCATTAATTCATATCCCTTTTCAAAATAAAGATCGGAACTCTCGGCTTGTTTTTCACTATACTTAGGAAAACCCCTGCCTTCAATGCCCTGTCCGTAAATACCGAAACAAACCGGATCAGCAGTATGCGTTTTTAAGCTTACCGGGGTAGCGTGGTCCGGCAAGAGAAGTAAACGGAAATTACTTTTATCTTTGTAGGCCGCTAAAACAGTGCCGACCACCATTTGATCAAACCTTTCAATTGCGGTAATTTTTTCGCGCAAGTCGCCGTTATGGCCGGCTTCATCCGGAGCTTCGACATGCAAAAAAACAAAGTCTTTTTCTTTTAACGCCTTTACGGCCGCGTCGGCCTTGGCCTGATAATCAGTATCGTAATAGCCCGTGGCTCCCGGCACATTAATTACCTCAAAGCCGATTATCCTGCCCAGCCCCTTTAAAAGGTCGACCGCGGAAATAATCGCGCCGTTTAGGCCGAATTTATCGCTAAACTTTTCAAAACTAGGACGCCTACCCTGACCCCAAAGCCAGATCATATTTGCCGGATTCTCTTTTAAATCAACCCTTACTTGATTTATTTCCTGCGCTTCTAAAATCTTGCGGGAATCCTGCATAACCTTCTGAATAATTTCTGAATTCTTCCCGCGCGGAAGGTACTTGGCAAACGCCTTGCCGGAAATATCGTGCGGCGGAGTAGTTTTAAGTCTATCCAAGCCATCCAAGGCGCCATCCTTAACCACCATTAAATGCCGGTAGCTTACTCCGGAATAAAATTTAATTTTATCCGTGCCTAAGTTTTTATTTAAAGACTGAATCAGAATATCGGCTTCTTTGGATTTGATATGCCCAGCGCTGTAATCAAGAAGCTTCTGATCGGAAATCGTAACCAGATTGCAGCGAAAGGCGACATCATCGCCGGATAATTCTACGCCTAAATTTGCCGCCTCCAAAGGACCCCTTCCCGTATAATGCTTATGCACATCATAACCTAGAATGGTTACATTCGCCACGTCTGAACCGGGAGAGGACTTATCCGGAACTGTCTTAACGCGGCCGAGCCGTCCGTGCTTGGCGACAAAATCCATATTCGGCGTGCGTGCCGCTTCCAAAGGCGTACGCCCGCCTAATTCTTCTACTGGATAATCCGCCATCCCATCCGGAACCAAAACAACATATTTCATAGTTAGAAATTAACTTTTGGCACTGCCTTGGCGCCTGCTTCAGCCTGAAAATATTCGGTTGCCGGCTTAAAACCAAAAATTCCGGCAATAATATTGCCCGGGAATACGCGCACTGCCACATTATAATCACGCACGGATTGATTATAGCGCATCCTTTCAGTAGCAATGCGGTTTTCCGTGCCGGCTAATTCGTCCTGCAATCTAATAAACGACTGGTCTGCTTTGAGGTTAGGATAATTTTCCGCTACAAATAACAGCCTTGATAAAGCCGCGTCAAGCTGGCCGGCTGCCTTTACTTTATCATTGATATTAGAGGCCTTGCCCCATTGCGAACGGGCATTAGTAACCTCCTCAAAAACCGTCTTTTCATGCGCTGCGTAGCCCTTGACCGTATTTACTAAGTTAGGGATCAGGTCGTTCCTGCGCTGTAGCTGATTTTCTACCTGCGCCCATTTTTCTTTTACGGTTTCATTTTTCGTAACTAAACCATTATAGGCTCCGACTATAATTAAAACCAATAGAACTGAAACTACTGCTAAACCAATTAAAAATTTTTTCATCTCACCCTCCTAATTTTAAAATCCGCCGCCGGCTCCGCCGCCGCCGCCTGAGCCGCCGCCGAATCCGCCGAATCCGCCGCCGCCGAAACCACCGGAACTCCAGCCGCCGGAAGTTCCTCCCAGCCACCAGCCGCCCTGGTTATCATGATAATGTTTTCCGTATTTTTTCCTTTGTAAAAAACTAATCAAAATGATAAAACCTATAAATACCAGAAAAAATATAGGGACAAACAAATCTTCGCTGCTTTTTTTCGGCAGCTGGGCCCCCTCAATCACTGCGCCCTTGGCAATAATATTGGCAATTGCCGCGACCCCATAAAACAGCCCTTCCGAGTAATTGCCCTGCTTAAAATACGGCACCATATAGTCGCGGCCAATCTGGCCGCATAGGCCATCCGGCAATTCGCCTTCTATCCCATAGCCGGTTTCAATGCGCCAGCGCCTTTCTTTAACCGCTAACAGCACCAAAACGCCGTTATCTTTGCCTTTTTTACCCGGCTGCCATTTATCAAAGAGCATGCGGCAGTATGTAACTTCGTCGTAAGGAGCGATGCTGGCAACCGTGACTACCGCGATTTCGGAAGAAGTCTTCTCTTCCAATTGAACAATCAAAGATTCAATTTTTTTCTGATATTCCGGGCTGATTACCCCGGCAAAATCATTAACCCAGCCGGTTGGCTGCGGCAGGTCTTGAGCGAATAATGCGCTTTGCCCTAAAACCACAGCCGCCAAAAAAGCTATGCTTACCTTGGGCAATTTTAACAACATATATTATAGCCCGTCAACTAGCTGAACGCATTTTTGCAAATCAGCGGTAAATTCAAAAAACAATTCCCGGAATTGCGCGTTATCTTGCTTTGTCCCTTGCTTCTTAAGCTGTAAAACCTTTAAAAAACTGGGAATATTAAGCCCGAATTCCCGGCTTAGCTGGCTTAGAATATCTTCTTTTAAATAAACCGTATTTTTCGCTTTAAAACGCGCTAAATTCCTTAAAATATGCAAAGCTGAAGTGCAGGTCTTAATCAAAAACTGCTCTAGCGCTCTGCGGTCTGTTCGTTTTTTCAAATAGAACCTTTTCAAATTTAAAAGCTTTACCTTTAGTTCATGCTCGCACTGAAACCTTAAATTCTTAATATCGATGCTCAGGTCCTGCAAAACATCTTTTCCAAAAATCAACGCGTAATTTTCCTGCATATCTAAAAACTCGATCGGAAAAACATCGCTTGAGGCCTTAATGTAATTTTGCGTAAAAAATACCGGAATAAACCGAGAAAATTTTTTCTGGTTCACTAAAACAGAGACCTTTTCTAAATTAGCCAAGCTATCATCATCCAAGACAACTAATAAGTTCACATCGGAATGTTCATCAATAAATTCGCCGCTGGCAGCGCTTCCGTAAACGATCAGAGAAATTAAGCCGGAGCCGAAAATACCCTCTAGCTGCTTTGCATAATCCTGCAGTAAAAATCCCGGTCTTGCCGGCAACTTCAAATTTTGCATATTCTATCCTTTATGCCCTGTGCAACACTTGTTTTATTTTTCAGCAATCCGGAAACGCTTTGTCGTTCGACTAAATAAGCCTGATAGCCCTGCCGATTGCAGGTATTAGCCACTATCAAATCAGCCTTGTTTGCCTTTAATAACTGCCTGGCCTGCCGGATAAGTTCAAGTTTACCGGCCTGCGGTTGAAACTTAAAACCTACGGCAAATATGCCCGGGTCGATCTTTTTGATCAGGCGAATTAGCTTTTCCGTTGGTTTTAAACGAAGGCAAAGATTTTCAATCCCTGATTTAATCTTTTTCTGCCGCCGGCCTTGCGGCTGATAATCAGAGACCGCCGCGCTATGGATTACTGCGTCATAACAGCGGCTGGCAAGCTCTTTTTTAAAAATCTTTTTAAACTCATCAAAGAAACGAAAATTTATCAGACGGATTTTAGGAGCTAAACAACAAGCATTTACCGGCCCCAGCAGTAAAGTAACCTTCGCGCCGAGTTGAGTGAATTTTTCGGCTAAAAGAATTCCGGTTTCACCGGTTGCCGTATTACTAATCACCCTTACTTTATCTATAGCAACCCAGGTCGGACCGGCGGTAATCAGAATCCTTTTATTTTTTAAATTAGTAGCCAATTTCTCTTAATATCGCTTTTAAGTTAGGCTTAACCGCCTTAGGGGCCTTAACGCTCTTAATTGCCCGATCGGGATCTTTTAACCCGTGGCCGGTAAGAATACAAACTATTTTACCGGAACGCTTAAAATATCTTTTATGCAGCAACTTCAATAACCCGGCGATTGAAGCGGC
>JAKAMF010000050.1 GCA_021813045.1 bacterium | reverse complement strand
CCCTGTTCGGAAATCGAACGGGTAATGCTCTGGCGGATCCACCAAGCGGCATAAGTGGAAAAACGAAAACCCTTGGTCGGGTTAAATTTATCCACCGCGCGCATTAAACCAAGATTCCCTTCCTCGACTAAGTCAAGAAAGGGAATCCCTAAATACATGTAGCGTTTGGCAATATTAATTACCAGGCGCAGATTAGCACAAATCATTGCCTTACGCGCCTTCTCGTCGCCTTTTTGCACTTTTTTCCCCAGGTCAATTTCCTGGCTGGCGCTCAAAAGCGGAGTTGTTTTTACTTCTTTCAGGTAAATTTTTAGCGCTTCCATTTATTTTTTACCCTTTTTGCATTTCAATACCGCCTGGGCCGCGGCTAATTTAGCAATCGGGACCCGGAACGGTGAACAACTGACATAATCCATACCCACGCAGTGGCAGAATTCCACGGAACGCGGCTCACCGCCGTGTTCCCCGCAGATGCCGATTTCCAAATTCTTATTGGCTTTGCGGCCGCGCTCGATACCCATCTTGATCAATTCGCCAATGCCTTCCTGATCGATTGACTGGAACGGGTCTTCCGGCAGTATGCCTTTTTTAATATATTCCGGCACAAACCCGCCGATATCATCACGGGAAAACCCAAAACCCATCTGAGTAAGGTCATTGGTGCCGAATGAGAAGAACTGCGCAACCTGCGCCAATTTTCCGGCCACTATGCAGGCGCGCGGGATCTCAATCATCGTGCCAAACATATGCTTGAGGCTCTTTAAATTATACTTCTTCAAAACCTCGGCGTAAATCTGTTTTGCCAAGGCGAACTGGTCATTCAACTCTTTAACATCGCAAACCACCGGGATCATAATTTCCGGATAGGGCTTTTTGCCTTCTTTGACCAATTCTGCCGCAGATTCCAAAATTGCGCGGATCTGCATTTTACTTACTTCCGGATAGGTTATCCCTAAGCGCACGCCGCGATGGCCCATCATCGGGTTTGACTCATGCAAGGCACTGGCGCGGTCAGCCAATTCTTCCATGCTGATATTCAGATCCTTGGCTAACTCTTCCAGCTTGGCCTGCTCGCGCGGGACAAACTCGTGCAAAGGCGGATCGAGCAAACGGATCACTACCGGAAAACCGTCCATCGCCTCTAGTGTGCCCTTAATATCTTTTTTCACAAAAGGAAATAATTCTTCCAGCGCTTTTTCTCTTTCCTCTAAAGTTTTGGAAACGATCATTTTCCGCAAAAGGAAGAGCGGCTGATCCGAACCCTTGCCGTAAAACATATGCTCGGTGCGGAAAAGCCCGATGCCTTCAGCGCCGAATTGCCGCGCCTTGGCTGCGTCTTCCGGGGTATCCGCGTTAGTGCGGATGCCTAATTTCTTCACCCCGCCGCAGATATTCAAGAACCCGGTCAAAATAGTATTTTCTTCGGTAGCGTCCATCATCGGAAGCTTACCTTCGTAGATATTGCCTTTGGTGCCATTTAAGGTGATCCAATCGCCTTCTTTGAGTACTTTCCCGTCTATGTGCAATTCCTTATTTTCAATATGGATCGCGCTGCAGCCAACCACACAGCACTTTCCCCAGCCGCGGGCAACCAATGCCGCGTGTGAAGTCATGCCGCCGCGGGCAGTTAAAATCGCCTGCGCTGCGCGCATACCTTCTACGTCTTCCGGATTGGTCTCTTCGCGCACCAAGATTACTTTCTTGCCTTCTTTTGCCCATTCCACTGCGTCATGCGCGCTAAAAACGATCTGCCCGCAAGCGCCACCCGGGCCAGCCGGCAAACCTTTGCCGATCGGCTTTTTGGTCAACTCAACCTTAGGGTCAATAATCGGATGCAATAACTCATCCAACTGCGCCGGAGTTACGCGCATTACCGCCGTATTTTTGTCGATTAATTTTTCCTTAACCATGTCCATGGCCATACGCACAGCTGCCGGGCCGTTACGTTTGCCTACGCGGCACTGCAGCATAAAAAGCCGGCCCTTTTCAATGGTAAACTCAATATCCTGCATATCGTGATAATGTTTTTCCAGCCGTTTTTGAATTTCAAAAAGCTCCTGATAGATCGCCGGCATAGCTTTTTCCAGAGAAACCAGCGCTTTATTATGCTCAGACTTAGAAAGCTCATTGATCGGAGCCGGAGTGCGGATACCGGCAACTACGTCTTCACCTTGCGCGTTAATCAAAAACTCGCCGTAGAAATATTTTTCTCCGTTGCCCGGGTTGCGGGTAAAGGCAACTCCGGTAGCGGAATCGCTGCCCATATTCCCGAAAACCATGGTCTGCACATTGACTGCCGTGCCCCATTCATCAGGAATATTTTCAATGCGGCGATAGCTGATCGCGCGTTTGCCGTTCCAGGAAGCGAATACCGCGCCGATCCCGCCCCATAACTGCTGCATCGGCTCATCGGGAAATTCTTTGCCTAAAACCTCTTTAATTTTTTCTTTAAATTGGGTGCAAAGTTTTTTCAGGTCATCCGCTTTCAAATCGGTATCCAGCTTGGCCCCTCTCTGCTTTTTCATTTCATCCATAATTTTTTCCAGCTGCTTACGGATGCCCATATCATGCTCAGGTTCGATGCCGGCGGCCTTTTCCATAACCACGTCGGAATACATCATGATCAGGCGGCGATAAGCGTCATAAACAAAGCGGGGATTATTGCCGCTCTGTTTGATCAGGCCGGGAATGGTTTTTTCGGTCAGGCCGACGTTTAAAACCGTTTCCATCATCCCGGGCATGGACTTTCTGGCGCCGGAACGCACGGAAACCAAAAGTGGATTATTGGGGTCGCCGAATTTACGGCCCATCAAAACCTCAACTTTTTCTAAGGCCTTATTGACCTGCTCTTTAAGTTCTTTAGGATAAGAACGTTTGTTAGCGTAATAATAGGTGCAGACATCCGTAGAAAGAGTAAATCCCGGAGGAACCGGTAAACGCAAATTTTTATGCCCGGCCATTTCCGCCAGGTTAGCGCCTTTTCCGCCGAGAAGATTTTTCATACTTTCATTACCATCTGCCTTGCCACCGCCGAACGAATAAACATATTTCTTTGCCATTTCGTTTAAACCTTTCCTTTCCTTAACTTAATTTTGTTAATAAATACTGTTTCAATTGGTCTATCCCGATTCTTTCCTGCTGCATGGTGTCACGGTCGCGCACGGTTACCTGTTTATCTTCCAGCGACTGCACGTCAACCGTGACGCAATAAAGCGTGCCGACTTCATCCTGCCGGCGGTAAAGCTTACCGATTGCGCCGGTATCATCGTAAACGGTAATAATATTTTTCTTTAAATCCGCGGCGATCGATTTCGCCAGTTCCACGATCTCCGGCCGGTTGCGCAAAAGCGGCAACACTGCCACTTTAGTCGGCGCTAATGTTTTATGCAGTTTCAGGACCACGCGAATTTCGTCTTTAACTTTCTCCTCGGTGTAAGCATCGACAATAAACGCCAATACACTCCGGTCAACTCCTCCTGATGGTTCAATAATATAAGGATAGAACCGCTCCTTTGCCTGATCATCAAAATATTGCAGGTCTTTTCCGCTGGCCTGAGCATGCTGCTTTAAATCAAAATCCGTGCGGTTGGCGATCCCCTCTAATTCGCTCCAGCCGAAAGGAAAATTATATTCCACGTCCGTACAGGCCAAAGCGTAATGCGCCAATTCTGTTTTGTCATGCGGCCTTTGCTTTAAATTTTCTTTTTTTAAGCCCAGCCGCAAATACCAGTTAAACCTTTCATTGACCCAATAGGCGTATGCCTCTTCGGATTTTTCCGGACGGACAAAATATTCCAATTCCATCTGTTCGAATTCGCGGGTGCGAAAAGTAAAATTTCCCGGGGTGATTTCATTACGGAAGGACTTGCCGATCTGCGCTATGCCGAAAGGAAGCTTGGGATGGCGCGCGTCCAAAAGATTAGCGAAATTTACAAAAATTCCCTGCGCGGTTTCCGGGCGCAGATAGACCACATTTTGCGCGTCTTCTACCGGCCCTTGGTGGGTCTTAAACATCAAATTAAAAGCGCGCGCCTCAGTAAGCTCTCCGCCGCATTCCGGACACTTTTTCTTATCGCTGAGATCCGCGTCTTTAAAACGCTTCTTGCACTGCTTGCAATCGCTTTTTAAATCAAAAAAATTCTCCACATGGCCGGAGGCCTCCCAAACCTTGGGATGCATGAGGATTGCCGCGTCCATGCCGTAAATATCGTTGCGCTCATAAACCACGGACTGCCACCAGGCGCGTTTAAGGTTATTTTTTAATTCAACGCCGTAAGGGCCGTAATCCCAGGTATTGCTTAAGCCGCCATAGATGTCGCTGCCGGCAAAAATAAACCCGCGGCGCTTGCAAAGCGAAACAACCTTCTCCATTAAGATATTTTCGTTTTTTGGGGTAGACATAGAGTATTATTTATAGCGTAATTCAGGCCAAAAGTCAAGCCCCGAAAGTCTTACCCGAATCAAAATTTTTATTCAGGTATGACTTTCGGGGCGAGCCAAACTGCGCCGTTTTCTCGCCTTGGCAATAAAATAAATAACCGCTGCTACTGCCGCGCTGGTAAAAAAAGAAATAAACAAATAACCCAAGGCAATCGGAAGCAAAGTTTTGATAACCGATGCCTGGAATAAATTCTGCCAATTAAAATTTTTCAGCAATAAATTCCAGCTGTCATAGACGCCCTGATAACTTAAACCCATTAACGAGGCGCCTATTTTAACAGCCAATAAAAATGAGATCACTCCGGTCCAGGTATTAAAAATCAAAGAGCCTAATACCGCGCTGGCGCGGTTGACCCGGAAAATAATCGCCAATAACAAAGCGACCAATGGACCGATTCCCGGCATTATCCCGGTAAAAACACCCAAGCCGAAACCAAGGGAAATTTTCCAAGGCGCATCATTGATCCGGAAAGTTTTCAGGTAAATAAATTTTATAAAACGAGAAAACTTTTCCGGGATATTTCTTTTCTTGAATTTACTTAACGGCATTTTTTAACCCAGCTTATCCAATTCTTCGGGCTTGATGGTAAAACTATGCTCCGTGGCGGGAAATTGCGCACTTATCACTTCATTTTTATATTCTTCCAGCGCCTTCTGGATCAAAGGCGCCAGGTTAATATACTGTTTAACGAATTTCGGCCGGTATCTTTCAAAAAGCCCAAGCATATCGTTAATTACCAGCACCTGCCCGTCGCAAAAAACCCCCGCGCCAATGCCAATGGTGGGAATTTTTATTTTCTTGGTAATCATTTCCGCTATCTTATCCGGCACGCATTCTAAGACTATAGCAAAACAGCCTTTCTTTTCCAAGGCGATCGCCTGGTCGATCAGGCGCTGAGCAGCCTGAGCATCTTTACCCTGCACTTTAAATCCGCCGATTTTTTCCGCGGTCTGCGGAGTCAAACCGATGTGCCCCATGACCGGAATCCCGGCTTGAATAATTTTTTCCGTAACCTCTAAACACTGTTCAAACCATTCCAGCTTTACCGCGTCGCATTTGGCCTCCTCAATGAATCTTTTGGCATTTTTCACGCACTCCTGCGGATTAACCTGATAAGATTCATAAGGCATATCTCCGATCACCAGCGCGTTCTTTACCGCGCGGGTTACCGCCTTGGCATGGTGTAACATTTCCGCCATGCCGACTTGCGTAGTCGATTCCAGACCCAAAACCACATTGGCCAAGGAATCGCCGACTAAAATCATATCTATGCCGGCTTTATCAACCATAGAAGCAATCGGAAAATCATAGGCGGTGAGCATAGTCAGCTTGCGTTTATTTTTAGCCGATAAAATATCTCTAACTGTAATTTTATTTTCCATATTTTTCCTTTATGTATTGATCAATCGCCGCGGCTGATTTTTTACCCGCGCCCATGGCGGAAATCACCGTGTCTGCCCCGGTAGCGATATCGCCGCCGGCAAAAACTCCCGGAATAGAAGTCATATTATTTTCATCAATTTTAATCGTACCCTCTTCAGTAGTAACTAAACCCTTGGTCACCGCGGGTAAAAGCGGGTTGGGATTCTGGCCAATCGCCACCACTACCGTATCCGCATCCAAAACAAAATTAGAATCATTAACCGGAACCGGCCGGCGCCTTCCTGAAGCATCCGGAGCGCCTAATTCCATTTTAATACACTCTAGCCTCCTGACAAAACCTTTTTCATCTCCCTGAATTTTTATTGGCTGGGTTAAAATCTGAAAATTAATCCCCTCTTCCTTGGCATTTTCTTTTTCTTCCGCCCGGGCCGGCATTTCCACTTCTGTACGGCGATAAACCAGATAAACTTCGCTGCCTAAACGTAAGGCCACGCGGGCACAATCAACCGCTACATTGCCGCCGCCGATCACCGCAACTCTCTTGCCGATGTTTATCGGGGTAATATACTCGGGAAACTGATAGGCCTTCATTAAATTAACCCGGGTCAAAAATTCATTCGCGGAATAAACCCGGTCTAAATTCTCTCCCGGAATACCTAAAAATTGCGGCAGGCCGGCTCCGGTAGCCAGAAAAATTGCTTTATAGCCCTGTTGGAAAAGATCTTCCAAGCTGAAAGTCCTACCGACCAAAACATCGGTCTTAAGATCAACACCCAGGGCCCTGATATATTCTACTTCACCCTGCACAATCGACTTAGGTAAACGGAATTCCGGAATACCATAAACCAGCACTCCGCCGGCAGTATGCAATGATTCAAAGAGCGTGGTTTGATACCCCATCTTGGCTAAATCCGCGGCGCAGGTCAAACCAGCCGGCCCGCTCCCCACTACCGCCACCTTTATATTTTTACTTGTGACTTGTGGCTTGTGGCTTGTACCTTGCGCAGAGTCCGCGGCAAACCTTTCCAAGCCGCCGATATTAATTGCGATCTTTTTATTATTTAAAACACAAGCTAATTCGCACTGGTCTTCCTGCGGACAAACCCGGCCGCAAATCGCCGGAAGGTTATTTTTTTCTTTAATCTTAGCCAGCGCTTCTTGCGGCTTACCTTCTTTGATCAATTGAATAAAAGCCGGAATATCTATGCCTACCGGGCAGCCCTTGCGACAAGGCGCGTTTTTACACTGCAGGCAGCGCTTGGCTTCTAAAACAGCGTCTTCTTTAGTTAATCCCGAAGAAACTTCCGAAAAATTTTTAATCCGTTGGCTGGCCGGCTGATGCTTGACATCTTTTCTCATTTTTACATAAAGGCTGTAAACAACAAAGCCGTAGAAAGCCCGATCATAGCGATTACAATAGCAATCGCCAGAATATTGTAGATTTTAGAATTAGTATACTCCCCCATCAGCCGTTTATTGTTCACCAAAAGAAGCATAAAAATCAAAACAAAGGGCAGCAGAATACCGTTGGCCGCCTGAGAAAGCAGCATAATCGGCACAAGCTTAACATTAGGCAGCAATATTATCGCTGAACCGATAATAATAATCGCGGTGTAAAGCGTATAAAACTGCGGCGCTTCACGGAACCGACGATTAACCCCCACCTCCCAGCCCATACCTTCGCAAACCGAATAAGCGGTAGAAAGCGGCAGGATACAAGCGGAAAATACCGAAGCATTTAAAAGCCCAAAAGCAAAAAGGTAAAAACAGTATTTTCCTGCCAGGGGGCGCAAAGCCAGAGCCGCGTCTTTAGCGGTTACAATGTGTATGCCATTAGCAAAAAGATTATCCGCGCAAACAATCACGATAAAAATCGCCACGATATTCACTACAAAAGAACCGACAATTACATCCAGCCGCGCGTATTTATATTCTTTTAACTTGATCCCCTTTTCCACAACCGAAGATTGCTGATAAAACTGCATCCAAGGCGCAATAGTCGTGCCAATTACCCCGATCAGCATAATCAAATACGCCTTATTCCATTCAAACGTAGGCCTGACAAAACTTGTCCCCACCCTGCCCCATTCCGGAGCAGACAAAAATCCGGACAGGATATAACAAATATAAAAGACACAAGCCGCTAAAAAAACTTTTTCCACTGATTTATACGTACCTTTAACGATCAACCACCAGACAAACAACGCCACTGCCGGCACCAACAGATATTTACTGATCCCGAACAGCTCCGCGCTGGCAGCCACACCGGCAAATTCAGAAACCGTGTTAAAGAGATTGGAAAAAACTAAAATGCTCATTGCATAAAAAGTAACCTTTACCCCGAATTCTTCGCGAATCAAATCTGCCAAACCCTTGCCGGTAACTACCGCCATGCGGCTGCACATCTCCTGAATAATAATCAAGGCGATAATGATCGGAACAAACGACCACATCAAGGTATAGCCGAAATGCGCGCCGGCGACCGAATAAGTAGTTATTCCGCCGGCATCATTATCGACATTGGCGGTAATTATACCCGGGCCCATTACAGAAAGGAAAATTAATAGTCTTGGCCAGATCCGTTTAAACATTTGGCTTATTCGGCGGCGGCGTTTGCGCCACGGTTGGTTTACGGTTAATTTTTTTCAAACGGCGCCAGGCGATAGAGATTAACTGGGATAGAATATCGTCGACGGTTATAATCCCCTGCAAGCAATTATTTTCATCCACCACGGGAATCGCGTAATATTTATATTTTTCCATTAAATAAGCCACTTCTTTAACGCTGGAATCTAAATGCACGGAATATATCTTAGGAAATGCCGCTTTTTGAATCGGATCTTGCGGCTGGGCCATCATCAGGCGCCGGTAATTGGTGCAGCCGACTAAATGAAATCCCTCATCAACGATATAAACAAACTGCGCCGGTTCGACTTTAAAAACCCGCTCTTTAATCTGTTTGAGGGCCGATTCGATTGTAGTATCTTTTGGAAAAGCCACATATTCGGCAGTCATCAAACCGCCGGCCGAATCGCTGGAATAACCCAAAAGCTGAGACAATTTCTTGGAATATTTACCTTCCACTAAAGATAAATACGCGTCAACCTTTTCCCGGGGGAGTTTTTCTAAAAAGTCGGTTGCTTCATCCGAAGGGACTACATTCAAAAGTTCAGCCGCTTCTTTATGCGGTAATTCTTCAACCAAAAACCTCTGTGTTTTAAAATCAATATTGATAAAAATCCTCGCTTTAGTATTTAAATCCAGCGATTTAAAAAGCGAAACCTGCTGGCGGGAACTTAAATCCAAGAAGATATCTCCCAGGTCAGCTGCGGGAATATTGGAAAACTGTTTATGCGGAGCATCAACCTTAATCGTCATACTTACCGGGTTAATCGAAAGCGGCTGGATATGTTTCCAGGAAATCAGGTATTCTTTATTCAGGTAATCAGCATTCTTATTGACCATTCTAACTAAAAAATCAACCGGTTTTTCAAAACCCAGCCGCCGCAAGAGCCCGCGAGTAGAAATATCCACATGCGCCACCATTAAAACATTATCTACAAAAAGCAAATGAATATCATTAAAGATC
>JAKAMF010000049.1 GCA_021813045.1 bacterium | reverse complement strand
CGATCGTTTTTATTGAGTTTATTCACTATTAAGGGTTTCATTAGCAAATCCTTTAGCCATCGCGCCGACTTTTACTCCCCGCATGTTTTTAGCGCGCTGCTGGCCTTTTTTGCCCTGCACAAATTAAAGCTTAACCCGAGAAACAAAATCCTCCAATAATCAAGCCCCCTCCTTAGCCATAAAAATAGCAAAAGAGAGGAGGCCCCCTAGAACTCCTTCGGTGGAGTAAATTTATCCTTTAAAAGAAAAAAAACAGGATAAAAACCACAAAATTAAGAATAAATAAAAGCCGGTAAGTTTAAGTAAGCAAAATTGGCTTTTCCACAGGTAAAAACCAGAATAGCTTAACCCTATATAAAAGCATAGCTTGGGACAATCTTCCCCCTATGCACAAGTTAACATAAGATACATTATAGGAAGTTAACTTATAGGGCGATTTTAAGCATTTTATTGTTTCTAAGGATACCCTTTACTTAAACTTACCGGGATTTAATTCTCTTTGGTGGTTTGTCTGGGGATTTTCTTGCTGGGTATTAATTACATAAAAGCCGCCGCGGATCTTAATACTTTTCCCGTGGGCAATTGCGTCAGCCATAATTTTACGCCCTTTTTTAAGGATCCGGCTAAAGGTCTGCTGAGATACGCGCATTGACTTAGCAGCTTCTTTTTGGCTTAAGTCAAGGTTATCCGCCAGCCGAATTGCCTCAAATTCATCCATAGTTAAGGCTACTTCGTCGGGCCTTCCCGGACGGCCTCGGGGGCTAAAAAAGCTCACTTTAGGGTCGTGCCTGATTATACGGTATTTTTTAGGTCTGCCGATTAAGCTCATCTTACTCAAACTTACTTGGTTTTAACGCCATGGTTATTTTGAGTATATACTCAAAATACCCTTAAACTAAACCCCCGGAGAAATCCGGGGGTAAAGTTTTTAAAAAATTATTTCTTCATCATACAATGACCGCCCATTGCCATCATCTTGCCGGCAAAAAGCATGCTTTTAACAATCATAAAAGCGCTCGATGCAATAATAAACAACCCGATCGCATAACCGATTGTCTTTAAATCTTTCTCTTCGCGCTCGGCCAAATAGCAAACGATATAACCAATACCTAAAGCGATCAACAAGATTGCGGCCTTTAAACCGACTCCGGGCATACACATACCCATTCCAGGACCCATCATATCTACCTCCCTTTGCGTAGAAAACGCACACCGGCCTATCCGATAAGGCCGGGTGCCTCCTTTATTTTTACCTTAAACAATCCTCGCGCCAGCAACAAGCCATCTGGTCACAAACTGCTCCGGCTGTTCCAAAACACTCGAAGTTGCCTTCCTTGCGCTGGATGGAACGGATTAAGTCTTTCTTGGAAAATCTCCAAGTATCCCTAATCCCTATGCTACGAGCCTTTTTTTCAATTTCCGAAAGCCTCATCGCACCACCTCCTATGCTTTCACGATAACATCGTGCTGCCTGACCCTTACATTTACCATTAAGCCGATTTCCTGGCCTTTTTTCGCGACCTGAATCGGTACGCGATCAATCTGCATTGATTGCACAGTTTGTGTAAAATCAGTGGTATGGCCCTTTACCTTTATATTATCCCCTACCGCGAAAGGCGCTTTGACTTTGACTACTGCCGCGCTGACATGAGGAAAATAATGCGTGATCACTCCAATAACCGGCTCTTTTTTTATTTTCGGCTTGGCAGCTACTTTCTTTTTAGTTTTTCTAACTGCCTTTTTCTTGACTGCCGGACGCTTTCTGATGATCTTTTTCTTTGCCGGCTTAGTTTTCTTTACTGCTTTCTTCTTTTTCGCAGGCATAAGACCCTCCTTTTGCGTAGAAAACGCACGCCGGCCGAATCCGTTAAGGCCGGACGCCTATTTAGGCCTTAACCTCCACTAATGAATCCATTTGGCCATAAGGATTCATTTCTTTTACCGGATTGCTCTGGTCTTCCGTCCAGTTCCCATCAATCACAAAACGATAGCGATGCCGGCCATGCCCTAAAGTGACTTTTCTTACCCAGGCGCCATTATGCCTTTCCATGCGGCTGGCCTCATTCATCATCCAATTATTAAATTCTCCTACTACATAGACATCTTTCGCTTCCGGGGCGATAATCGTAAAAGTTACCTCTTCCATAATCGCCAGCTTCTTATGAACCAATTCTTTCATTTTCTTTTCTACCTGCGGCATTCTCTGCAGGGAAATTTCCTGAGTAATGATCTCGCGCGCCAGGCTGAAATAATCCTTCGCCCCGCGGCTGTATTTATCGTAATTCAAAACAAACGTGCCCTGGCTCTGCGCCTCCTGTAATTTTACGTTAACATGGATCATATTACTAAACAAATAACCCTTAAAATCGGCACGGATAGTATCCAGCACCTTAAAGGAATGGCGTAAACGGGAATCAAAATTAGTCACTAACACTTTATAGCTGACATTATGGTTCAGGCGGTCCTTGATTAAATTAATGATATCGATAAGCTGATTCAGGCCCTCAACCGCAAACCGGCTGGCGGGAACCGGGACAATCACTTCGCTGGCCGCGCGGATAGCGTTAACCGTTAAGATGCCTAAATTAGGCGGACAATCAATCAGGCAATAATCGTAATTGCCTTTAAAAGAATTTAAGGTATCCATCAGACGGCTCTCGCGGCCGATCTCGCCGGCCAACTCCTGCTCCAGGGTACCCAAGACAATACCGCTAGGAGCAATATCAAAATTGTCCGCAACTTTTTGGATAATATCTTCCAAGCGCGCTTTCTTATTGGTAATCTTGGAAAGCACGTTATAAATCGTCAAGCCAGGTTTCAGGTTTAAGCCTAAAGTGGCATGCCCCTGGGGGTCAAGGTCAACCAAAAGCACTCTTCTGTTATTAGTAGCCAGAGAAGCAGCTAAATTTATCGCAGTTGTAGTTTTGCCGCAACCACCCTTTTGATTGGCAATGCTGATAATCCGCATATTCCCTTCCTCCCTTTTGGCTTAACGCAGAACCCTGATATTCTCTAAATAAACAACATCCTTATCTTCCCGGGCATTCCATTCTTCAACCGCAAAAGACAATTCCTTCATTTCTGACCAATCGGTAATCCCTTCAAAAGAATTAAACCGGATAATATACTCCCCCCACTTGGAAGGAATATCTTTTACATAAACATATGATTTTTCTTTAAAGATATTTGTAAATTCTACCCGCAAAGAAACGATATCGCGAGGGTTATTTTTTTTAACATTAAAAGCTAAGCTCTTATAGTGGGACAAGTTAAGGCTATTTAAAGTAATCGTATAGACTTCTTTTTTTGCCGGCTGAAAATTAAAATTAATTTTGGCGATTTCCGGATGTAAAAAAAGCGCAATTTGGGAATTTTGAGGAGGTTTTTTGTTTAAATTGACAACGAGGCCGGTAAGAGAAAAAAATATGACCGCAGCTAACGCCAAGGTAAGTGATTTTAAGATGCGAGGGTCTATCCGTTTCTTTTTTTTATTACTGGATGCGTCGAGGTAAATCTTGGCCAGATGCTCGTAAATATCTTTCTTGTCCATTTTGGATATTTATAACACAAAAACCGTTTCCTGTCAATGGGTTATAGGTCAAATCGGATGGTTTACGTAATCGGGAGGCTCTTTACCTATAATATTATAAAAATTAGCCAGATGCATGCGGAATAGCTTATCAAAATCTCCGCTATCATCATCGCCATACCACCAAAACCAATCGCTGCCTTCTAAAACATACATCTGCTTCCAGGCCAATTCTAAATTAACATTTGCGGATTGCGGCTGATGGCTTATATCCGTAAGCTCTTTTCTAGCCAAAGCCAGATACTCCCAGGCCTTGTTTTTTTTCGCGGAACCGATCCACTTGGCAAATTCACCATAGATCCAGGAACCGGCAGCCAGGTATTTAATCTTACGTTTGGCGGGATGAATTTTTAAATATTCCTTTACCGTAGTTGTTTTAACAAAATCTGCTTCGCTTAAACGCTGATAAAGCGATTCCAAGAAATCATGGCCGTCATTAGCATAATACTCCCAGGCATTCTCCCCATCCATGTCTACGGTAACCAGGATGTCTTTATTTTTACACGCCACGGCAATATTTTCCAGATGCTTCATAAAATCGCTGACCGCATCCTGCGTTTTCCAGCGGTGATAACTAAAGCCGATCATATCGGAAAGGTTGCGGTCGCGGAAAACAATATTCATTGCCCCCTCCTGCCTTTCCAGGAGATGCGGCTGGTATAATAATTCCGTATTCCTTTTTTTAAGTTTCAGGGATTTAAAAAGAATTGCCTCATCCGCGACAATCCAATTTATCCCGGCATCGATCAAAAAAGGTAAAATATGCTGGCAGACCGATTCTTCCGAAGGCCACATACCCGTTGGCCTAACCCCGAAACGCTCTTCATAAAACTTTACCGCCAGGTCAACCTGCGCTTTAGCGTCTTGCGGATAAGAAAAATTTATTTGCGGCAGGCTTGATCTTGGATTTGCTTCTTTGGCTAATTTAGTATTATAAAGCAACGGCAGGATCGGATGATAATACGGGCTTAAGATTACTTCAATCTGCCCGCTTTGCATAAATTTTTTATAGCCGGGGATAGTCTCTTTTAAAACTGCAATCTGCTTTTCTATAACTACGCGTTTATCTTCCTGATCAAAAAACCTGCCTTTGGCAACCAGCGCCCTGACCTCCGGAATACTTTCCCGGTAAACAGGATCAAACCAGGCCAGATTAAACCAAATCTGCAAATCAAGATAATCCTGCGGGCTGAATTCTTTATTGGCCTTGCGCTTTAAGTAGAGTTCATAATAACGCGGATGAATCGCAATGCACTTATCCGGATTGATGCTAAAAAAACGCTGCCGGATAAATTCCTTATCCTGATTAGTCAGTTGCTCAACCGGCAGCATAGTCAGCTGAACAAAGCGGTCTTTTATATTGCCGCTAACATAATCCTCTAATTGTTCAACCAAGGAAGGAACAACATTGAATACCTGGCGCACAGCAGGAAACTTTTCCAGCATCAACACCATATCCAGGTAATCTTTAATTCCGTGCAGCCGCACCCAAGGCGCGTCAGTCGCCCCGGTCAAAAGGTTCTTGTAATACGGCTGGTGCATATGAAATATGAAGGCAAGATATAGCATATTTATAAAAAAACCCTCGGGGGAATCACTCCCCCCGAGGGTGAGGTGTTTCTACATTAGTTGTATTAGAAGGAAACTTTCATTGAACCGATCAACTCAGAAGCAACATAGGTTGTTGAGCGATCCTGGGTGCCTGATTTGAAAGATTTGCCAGGGAAAAATAAACCACCAAGCAAACCAAACTGCACGTCTTCGGTGTAGTCATAAGTTAGGGTCAAATCAATTTCTTGACCAACAAACTTCTCAGTACCCATCTTCAAGGTATCACCACGTCTTGTGGTAACGGTATCGCCATCGCTATACGCCTTATCCCACCAAAAAGCATAATATTCGCCTTTTAAGGTAAGATCATCTAAAGGCTTGGCTGATAACTGGCCCATGAGGATATGTGCGTTGGTCTGATCAATCAAAGCATTGGCAATATCGCCAAACTTCTGATTTTCATACATCGGATCCCAACCACGATATGCCTTGTTAGCTCCTACGTTGGTGCTCTTCTGACCGCTAAAATAAGCATAACCAACGGTTGCCATAGGCGTAGTTTTAACCTTTTTGAATGTGTAGCTTAAAGCTGTTTCTAATGCCATAGCATTACGTCTTTCATTGAAAACTGAACCCACGCCGTTATTACGGTTACCAAACTGGTACGCGGATTCCAATTGAAAGATCAAGCTATCGATAAGCTCAGTGGAAAGACGACCACCGACTGTATAGGTAGTATCAGCTTTGGTCTTAGGAGTAGTAGCTTCTCTACCAATACCTCTGTAGAAGAAATAACCTTCCAATACGGTATTCTTCAAGCCAAACTTGTTGCCTAAGGCATAGTTGGCATTGAGGCCGAAAAGGTCGGTTTTATCTTTGGTAATTGTGTTTGTAGAAGCTTGATTAACTCTCGAATAGAAAGCATCGATGACCAAAGGATCATAGTTCAAAGTTGCACGGATGGCATCGAATGATTTACGGGCGGATAAATCAGGATCGCCAGTCGCAACGCTAAAAGCGCTTTGACCATTAACCCGGTTGTTTGTATCCGGATCGCCCATGATCATATCATTACCAAAATGCAATTCCTGGCGGCCGACCATGATGCTCAAAGGAGAATAAAAGAACTCCTTGATGCTAGCATAGGCCAAGTCAATATCAACGTTCGTATTGTTGCCAGTAGCATTTTCGCTGCCCCAATATCTTTCATTGAGCAGTCTCACGGTGGTGGAAACGTTATCCGTGAGGTCAGCGCTCACTTTAACGCGAGCAATGC
This sequence comes from bacterium, assembly GCA_021813045.1. Classification (GTDB taxonomy): domain Bacteria; phylum Omnitrophota; class Gorgyraeia; order Gygaellales; family Profunditerraquicolaceae; genus JAKAMF01. Next base: position 3,382 of record JAKAMF010000049.1, on the reverse strand, counting down.
TGGCCAACGAATTGTTGGCATGATTATATTCAGGTGCAGCTTCTTTTTGAATATGCAGATTACGTGAAATACCTAAAGCAGTGATGTCACCGCTTACTTTCACGTTTTGCACTTCAGCGAAAGCAACGCAGGTCAACCCTACGGCAAACGCTAAAGCTAAAACTATAATTAAAAATTTCTTCATTTATTTCCTCCTTATGGAAAAACTTTACTATATTTAACTAGGGCTTAAAAAATATTTCCTAGAGAATTGCATCTATGTTTTATATCATTGGACTTGTCATGACCTCAGGCCTTGCTTTTAATTTCACCTTCCTTTCCGCCTAAGTTTAAAGCCATATCCAATGGTATAACCTACTTTGTTTCTTTTTTAGCATATAACCCTATATTTGTCAAGGTCTTTTTTTATTTTACACCCTATAATTAATTTTCCTCAATTACTGCCAAAATCTGGCCCGGTTCTACCGTATCCCCTTCCCGATACATAATTTCGGAAATCCTGCCTTTACAAGGGCTGGGAAGGTTAAAAGTCGCCTTATCCGTGGTTAATTCTACTAAATCGTCTTTTTCCCCTACCTGGTCATTTTCCTTAAAATACCAGTAGGAAACTGTCGCTTTCTGGATCCCCTCGCCTAATTCCGGCAAAACTACCTTAATCATACCAGTGCCTCCTCGCGCAGCAAGCGCACACCGGCCGATCCGATACGGCCGGGTGTCAAATGCTCTTTAAACTTACTAACTAAACACTCCTTAATCTCTTCTATAGAGATATCTCTACCTAAATACTCTTCCGCGCAAGTCATTTCCACGTCCATGCCGCAAGGCCGGATCAGCTTAAAATTACCCAGATCGTTTCTTTTAATATTCAGGCTGATGCCATGAAAAGTGATCCAATTTTTAATGCTGATGCCCAAAGAAGCAATCTTGCGCTCTCTTATCCACACTCCGGATAATCCCGGCTGGCGCTGGCCGGCAATATTCAAGCCGGTTAAAAAGTTGATTACCGCTTCTTCCAGGCCGCGCAAAAACCAGTGGATATCTTTCTTAAAACAGTTCAGGTCAAAAATCGGATAACAGGTTATCTGGCCCGGTCCGTGATAAGTAATATCTCCCCCTCTTTCAATCTTGCGCACTTTTATATTTTGCAGCTGGGCCAGATCCGCTAAAATGTTTTCTTCTTTCCCCTGGCGGCCCAAAGTAATTACCGGATGATGGCTGCAGATAATTAAAGTTGACTCCTGCAATCTGCTTTTAACTGCGGAATGAATTTCTTTTTGTTTGGCGTAAGCCAAATCAAAATCAACTAACCCTAAATCTAAAACACTAAATTGCTTCATGGATAGATTCGGATAATGACGGATGGCTAAAAATAGTCCGGCGGATTTGCGAAACCTTTAATTTATTAGTTACGGCTAACGTTAAAATAGCAATTAATTCAGTTGCCAGCGGGCCGACTATAGTTGCGCCTAAAACAATATCCGTATTCTTATCAAAAATAATTTTAATAAAACCATCAGTGGAATCCATGATCCGCGCCATGCCGCTGCCCAGAAAATCAAATTTAGCCGCTATCGGCATAAATCCTTTTTCGCCAGCCGCAGCCTCCGTAAGGCCTACAGAGGAGATTTCCGGATCAGTAAAAATACAACTGGGGACTGCCAGATTATCGCACTTTTGCGGGTTTTGCGGATGCGCCGCGTTGCCAGCGGCAACTTCGCCCTGATAAGCGGCATAATGCGCCAACATGACCGGGCTAGCGCAATCTCCCGCGGCAAAGATATTCGGCAAGCTGGTCCTGAGATATTCATCAACCTTGATTTTTTTATTTTCTAGGATTACGCCTGCTTCTTCCAAACCCAACCCTAAAACGTTGGCCGACCTGCCGACACAGACCAGAACTAAATCAAATTCGCTTAGATCAAGCGAGCCCGCATCAATACCGGTATTTACCTTTATCCCCCTCTTTTTAAAAACCTGCTCAATCTTTTTCGCTGCCTCAAGATCAAGCCCCGGCAATAATTGCGGCATTTTTTCAGCCATGGCCACCTTTACGCCGAAGCTGGAAAATAAACCGGCGAATTCACAACCGATTACTCCTCCGCCGACGATCAAAAGCGATTTAGGCAATTCTTTCAGCTGGAGAATGTCGTCGCTGGAAATAATTTTCTTTCCGTCAAATTTTAAAACAGGCAGCTCCAATGGCCGCGAACCCGTAGCGATAATAATCGATTTGGCTTTAATTTTTTCCGCGCCGGCCTGAATTAAATCCGCGGCTAAAATTTTAGCGGTTGACTTTTTTATTTCTACGCCCTTAATCAAAAACTCCATCCCCTGCCTAAGCTGCTGGATAATTTTTTCTTTCCGGGATTGAATAGCTGAAAAATTGATTTTCGGCTCTAAGATATCCACGCCGAAATTTCCGGACTTTTTAGCCAGATTGAATATTTTCGCGGATTGAATCAGGGTTTTGGTAGGAATACAGCCAGAATTAAGGCAAGTGCCGCCGATCTGCTGATTTTCGATCAGGACGGTTTTTAAACCGAGTTTTTGTCCGGTACGGGCCGCGTTAAACCCGGCCCAACCAGCGCCAATTACTGCTAAATCGTAGTCCATTAAATGCCAAGAGAGGAATATTGTTTCTTAACCTGTTCGGCGCAATTGGCCAATGCCTGTTTATCTTTATCTTCCAGATCCAGCTGAATAATTTTTTCAATGCCGCTTTTCCCCAAGCGGCAAGGCAGGCCCAGATAAACATCTTTTAATCCGTATTCGCCGTTTAAATAAACCGACACGCCTAAAATTTTCTTTTCGTCTTTGGCAATCACCCTGACTAATTCAGCGATTGCCGCGGAAGGAGCAAAATAAGCGCTGCCGGAACCCAAAAGAGAAACAATCTCTTTACCGCGCTCAATCGTGCGGGTAATTAAACTGCTGATTTTATCTTCGCTTAAGAATTCATCCAAAGCCACGCCTTTAATTTTAGTCAGGCTGGCCAAAGGCATCATCCCTTCTCCGTGGCTGCCGATCACGCAGGCTTCAATTTCGCTTACCGGGATACCTGTTTCTTTACTGATCAAATTAGCAAAACGCCCGGCATCCAGAGTAATACCCATGCCAAAAACTTTAGCCGGCTTAAACCCGGTAATCGCCAGAGCCAAACGAGACATAATATCCAAAGGATTAGTCACGATAATCAAAACACAATCCGGGGCGAAAGCTTTAACCTGCAGACAAACTTCTTTAAGGATGGCGGCGTTTTTATTTAAAAGGTCTTCGCGGGTCATGCCCGGTTTTCGCGCTAAACCGGCGGTTACCACCACAATATCCGAGCCCTTAATCAGGCTATAATCGGAACCGGCTTTTATATTATAATTTATTTTTA
>JAKAMF010000048.1 GCA_021813045.1 bacterium | reverse complement strand
CTCAGTATCATCTCATCTGTGGGTACTCCAGCTTGGATTTTCTTTTGCAACCGCGGGTTAACCGCTGGACAGACCAGTTGGAAAAACTTCCCTATATTACTTATGTAATGCCTAGCAATAAGATTTTTAATACCCCGTTTTATTTTGAAAGCAGCAACTCATTTGCCGAGTTTCGCTATAAACATGCCGTGCCTTCGTCTTCTACCAATGATATCAAATCAAACCGCTATGATTTATATAATAGTTTTTCTTATCCGACAAAAATCGCTTTTATTTATATCTCTCCGCGCGTAGGCAACCGCACCACTTATTATAATAGCGATATTTATGGCTCATCGATTGCTCCGCGGACTATTTTTTATTCCGGAGCCACTGCCAGCACAAAATTTTACCGGTTGTTTAACATAAAAACTAATTTTCTCTGGCTTAATCTTAACGGCCTCAGGCATATCATTAGCCCTTCGATTGATTATAGTTATAATCATGCGCCTACGCTTTCTTCAACCCGGATCAAGCAGATCGATGGCGTTGACGCCATCGATACCAATAATAATATGAATTTCCTTTTGCAGAATAAGCTGCAGACAAAACGTAATGGCTCATCAGTCGATCTGGTTGATTTTCGTATTGAGACTGGCTATAATTTTCTCTCAGTTGAGCCGATGACCGGGATTAAAAATAAAGGCAGATTAAAGGATTTCGAATTATTTTTAGATGTCTTGCCTTACTCTTGGTTATCTTGGCACAGTGACGCTACCTGGAATACTAAGCGGGCGTATTTTAACGATGCTAATACCAATTTAGATTTTAATATTGGCAAAGAGAAAACTATTGGTATAGGTATGCGCTATGCCAGGGGAACCGGCAGAGAGTTGACATTCAGCAGTCAGTGGCGGCTTTCGCCGAAATGGAAAATCGGTATTTATGAAAGATATCAATTCGGTAAGTTGTCTCCTTTAAACAAGGGCTTGCGCGAACAACAGTATACTATAACGCGCGACTTACACTGCTGGACAGTTGAAGCTTCTATAGATGAAGAAAGAGGCAAGGGCAATACTTTTTGGATTGTCTTCCGCTTAAAGGCCTTCCCGGAGATGGAATTTGATTATAATAAATCATATCATGAACCTAAGCCGGGTTCGCAGGGGTACACTAATACTAATTAAAGGATAGACTATGAATATTTCGATTATTGGTTCAGGGTATGTTGGCTTGGTTAGCGGCGCCTGCTTTGCTGAATTAGGCAACAAGGTAATTTGCGCTGATAATGATGTTAATAAAGTTGAGCGGCTTAAGAAAGGTATTATTCCGATCTACGAGCCGGGTTTAAAAGAATTAATTTCGATCAATGTTAAGAAAAAGCGGCTTAATTTTACCTCTAGTATTAAGGACGCCGTAGCCAAGTCAGAAGTAATTTTTATTGCCGTAGGCACGCCATCTTTGCCTAACGGCGAGGCAGATTTAACTTATATTGAAAACGTGGCGCGCCGGATTGCGGAAAATATGCCCGGTTACCGCTTGATTGTGGAAAAATCAACTGTCCCGGTACAGACCGGACAATGGGTTAAGCATACGATTGAGACTTATGTCGGTAAAAAGATCAAGTTTGACGTGGCTTCTAACCCGGAATTTTTGCGCGAAGGCCAGGCGATCGCTGATTTTATGCGTCCGGATAGGGTAGTGATCGGGGTAGAATCAGAAAAGGCTAAAGAAATTTTGACTAATCTTTATAAACCGCTGAATGCCCCGATTGTGGTAACTGATATTAAGTCAGCCGAGCTGATTAAGCACGCTTCAAATTCTTTTTTGGCTACCAAGATCTCTTTTGCCAACGCGTTGGCGCGGATTTGCGATAAGGTCGGCGCGGACGTGGGAGAGGTAAGCCGGGGCATGGGCATGGATAAGCGGATCGGCAAGGCATTCTTGCGCGCCGGTATAGGTTATGGCGGTTCATGTTTCCCCAAAGATCTGGACGCTTTTGTGAGTATTTCAGAAAAAATCGGCTATGATTTTGAGCTTTTAAAAGCGGTAAAAAATATTAATCAACAGCAGAAGGAATTCTTTTTAGGTAAAATCAAGGATTCGCTATGGATTATTAAAGATAAGACGATCGCGGTTTTGGGAATATCATTTAAGCCCGATACTGATGATATCAGAAATGCGCCAAGCGTAGAGATTATTGATGCATTGGTAAAAGAGGGCGCTAAGATAAAAGCCTATGACCCGCAGGCGATCCCCAAGGTAAAGAAACTTTTTAAACAGATCGAATTCTGTACCGATTCTTATCAGGCTTGCCGGTCAAGCGATTGCTTGGTAATTTTAACGGAATGGGACGAGTTTAAGGAATTAGATCTGGCAAAAATTAAAAAACTTTTACGCCGCCCCCTGGTAATTGACGGACGGAATATTTATGACCCGGCCCAGATGAAGAAAATGGGGTTTAGCTATATAAGCATAGGCAGGAAGGCGGTAACCAATAAATAAATGAATAGTTTTATTAATCAATTTAAATATAGGGTTAAAAAGAGGCAGGTAAAGATCGGCGTGGTCGGACTTGGTTATGTCGGTTTGCCTTTAGCGGTAGAATTCGCTAAAAGAGGGTTTACTGTATTGGGGCTGGATACCGACCTCCAGCGTATCCAGCGGTTAAAAAATAAAGAATCTTATATTACCGATGTGACCTCTGAGGAGCTCAAGAAAATTGTTTCTGCTCAGAAGTTTTTCGCCTACTCCGATTTTAAATATTTAAAGGAATGCGACTGTGTTTTTATCTGTGTTCCGACTCCTCTAAAAAGAAAATATTCTCCGGACATTTCTTTTATTAAAAAAGCAATTGGTTCGATTGCCGCTAATCTTAAGCCTAAGGCGCTAATTATCTTAGAGAGCACGACTTTTCCCGGCACCAGCGAAGAAGTAATCTTACCGATGCTAGAATGTGCCGGCCGGCGGCATGGCCGTGATTTTTATTTGTGTTTTTCTCCGGAGAGGATAGATCCGGGCAACGCGAAATTTCCTTTTTATAAAATCTCTAAGGTTATCGGAGGGATAAATAAGGATGCCGCCGAATTAGCCAAAATTATTTACAGCGCGGTAATTAAAAAGATAGTCGTAGTTTCTTCCTGTCGCGCAGCGGAAGCGGTAAAGTTGCTGGAAAATACCTTTCGTATTGTTAATATCGGACTGATTGATGAAATGGCAATGATGGCACATAAAATGAAGATGGATATCTGGGAGATTATTGATGCGGCCAAAACTAAACCGTTTGGTTTTATGCCTTTTTATCCCGGACCGGGCGTCGGCGGTCACTGTATTCCTAAGGACCCGCTATATTTATATTGGAAAGCCAAACATTACGGTTTTAAATCGCGGTTTATTAAATTAGCCTCTCAGACAATTTCCTATATGCCGGAATACGCGGTTAACCGGGTCTTGCATTTATTGGATAAAAATAAGCATCCCCGGGTTCTGATCATCGGAGTGACTTATAAAAAGGACGTCAAGGATCTGCGTAAATCGCCCTCCCTGGATATGATCGAAGTCTTCAGGCGAAAAGGAGTGAAGGTTGATTATTACGACCCGTTGATTCCTTATTTAAAATTAAACAATATCAGTTTAAAATCCGTAAGCGTTAAGTCCGTGAACAAGTATGACTGCGTAGTGATCGCGTCTGACCACACCAGCCTTGATTACGGCTATATCTTGCGGCATAGCCGGATGATTTTTGATACACGTAATGTTTATAAGGCCGTTAATTCGGACAAGGTGGTAAAGCTATGAAAATTTTAGTTACCGGTGGCGCAGGTTTTATCGGTTCGCATATTGTTGATGCCTTGCTTAAGCGGGGGCATACTGTACGCGTTCTAGATAATTTTTCCAGCGGCAAAAAAGAAAATCTGGCCGCCAGTATTAATAAAATCGATCTGGTTCGCGGCGATATCCGCAACAAAGCGGTTTGCCAGAAAGCAGCCAGGTCAATGGATTACATTATTCATCAGGCGGCCTTACGCAGCGTGCCCAAGTCATTAGCCAATCCGGAGGAATATAATCAGGTTAATATTATCGGGACCTTAAATTTGCTCCGGGCGGCAGTAGCCAATAAAATTAAAGTTTTTGTTTTTGCTTCTTCCAGCTCGGTTTATGGGGATGTCGCTAAATTCCCCGAAAAAGAAGATTTTTTGCCGCAGCCGATTTCGCCTTACGCGCTGACTAAGCTAACCGGAGAGCATTATTGTAAAATTTTCAGCCTGAATTATAAAATTGCTACGGTTTGTTTGCGCTATTTTAATGTTTTCGGACCGCGCCAATCATTAGACGATGAATATGCGGTGGTTATTCCTAAGTTTATTTACTCTATTTTAAATAATCAACTAATTCCGGTTTACGGCAATGGCCGGCAATCCCGCGATTTTACCTATGTGGCTAATGTGGTAAATGCGAACTTAGCCGCTTTAAAATTGTCTAAGTCGCGCGGCGAAGTTTTTAATGTAGCTGCCGGACGCGATTATAGTGTTTTGGAATTAGCTGCTAAGTTAAATAAGATACTTGGCAGGAATATTAGCGTCAAGTTCTTAGCTAAGCGGCCGGGTGATGTTTTTAAGACTCTGGCGGATTTAGGCAGGTCAAAAAAGATTTTAAAATTTAATCCGGAGGTAGGTTTCCGGCAGGGCCTGGAAATGACCTGCGAATACTTTAAGGAAATATGGCAAAGAAAACAGTAGCAATTACCGGCGGCGCTGGTTTTATTGGTTCACATCTTTGCGACCGTTTAATCAAAGATGAATATAGGGTGATTTGTCTGGATAACCTGATTACCGGCAGTAAAGAGAATATCCGCCATCTTTTTAAAAATAAAAATTTTATCTTTAGCGAGCATAATGTTTCCAAATATATTAATATAAAGGGTAGAGTTGATTTTGTTTTGCATTTTGCTTCGCTGGCATCGCCAAAGGACTATTTACGTTTTCCCATCCAGACCTTAAAAGCAGGGATGCTGGGCACGCATAACGCGCTTGGCCTGGCTAAAGCCAAAAAAGCAAAGTTTATGTTGGCTTCAACTTCGGAAGTTTATGGTGACCCGGACGTTCATCCCCAAACAGAAGAATATTGGGGGAACGTTAATCCGATCGGACAGAGAAGTTGTTATGATGAGTCAAAGCGTTCCGCTGAGGCGTTGGTTATGGCTTATCTGCGCATGCATAAGATTAATACCAGGATTATCCGTATCTTTAATACTTATGGCCCGCGTATGCGTATTAATGACGGCAGAGTAGTGCCGAATTTTATTTACCAGGCGCTTACCAATAAACCGCTAACAGTTTATGGTAAAGGCGCCCAGACGCGTTCTTTTTGTTATGTTACTGATTTAATCGAGGGAATTATTAAGTTGATGAATATTAATTATAATCTGCCGCTTAATTTAGGTAACCCCAAAGAATTTACGATTTGTGAATTAGCCGGACTAATCAAAGAAATTATCCCTACGAGGAGTAAGATTGTCTATAAGCCATTGCCGGCTGATGATCCCAAACAAAGGCAGCCGGATATTAGTAAAGCGAAAAAAATCCTTGGTTGGCAGCCGGAAATTCAGTTAAAGCAGGGGCTTATGCAGACATTGGAATGGTTTCGAGTTTTATCTCTTGACAAACTGAAGAATAATGATATAAAATATAACAAATTAGATTTGTGATTATAAACCGTTTGGAAAGGAGGGTTTACAGTAATGAAGAAAAAGGGTTTTACACTCGTAGAAATCATGATCGTTGTGGCGATCATCGCTTTATTGGCAGCCATTGCTATTCCTAATTTATTAACTGCCAAAAGAACCGCTAATGATAGCGCAGCAGCAGCAAATTTAAGGACCTTGTCTACTGCAGCAGAAACTTACGCTTCAGCAAATAGCGGGACTTATCCTGATACAACAGCAAAGTTGGCTGCCTATGCGACTTCGGCTAGTACGCTTTGCGGGGCAACAGTACAAGGTTATACTTATGCTTGTACTTTAGCAACAACCGGTTATACGATTACCGCGCAAGCAGCAACCTGCGGAACCAGCGGTTCCAAGGATTATTCTGTAACTACCGGCGCGGCATTAACTTCAGCGGATTGTTCATAATTTAAACATATTTTTTATCTTTAAAAAGGGCGGGAGTTAAAACTCTCGCCCTTTTTATTTATTTTCTTGCTTTTAAGAAAAATCATGTTAGAATAAATTAACTAAACCTATAAAAATCAAGGCGATATGACGACAGAGAAAGCAAGAAGTTTTGTGGTAATTATGATCATCGTAGCTCTATCGGCGCTTGCTTTGCGTTTTGTCGTTATCCAAATCGTCAGGTTTAATATTGAGCAGAATGAATCCAGCGCTCAATCTACCCTCAAGCTTATTTCTACCGCGTTAGAAAACTACTCTAAAGACCACCAAGGGGCTTTCCCTCTTGGATTGGCGCTGCTCGTTCAGTCTCAATCGCGTTATCTGGATAAAGATTATACTGCGTTTTCTTCCTATCATGGCTATGTCTATTCTTGTTCTAAAATAGAATCTAGCGGTTATAATTGTTCAGCTGTACCTTTAATCTGCGGATTAAGCGGCAATACTAATTTTAGCGTAAGCACGGGAAATCTCTTTGTTTCGCAAAAATGCGCAAAAAAGGAGTAAAATGAGAAAAGGTTTTACGCTCGTGGAAATCATGATCGTCGTAGCGGTCGTCATTGTTTTAGTTACTTTAGCTATTCCTAATATATTAAGTTCGCGGCGCGTAGCTAATGAAGGCGCGGCAGTAGCTAATTTAAGGACGATTAATAATGCTTGCCAGTTGTATAATATAAACAAAGAAACTTTTCCAGAGTTGTTAGAGATAATGGTTCCGGATTATCTTGATTCGGAAATATCCGGCGGGCGCAAACAGGGCTACCAATACATCTATACCTTGGTGGACCAGGATCATTTTACAATTAACGCTAACCCTACCTCCACCGGACTTTTGAAGGGAAAGTTTTATTTTATGGATGATTCAGGTGTTGTCCGCTGGAATCAGAGCGGGCCAGCCGGCGCAGGCGATGAGATTGTTAAATAAAAAAAATAGGGGATTCAGCCTGGTTGAAGTTTTGGTTACTTTTGCGATTCTTGCGCTTTGCCTTACCGGACTTTTGGCTACTTATGTGTCGCTTTTTTATATGTCAGACCTGTCGCGGAATACCAGTTTAGCGGTTAACGCCGTGCAGGCTAAAATGGAAGAAATTAAAAACGCGGGATTTGACGCGATAACTGCTTATAATGGTTCTTTTGATATTACCGGGTTTGCCAGCGCGGATGCCCGGGGCGTTGTTTCGGCAGCGGATGTCAGTTCGGATTTACGCAGGGTGAGGATCGTAGCCTGTTTTAAAAGCCGCGGCTTGACTATCGGCAATGATATTAATAATTGCACCAGTTCTCCGGTTGAGGCGGTTACCTTGATTGTTAGATGAAAAAAATAAGGAGTTATACGTTAGTAGAGGTAATGGCGGTGCTCCTTATTTTTACTATACTTTTCGGCGCGCTCCTGAGTGTTTTACTTACTTCTGACCTGAGCTGGAGAAAGGGGCAGGAAAAGCTTCAGGAGCAGCAGCAGGCAAGGATCTTATTAAATAATATTGTGCGGTTGCTGCGCCAGGCAAATTTTCAGTCCGGCATAACTATCGGCACGCCGGAACAGGATCGGATTCTTTTTTATTTGCCTGTTTTTGACGCCCAGGGAATAGAGACAGGCGCAACTATGGTAATTTTTAAACCCGATCCGAATAATTCAAAGCAGATCATTTTCAAAAATGGCGGGGATTGGATCCCGGCTGCGCAGGATATCGCCAGTTTAAAGTTTAGCGCTGGCGGTTGCGCCGGCTGTAGTTGTTTTAGCGGTACCGGCTGCGATAGCTGCACTACAGTAACCGATGCCTGTCGGGTGGTAAAAATAGAAGTTACGCCGGAAATAAAGAATAAAGGGCCCGAGGAAAAGAATTATTCTTTAGTTTCCTATGTTACGATAAGGAATTATTTTAGCACCGCTAGTGTCATTGAGCCGCCGGCAGAAGGGGAATTTTAATGAAAAAAAACAGCGGGGTTGTTTTAGCCCTTTCTTTAGTAATTCTGCTGATCCTATTGATTTTGACCGGAGCGTTTTTCTGGGGGACAATTTCGGAAAGTAAATCGGTTAATACGGAAAGAGCGCTTTTCCAGGCCTTGAATTTAGCTGAGGCCGGCGCTAATTACGCGCAAAATCAGCTTAAACAGTTAATTCCGGCTGCTTTAAATACCTATATTTCACAGGATAATTCTAATAAATTCAAAGATTATTGTACCGCAAATAATTCTTTGGGTCTGCTTACGTATTATTTGGGATTTACTACTTCCGGTTGTGACGGCGCCTGTTTGAATTTTAGCGCCAATTCCGCTAGCTTGGCAACAATGTTTCCCGGCTCTAATGTCCAGGGAAGCTATAGTTCTACGGTCGTAGTTACACAAAACGGCAATCCGCAAAAGATAGTGCAGGGTAATGATGAAAGATATATATTTAATTATAATTACCTGATTGATTCAACCGGCAGTATTACTAATTTAAGCCCTGCCGCCAGCAAGAGAATAAGGATGTTGCAGGGGAGCTTTAGTATAGTGGTGCGCCGGGATAATTTTGCTAAATTTGCGCTTTTTACCAGTCATCATTCCACGCCTTCCGGCACAACTGTTTGGTTCACCTCGAATACTAATTTTACCGGCCCGGTTTCCACCAATGATCGTTTGAGTTTCGCGCAAAATCCCGGAGCGCATTTTACTGCTGAAGTATCGCAACATCAGGAAAAAGCCCGCTTTTATAATAATGGCTGGCCGGTTTTAATTGATGCTGATAGTAATCCGCCGTATGACGTGCCTTCTTTTGACCAGGGTTTTGAAAGAGGCGCGGAAATAGTTAACTTGGAATCGTCTATTTCGCAGACCGAACTAAAAAATGAGGCCTTGGGTACAATGAATGAAACCGGGACCAACGGGATTTATGTTCCTAATGACGGAACAAAACTTACCGGCGGGATCTATATCCGCGGCGACGCTGCGGTAGCCGCTTCGGTTAATGCTAGCGGACAGCCGGTCTATACCGTAACTCAAGGCACCACCGTAAAAACAATCATGGTAAATTACAGTGCTAACCAGACCAGCATCCAGACTGTTGCTCCTTCCGGCACGACAACCGAATCTTACGCCGGCTTGCCTGACGGCGTGTCTGACCAGGGCACATTGATTTACGGAAATGGGAATATTACTAGTTTGTCCGGTACAGTTCAAAAGGATAGCGCGGTTACGGTTTCCAGTGAAAAGGATATTGTAATTACGAACAATATACTTTATCAGCAGTATAATGCCGGTCCTCCGTTAAATGCGGCTGAGTATAGTAATGTTTTGGGTATACTTTCTTGGGGCGGCAATGTGAGGATTGGGTCGTCGGCCCCTAATGATATTCAGGTTCATGGCGTGGTTATGGCTCCACACGGTATTTTTACGGTTGATAATTATAATTCCGGCTCTCCGCGCGGCACCGCTACGCTTTTAGGCGGAGCAATAACTGATTTTTACGGCCCGTTCGGGACATTTTCCGGCACCACTAATATTTCTGGTTACGGCAGGAATTTTGTTTATGACGCCAGGATGCTGGCGGGGACTACTCCGCCGTATTTTCCTTACATGAAAGATTATTTTGTTTACGCGCAGTGGCCTTCTACTAAGTTAAAATGGCAGGAATATAGCGGAGGATGATAGAGTGAACAAGAAGATTATTTTATTTACCTTGGTTTTAGCGGGATTATTTTTGGCTATGGCAGTGGTTTCTCTTTTGATCAATAAACAGAGCCGGGAAAAAATTATTAGCGCACCGCAAATAAAAAGCAGCCTACCGGTTACAAAAGAAAAAAAGCCGGAAGCGCAGCAGGTTGAAGTTAAACCGCCAGTGGTTGAGCAGGAGGCGCGTTTGCCTTCCGGAGTGCTGCTTAATTAAAATTTTAAAATGAGAGAAAAAGTTTCTTTAGGATTGGATGTCGGCTCGTCTTTTATCAAGTCTGTCAAATTAAGAAGCGATAAGGATAGCGCCCAGCTTTTAGATTTTGTTTGCCTGGAAACCGACAATACCAGGCAATTAGAAATAA
>JAKAMF010000001.1 GCA_021813045.1 bacterium | reverse complement strand
AGAAGTGGGGGGTTTACCGCCAGTATCGGAGATAGTGAACTTGCAGATGATTATAATGCCTCAATTAAAGGTTTTCGAGAAGCTGCGCCTAGTGGCTATTTTGCCGTTTTTTCTTTTGGAGCACATTACTTTTCCTCTCGCGCCATTAGGGTCCGTAAATTTTACGCAAACATCCGTTTGGTTTTTTTGGTTTTTCGTCCGGATAGGGATTATTATTCTGGCGATAGCGCTGGTAGAGGTTTCTTTGGCGAAAATGCGGCTTTTCCGGGCAGTGGATTTCTTATGGTTTGCTTTTGTTTTAGGAGTAGTGGCGGTCGTCTGCGCGATCATGGGGGTTTAATGTGGCACAAACAATAATTTTATGCGCGTTTTTAATTTCAACCTATTTAATGCTGGTGGCCAAAAGAATACCGGCTTTGATCCGCTCTTTTTGTTATCAGTCATTTTTTCTGTTTTTGGCCACCTTGCTTTTAGCGGCCCAGGAACGGCAGCTGGATTTATACATCATCGCCGGGCTGGTATTTATGCTTAAGGTATGCGCCATACCTTATTTTTTACGCCGCCTGATCAGGAAAATAAAAGTAAAAGACGACCTGGGGTTGTTTATTAATCCTCAGCTGTCTTTACTGGCCGCTTTGGGCTTTACTTATTTATCCTGGGTATTTGTGCAATATTTGATCGGCCCTTCCGATCAGGCCTTGGGGGCAATCTTGGCCGCGGCTTTTTTTGTGGTTCTGGCGGGGATGTTTTTAATGATTTTTCGGATAACTGCGCTGGCCCAGATTATCGGGCTCTTGGTTATGGAAAACGGGTTATTTTTATTAGCCTCTTCGGTTTCCGGGGGCATGCCTTTTTTTGTGGAGATCGCGATATTTTTTGACGCCTTTGTCAGTGTGGTGATTATGGGATTCTTTATTCACCGGATCAATAAATTTTTTACGCATATTGATGTGAATAAGCTTTCGCGTTTAAAGGGGTAATTTATGCTTATATTCTTTATTTTGGGGATTCCGGCTTTATTGGTTTTGGCCGCGCTAATTTTTGGGGCGAAGAAAAAATTCGCGCTGGTTAATACTTGTGGTTACTTGGTGGTGCTATTGTCGGCTGCGCTGCTTTGTAAAGATGTTATTTTTTCCCGGCAGCCGGCTTTTCAGTGCGGTTTTATCTATTTAGATATTTTAAGCGCGTTTTTTATTTTGGTAATTTCGATTGTCGCTTTCGCTACCGCGCTTTATTCTGTGGGTTATCTCGGCAAAGAAATAGAAGAGGGTGCTCTTTCAGAGAAAAAATCCCGTGTTTATTACCTGCTTTTTAATTTATTCTGCCTTTCTATGTTTTTTGTCCCGGCAGTGAATAATTTAGGCATGCTTTGGGCGGCGATTGAAATGACCACGCTGATTTCCGCGGTCTCGGTAGGGTTTTATAAAACCAAAGAGTCGGTGGAGGCATCTTGGAAATATATAATCATTTGTTCGGTAGGCATAATCTTCGCGCTTTTGGGGACGATTCTTTTTTACTATGCCTTTTCTTATTCCGGCATAACTAAAAGTTTAAACTGGTCAGATATTATTGCGGTGTCGCATATCTTAGACAAAAATATGCTCAAGATCGCCTTTATCTTTATTTTAGTGGGATACGGGACAAAAGCGGGATTGGCTCCGATGCATACCTGGCTTCCCGACGCGCATAGCCAGGCGCCCAGCCCGATCAGCGCGCTGTTATCCGGAGTCCTTTTAAAAACCGCGGTTTACGCGATCTTAAGATTCGGCATGATCGTGATCAAAGGTGCGGGTTTTGCTTATTTCGGAAATTTGCTGTTGTTGTTTGGCCTGGTTTCTTTGGCGGTTTCCTGCGGGTTTGTCCTGGTACAAAAGGATTTAAAGCGCCTGCTGGCCTACAGTAGCATAGAACACATCGGGATTATTTCCATCGGTTTTGGCTTGGGCGCGCCTTTGGCCGCGGCTGGCGCGTTATTGCATATTTTAAACCATGCGATTATTAAATCGTTAATGTTCTTTGGCGCGGGTAATATTGTCAGCGCTTATAAAAAGCACAACATGAACGCTATCCGGGGAGTGATTAAGGCGATTCCTTTTACGGGGATCATGGTGCTTTTGGGGATTTTCGCGTTAACTGGATTTCCGCCTTTCTGCCTGTTTTTCAGCGAGATCATGATTTTGATTTCCGCTTTTACCGGGAGTTCATATTTTGTCGCCGCCTGCCTGTTGTTTGGTTTAGCTGTAATTTTCGCGGCGTTTATTTATCATTTTGGAAAAATGCTTTTCGGCAACCTGCCTAAGGGGATGGCGGTAAGATCAGAGCCGTTAAGCATAAAATTGGCAATGATCTTTTTAACTTTATTATCCGGCGCGATAGTTGCCGCGCTGCCGTTGATCAAAAAGGATTTAATATGGATGGCGCAGAAATTATTTTAAGGATAAAAAATAAATTTCCGGAGTTCGCGGCAATTTCTGTTACGCGGAAATATCCAGATGAGGTCTGTATAAAAATCGATCCGGCGATTTTTAAGAGCACCTGTCTTGTTTTGCATAAAATTCTGCCCTCTCCGGTAATGATGTTATTCGCGCTTGACCAGCGCGCTGAATCCGGTATGTTCGCCATAAATTGCGTGTTCGTAGACTTTAAAAATCGCCAGTGGGTCATTGTTTCTATGGATATCCCGCTAGAAAATCCCGGCTTTGAATCCTTGGCCAAAAGTATCTATTCGGCAAGCCTCTTTGAAAGAGAGATCCGGGAAATGTTCGGGATCGAGCCAAAAGGCAATCCGGATTTGCGGCGGCTTAATCTGCATGATGAGGTTTGTCCGCAGGGAAATTTTCCTTTGCGAAAAGATTTCCAAAAAATACAGCCGGGAAATTTGGCTGAATATAAGTTTGCCAGAGTAGAGGGGGAAGGGATATTTGAAGTTCCGGTCGGGCCGGTGCATGCCGGGATTATCGGTCCGGGGCATTTTCGTTTTAGCGCTGCCGGAGAACCGATCATAAATTTAGAGTCCCGCCTGGGATTCACTCACCGCGGAGTAGAAAAGCTTTTAGAGGGGAAATCCTGGGCGCAGGCAATAGAACTCTCGGAATGCGTTGCCGGTGATTCGGCTTTCAGCCATAGTATTGCTTTTACACAAGCCCTGGAAAAGATCTTTGGGCTTACAGTCGATATTCAGACAAATTATACCAGGGCGGTCTGTTTAGAACTGGAGCGTATGTATAATCATGCCAATGATATCGGCGGCATGGCCACGGATGTGGGTTTTAGTTTTCCCGCCGCTTTTGCTTCAGTGATCAAAGAAGCGATCCTGCAATTAAACGAAAGAATAAGTGGCAGCCGGTATCTTAAAAAAGTTAACCGTTTGGGGACAACCGCGGTATCCTGGGATGAAAACAAGAAAAAACACCTGCTTGATTCGTTAAAAAAAATAAAGCGCGATTTTAATGAATTGGTGGATATATTAAATTTCAGTGTTTCTTTTATGGACCGGCTGGACGCGGCCGGGGTTTTACGCAAGAAAACAGCGCAGGACCTGGGTATTGTCGGTTTGGCAGCCAGGGCTTCGGGTATACCCACCGATCTAAGGAAATATTTCCCCGGGGTTTATAAAGAGGCAAAATTTAAAATGGCAATTCAGGAGAGCGGAGATGTTTTAGCCAGATACCGGATCAGGATTTCTGAATTTGAGGAGTCCTGCCGTTTAATCGAAGAGCTCGCCGGTAAGATTGTTGATCAGGAAAATAAAATAGAGCTAAAATTTAAAGAAGGCAGCGGCCTGGGCTACGCCGAGGGCTGGAGAGGGCCGGTATTATACTGGGTTAAGCTGGGGGCGGACGGCTTGATCCAGCGTTGTAAAATCGTTGATCCGTCTTTTCATAATTGGCAAGGTTTGAGTTATGCAGTTCTGGGTAATATTATTCCGGATTTTCCGCTTTGTAATAAAAGTTTTGATTTGTCTTATCCCGGGAACGACCTTTAACTATGATACGCATACTAAAAAACAGGATTTTAAAAGGTGTTTTGTCCAGGCAGATTGGCCCGGAATTTTCCGCGGAGATAGAATCGGCGGGCGGCCAATTAAAAGCATTGATCCGTAAAAAATTCAAAAGGTCTTTACATATACGCCAGGTCGATACCGGTGATTGCGCGGCCTGTTTATCGGAGATCATTGCGGCCAATAACCCGATTTATGATTTACAGAGGTTCGGGGTAAATTTTGCCGCTTCCCCGCGCCATGCCGATGGTCTTTTGGTTACCGGCCCGGTTTCGAAAAATATGCTGGCGGCCTTAAAAAAAACCTATGACGCCATGCCGGAGCCGAAATTTGTGATTACCTGCGGGGACTGCGCTTTAGATGGAGGGATTTTTAAGGATTCCTATTATGTGCAAGGCGCGGTTAAAGATATCCTGCCGGTAGTCCTGCATATTCCCGGATGCCCGCCCAGTCCGCTGGTCATTGTCAAGGCCTTAGTCAAATTTTTAAAATAACTCCTCGCCCTTAATCCCTTGCAATAGCAGGCAAATATTATATAATAACCCTAACAGAAAGCTTATGCGAGGATGGTGGAATGGCAGACACGCTACTTTGAGGGGGTAGTGGGGCAACCTGTGAGGGTTCAACTCCCTCTCCTCGCATTAATCTACAAGTGCGGGACGGTTCTCTTAACTACCTGTTGTTTAAGAGAACCGTCCCGGCCGTCTTAAGAGAAGCGTCTTAAAGAGGAGTGAAATATGGCTACGATTGAGGAATTCCGCAAATTAGAGTTGAAGATCGCTGAAATTAAAGAAGTTGTCGAGCATCCCAATGCCGATAAATTATATGTGATTACCCTTGACCTGGGAGAAAAAACTAAACAAGTAGTTGCCGGGATCCGGTTGAGTTATGCCAAAGAAGACCTGGTCGGGAAACAGGTGGTCGTGGTGGATAACCTGGATCCGGTGGTATTGCGCGGCGTAGAAAGTCAGGGGATGATCTTGGCCGCTTCCGATGAAGCGGGGATTTCTATCTTGAGCCCTTTGCGGAAAATGAAATTAGGCAGTATTGTCAAATGATCAAGCAGTTTGTCCCGAGTTCGGTTTGCCTGGAATGCTCCGGCTGCTGCCGGTTCAGCCAAAGAGAATCGGTTTGGAATCCGCAGGCCTTAGCCAAAGAAGCCAAGGCCCTGGGGTTAAAAAGCGAAAAAATCCCTTTAAAATTTTCTCAATCAGAAAACATTTTTTTCTGCGTTTTTTTTCAGCCGCCGGACCACCATTGCGCGGTTTATAAAAAGCGGCCCGCCGAATGCCAGCTCTACCCATTTTTAATTAACCGTAAATCCGGAAAAACTTATTTAGCGGTTGACCTGAACTGCCCATATGCCCGCCGGGAATTGGATAGCCCGGCTTTCCGTAAATATGTGGCATATCTGGGAAAGCTCTTAATCAAAAATCACTTGATCAGCCAGGAATACCCGGGGGTAGTCAATCTATTGGAAATCAAGCCTTGCGCATGCGCCTAAAAGAACTCAGTTTAAAAGATAAGAAGATTTTTGACCGTTATTTAAATTTAACCGGCCACGAACTTTCCGTCTATTCATTCGCCAATATCTATATCTGGAAAACCCTTTATCAGGTTAAATGGCAGAAGATTAAAGGCGCGTTGTGCGTTTTTTTCCTGGACAAAACCGGCTGTTTTATGAATTTAGCGCCGCTGGCCAAAAAAATCGACCCGCGGGCCATTACGGAAACATTTAAGATTATGGACGGGTTGAATAAAAATCGCGCTTTATCGCGGATCGAGAATATTGATGCCAAAGATATTGCTTTTTATCAAGGGTTCGGGCTTACCTGCCCGGAAAAATCCGTAGATTATATTTGTTCGCGCGATCAGCTGGCTAAATTATCCGGAGATAAATTCAAATCTAAGCGCGCCAGCTACAATTATTTCCTGAAAAATTATTGCGCACAATATTTACCATATTCTCATCACCAAAAAGACGGTTGTTTGGAATTATACCGTCTTTGGCAGCAAATGCGCGCTTCTAAATGTCAGGATAAAATTTACCTGGGCATGATGGAGGACAGTTTTTTATGTCTGAAAAACTTTTTGGAAAATTACGCTAAACTCGGCTGTGTCGGCAGAGTGGTTAAGATCGATAACCAGATTAAGGCTTTTAGTTTTGGTTATCCGTTAAACCGCGATACCTTTTGCATCCTCTATGAAATTACCGATTTAACTGTCAAGGGCCTGGCGCAATTTATCTTCCGTAAGTTTTGCGCGGAACTAAAGGGTTTTCGCTACATCAATATTATGGATGATTCCGGCCTGGAGAATTTAAAGCGGGTTAAACTTTCTTACGCGCCGGTTAAATTAGCCCGCGCCTATATCGCGCAAAGAAAAGATGTTTAGAGATATCCGGGAAGTTGAATTTACTGTTTTTGACACGGAGACCACCGGGCTGGAGCCGCGTTCCGGAGACCGGATCATTGAAATTGCCGCGATCAGGATTAAGGGCGACCAGCGGCTGGCAACTTTTCAATCGTTTATTAACCCGCAGCGCGAAGTTTCTCCCGCGGCCTTTAACGTAAATCATATCAGCAACGCAATGCTGGCTAACGCCCCGGAAGCCGGGCAAGTCCTGCCGCGATTCCTGGACTTTGTCAAGGATAGCTGCCTGTGCTGTTATAATGCCGGGTTTGATTTGGGGTTTTTGAATAATGAATTACAATTACTCGGCTGTCCGCCGCTGGAAAAAATTCCCGTGGTTGATGCCTTAAAAATGGCCAGGCGGACGATACCCGGGTTAGAGCGCTACGCGCTTTGGTTTGTCGCGCAAAAGTTAGGAATCAAAACCCAGCAGGAGCACCGCGCGCTTTCCGATGTCCAGATGACGGTTGATGTCTTTACTAAATTAAGGGATATGCTGATCAATAAGGGCGTTTCCGAATTTACTAATTTTTGTTCGCTTTTCGGCCTGGGCGAGCATTTTTTAGAAAGCAAGGTTAATCAGATGATCAGTGAGATTCAGCGGGCGATCGATTTAAAAGTAGAAATCAAAATTAAGTATTTCTCCAATTCAACCGCTCAGCTCACCGAGCGCCGGGTCATCCCCAAGCAGATAATTCAGGACAACGGCCAGTATTATCTGGTCGGATACTGCAGTTTACGCAAAGACGAGCGCACATTCAGGATTGATGGCATATTACACCTGGAAATCATATAAACTCAAACTTAAGCCGCAGGATATCTTCGCGTTATTTAGCCGCCAGAAAAACTGTTTTTTCTTAGATAGCGGCTTAGGCAAAACACTTAATGGCAGGTATTCATTTTTAGGTATCGACCCTTTTTTAACCATCCAAGAGAATTCTTCTTTAGTGTTTAATCAATTGCGCCAGCGTTTGGCCGCCTACAATACCGGCGTCCAAAAATTCCCGTTTCCTTTTTCCGGCGGGGCAGTCGGGTATCTGGCTTATGATTTAGGTTTTGATTTAGAGCCGAAATTAAAAAGAAGGCAAAAGCCGCGGGTTGATATTCCGGCGGCTTTTTTTGGTTTTTATAATTGTGGGGTAGCGATCGACCATTGCCGCAGCCGGATTTATATTTTTAGCGCAGGCTTTCCGGAAACCCGGGCGCCGGCGGCGGAAAAACTTTGCGCCGCTAATTTTAAAAAAATCTATCAACTGCTTTGCCGGGTCAGGCCTTCGGATAATCATGCCTTGGCGCCGGCTAAATCAAAAATAAAACTTAACGCTAATTTTAACAAAGCGCAATACTTGCAAGCAGTGCGCAAGGCCAAAGATTACATTAAAAAAGGGGATATCTATCAGCTTAACCTGACTCAGCAGTTTATTGGCCAAACCGATTTACCGGCGGAAAAGATTTATCTGGCTTTGCGGCAAGCCAGCCCATCCGATTTTAGCGTTTATTTTGACGCCGGGAACTTTCAAATTATCAGTTCTTCGCCGGAAAGATTTTTAAAACTGGAAAATAACCAGGTTTGGACTTATCCGATGAAAGGCACCCGGCCGAGGGGGATCCAATCAACTAAGGACAAAAAGTTATTTAATCAGTTGCGTTCAAGCGAAAAAGACAAAGCGGAATTAATGATGATCGTGGATTTGGAACGCAATGATCTTGGCCGGGTTTGTGATTATGCCTCTATTCGCGTGCCGTCCTTAAGGCGGATCGAAAAATACAGCACGGTTTATCAGGCTATTGCGGAAATCCGCGGCCGGTTGGCCAAGGGCAAGGACCGCATCGATTTATTAAAGGCATGTTTTCCCGGAGGTTCGATCACCGGCTGCCCGAAGATCCGCGCTATGGAAATTATTGAAGAGCTGGAGCCGGACAGGCGTTCAATCTATACCGGGAGCCTGGGTTATTTGGATTTTTCCGGCAACCTGGATTTTAATATTTTAATCCGCACTATCTTAAAAGAAAAAGCAAAAATCACTTTCGGGGTGGGCGGCGGGATCGTGGCTGATTCGCAGCCGGAAGACGAATATAGCGAAACCCTGGTTAAAGCGGAAGGGATCTTTCGGGCCCTGGGTATAAAATGAAAACTAGCCAGTTGGGGTTATTTGAGACGATGCGTTTTTACCGGGGGCGGACGGTTTATCTTGCGGCGCATTTACAAAGGCTGGCTGATTCCGCCCGGCAGTTGAAAATTAAATTGCCACTGCCTTTGGCCGGGCTAAAGAAACTGATCCTCCGGGAAATTAAATCCCGCGGTTTAAAAGACGCCTATTTGCGTTTGACAATTTTTAGATCACCGAAAAAAGAATTTGAGTTATTGGTTAAAAAATATAAGCCCTACCCGCAGTCAAAATACAGGCAGGGGTTCAGGGTCTGTTTGGCGGATTTAAGGCAAAATCAGAATTCGCTTTTTTCCCGCCACAAAACCACTTCGCGTGCGCTTTACGAAACCGCCTTTGAAATTATCCGCCAAAAAGGTTTTGACGAAGCGCTTTTATTAAATCAAAGAGGCTATTTGAGCGAAGCCAGCCGCAGCAATATTTTTTGGATTAAAGGCGGCGAGCTTTTTACGCCGGGCTTGTCTTCCGGCTGCTTAAACGGGATTACCCGTAAAGCGGTAATTGATTTAGCGGGAAAATTTCACCTAACTGTTTGTCAGGGAAAGTTTTTAGTTTCTGATTTGGAGCGGTCGGATGAGGCATTTTTAACTAATTCTTTAATCGGGATTATGCCGATTGCCGGCGTCGGTAAAACAAAGATCGGCTCTGTTTATTTTCGGCCAGTAACTAATTTCTTACGGGAAAAGTATAAAAGTCTGGTATAATTATTCCCAATAGGAGATAGATGGAGATGAGCGTAAAGACACCAAGACGCCAAGACACAGGCGCATTCTTAATATTGATTTTTGCTTTTTTACTCTGCGGGGTAATCGGCTGCGGGTCCAAGAGCGGCCAAGCCAAGGCTAAGCAGTACGAAAAAAAGATCGAGCAATATTTCAGCTTTGCCGAGCAAGAGTATAAAAAATTAAAACTCGACTTGGATTTGGGCGGGCTTTATTTAAAATACGGCCAGTTTGAAAAATTATTTGCCGCCTTTAAAAACAGCACAACCGACGTTGCCCGGCAGGCCTTAGCTATTGCTTATTATAAAACAGGCGATTATACCGATGCCTTAGAAACTTTCGAAAAGGCAGGCACCCTGGATAATCAAGCACTGTATTATTTTGGCAAAACCTGCGAGAAGTTGAGTCTTTATGATAAGGCCATGGCCGCCTATCGTAAAATATCTTCCGGAGAATTTTACCGCCTTGCGCAAGACCGGCTGGGAGAAATTGAAAAAGCGGTTAATTCGCTGAATATCAGCCAGATCGATCCGCAGGTTTATAAAATTATTACCCAGGCTCCTTTGCCAAGCCAATACCCGCAGGCCGGGGCTTTAATTTTATCCTGCGATGAAAAAATCGAGATCACCCCGGAAAATACTCAGATTTCCACCCTGCATTATATTATTAAGATCATTAATCAAAGAGGGAAAGAAAATTTTTCCGAAACTAAGATCAATTATGATTCTACCTATGAAAAGGTCGATCTGGAATTTGCCCGCGTGATCAAGCCGGAAGGTACAGTGGTTGATGTCGGCCGCCGGCATATCCGCGACGTCTCACTTTATTTAAATTTCCCGCTTTATTCTAACGCCCGTGTTTTTATTATCTCTTTCCCGGAGATTGCCGAAGGCTCGGTTATCGAATATAAAGCGGTTATCCGTAGCAACCAGCTGGTCAATAAGAAAGATTTCGTGGTAAGTTATCCGCTGCAGGCCGCCGATCCGATTATTGCCGCAGATTTTAAATTGAGCGCGCCCAAAGAGAGAAAAGTCAATTTTAAAAAACTCAACGAAAAATACAATAATTTTTCCGCAAACCTGGATCCGCAGGCGCAAAACGGCGGCAATTCAGTTATTTATAAATGGCAGTTTAAAAATATCCCCCAGATTATCCCTGAACCAAACATGCCGCCAGATTGTCAGGTTAATCCTCAGATTATGATCTCCAGTTTTAACTCCTGGGGAGAGGTTTACCAATGGTGGTGGGGGTTGGCCAAAGATAAAATTAAAGCCGATCAGCAGATCAAAAATAAAATTAAAGAATTAACTTCCGGTTTAGATAATTTAAAGGATAAGATTAAGGCGGTTTATAATTTTTGCGCCAAGGATATCCGTTATGTCGGAGTTGAATACGGCCAAGCCGGATATGAGCCGCATGCGGCCGAGGATATCTTCCGCAATAAGTATGGAGATTGTAAAGATAAGGCCGTGCTTTTGGTAACCATGCTCAGCCAAATCGGGGCGGAAGCTGATTTAGTATTGATTGCCACGCGCGATAATGATAATTTGATGGATGATTTTGCTTCCATTGATTTTAACCACTGTATTGCCGCGGTCGAACTGCAAGGTGAAGTAGTTTTTCTTGATCCTACCGCTGAGACTTGCTCATTCGGGGACCTGCCGGTCGGCGACCAAGAGCGCCGGGTGCTGCTTTGTTCAGGCAAGGGGTATAAAATAATGGATACTCCGCTTTATCCGGCAGAGCATAATTTGCTTAAGCAGGTAACCAGTATTAGGCTGAATGCCGACGAAAGCATAGCCGCCAAAAAGACAGTTTTTACCAATGGTTTTTACGATCAGACTCAGCGTTATTGGTTAATTTATACTCCGCCGGAATTAATTGAGCAGATGCTTAAGGAAAAGATCCAGGAAATTTCTATCGGCGCCAAGCTGAATAGCTACTCCGTGGATAATTTAAATGATTTAAATAAGCCCGTAGTTCTAACTTATGAATTTTCCGGAAAAGAATATTTGATTGACGCGGGAAATTTAAGGATCGTCCCGCAATTAAGCGGTTTGGATACTGCGGTAGTCGCTCAAGAAAAGCGGAAATATCCGATAGATTTTAGCTCTCTGGACAGCCAGGAAACAGATTTTGTGATAAATATACCGGATGGTTTCAACATAGCTCATCTGCCGGATAGCGTTACCCAAGACAGCCCTTGGCTTAAATTTGATTGTCAGTATAAAAAAATCGGCAATAACATATACTTTACGCAAAAAGTTTTACTGAAAAAAAATACGGTTTCTCAGGAAGAGTATCCGGCTTTTAAGGAATTCATGCAGGTTCTGGCTAAAAAAGTCAAACAAAGGATTGTTTTGCGAAAAAAATGATACTAGAAAAAAACCGTAATTCAGATAGCGACCGCCGCAAGTACCTTCGGTTAGATATGGTTTTCCCGGTGGAATTCCAGCTGGTTGACCCAGAAACAAAACAACCGCTTACGCCGTGGTTTCAAGGTTTTAGCCGTAATGTCAGCGCCGGAGGCATCTGTCTGGAAATTAATAATCCGGAAAAGAGCTTTTTAGAATTAGTGCGGAGCGGCAAATGCGCGCTTTCTCTGCGTCTGGAATTACCGGCAAGCAATAAAAAAATCTTTGCCTTAAGCCATGTCGCCTGGCGGGAAGATCTGCCGGAAAAGGGGAAATTGTTTTTTGGCCTTTGCTATGACTGGATTGAACCAGCGGATATCCGGTCGATTATGCGCTGGGCGCATTTAAAAAGAATGACACCTGTTTTTACCGGCGGGTTGATTATTATTTTAGCGGCTCTTTTTGCTCAGGCGATTTTCTCTAATCTTAAATTAAACCAGGAAAAAGAAACAGCCTTCCAACAGCTGCAGGAATTAACTAATGAAGCAGTTTCTGCCCGCGAAAAAATAAAAGATATCGATGTCTTAAGCCGCATGTTTAAAGAACGGATTGAAGATTTCCAGGAAAAAATCAATAAGCTGGAACACGAAAAGAAAAAGATTTTAATTAAGCCAAAAGAGGCGGTTAGCGAGCAGATCGAGAAGTTAAAACAGGAAAAATCCGCTTTACAGGAAAAACTAATTGCTTTAACCCGCACTCGCGATTCTAATGTGGAGGAGCTAATGCGTTTGGCCAAGCGTAAAGCCGAATTGGCCAAGGCGGATTTAGGTAAAATGCAGCAGTGGCTGGCCAGCCATCAGAATCGCCGCACCGGTTTGGTAATGAGCTTTGAAGGCGATAACAGAATTGCCGGTTGGGCGTTTATTTATGACCAATCCTTGGCCGGGCAGGCTTATTTATTGGATCAAGAATATGCTAAAGCCAAAAAGATCTTAGAGTTTTTCCGTTTGAATGCCCAGCGCGGCGAGGATGATTTGTTCTATAATGCCTATTTTGCTAATGACGGCTCGCCGGTAGAATATGTCGTGCACAGCGGGCCGAACATCTGGCTGGGGATATTTGTCTTGCAGTATATTTCTCAGACCGGAGAATCAATGTATTTTTCTTTGGCGGAAAGTATTGCCCAGAGTATCATTAATCTGCAAAACCAGGATAAGGAATACGGTCTGCGCGGCGGGCCGGCAGTTAGCTGGTATTCTACCGAGCATAATCTTGATGCCTTTGCTTTTTTTGGGATGCTCTATAAACTTACTGCCAGAGCTGAATATAAAGAAGCACAGGATAAAATATTAAATTGGTTGGTCATCCACGCTTACGACCGGCAGGGCGTGCCGGTTACCCGCGGTAAAGGAGATTCGACCATTGCTACCGATACTTACGCTTGGTCAATTGCCGCTTTGGGCCCGGAACAGTTAGAAAAAATTAAGATGAACCCGGATGAGATTATGAATTTTGCTTTAAAAAACTGCGCGGCAGAAGTAAGCTTTAAAAAAGATAACGGCCAAAAGTTATTAATTAAAGGTTTTGATTTTGCCGCCGATAGGCATACTGCGCGAGGCGGGGTAGTTTCTTCGGAATGGACAGCCCAAATGGTTATTTCTTTAAAGATTATGTCCGAATACCACCGTAAAAAAGGGGATGTAGCTATAGCTAAAGAATATCGGGATAAGGCTGAGGAATATTTAGTTAATTTGGGCAGGATGGTTATTACTAGCCCTTCTCCTTCTGGCCAGGGCGGATATTGCCTGCCTTATGCCACGCAGGAAAACGCCGATACCGGCCATGGCTGGTTTACGCCTACAGGCGAATGTACTGGTTCGGTTGCCGGCACTGCCTATGCGCTATTCGCGTTTTACGATTATAATCCCCTGGAACTGAAACAATGAAAGTAGATTTAATTTCTCTCTATGAGAAATTATATAAGAATTTCGGCCCGCAGCATTGGTGGCCGGGAGAAAGCGCTTTTGAGGTAATGGTCGGCGCGATCCTTACGCAAAATACTAACTGGCAGAATGTAGAAAAGGCGATTAATAATTTAAAAAAGCGCAAATTATTGAGTTTTAAAAAAATGCATTCGCTGCCGGAGGGGAGATTAGCCGTTTTAATCCGGCCGGCCGGTTATTACAATATTAAAGCCAAGCGCTTGAAAAATTTTTTGCGGTATTTGGCTAAAAACTATTCCGGTGATTTAGCTAAAATGCGGCAAAAGGATTGGAATATTTTACGCCAGGAGTTATTATCCGTGAATGGTATTGGCCCGGAAACCGCGGATTCAATTTTACTCTACGGCCTGCATAAACCGGTGTTTGTGATTGATGCCTATACCAAAAGAATACTCAGCCGGCATAAATTTATTAATCGCCGCGCCGATTACTATCAGACACAGGATTTATTTATGCAAAATTTAAAAAAAGATGTAAAATTATTCAACGAATACCACGCGCTTTTAGTGAAATTAGCCAAGGATTTTTGTTGGAAAAGTAAACCTAGGTGTCAGGTATGCCCAGCCAATTCTTAAAAAATTTAAAAGAACAATTTGAGCTTAAACCGGCGGATTGTCGGGAAATTATTTCTGCTTTTAGCCGGGAAATGGCTAACGGCCTGGCCGGTCGAAAGAGTTCCCTGAAAATGATCCCTGCTTACGTAGATGTGCCCAAAGGGGATGAGCGGGGCAGATTTATCGCTGTTGATTTGGGTGGTACGAATTTACGTGTTTTGGAAATCGAATTAAGCGGCCGCGGCCGGATCAAGAAGTTAAAAGAAAAAAAATTCGTGATTGATAAGAAATATACCCGTGTTTCAGCGGATGAGCTTTTTGGATTTATCGCTAAAAAGATCAAGGATTTACTTCGCTGGCAGCCGATTGAAGCGGGATTTACTTTTTCTTTTCCGGTCAGGCAGACAGCGATTGCTTCGGGAGTCTTGGCGCATTGGACTAAAGATTTTTGCGCTAAGGGGGTGGTTGGTAAGGATGTGGTCAAGTTACTCGAGCGCGCGCTTTACCGGCAGGGCATTTATAATTTGAAAATTACCGCTTTAGTTAATGATACTGTCGGAACCTTGGTCTGTCGTGGCTACAGTGATGTTCATAGCGACGTGGGAATAATTCTCGGCACAGGGACTAACGCTTGTTACCGCGAGGCGCTGGCTAAAATTATTAAATGGCGCGGAACCAAACCGTCCGGGGCAAAGATGATTGTTAATATTGAGTGGGGGAATTTTAATAAATTGACGGTTTCTTGTTATGATCGTCAGTTAGACCGCGCTTCGGAAAACTCCGGCGAGCAAATTTTAGAAAAGATGGTCGGCGGGATGTATCTGGGGGAGATCGTCAGGTTGATTCTGGTAGATTTATGCAAAAAAGATTTAATTTTTGATCAACGGGACACTGCTTTGTTTGGCCGTTCAAAAAGTTTTAAGTCGGAATATATGTCAGAAATCGAAGCCGATTGCACGGCTGATCTTAGCCGAACTAAAAAGATTTTAAAATATTTCGGGATAAAGAAATGTTCTTTTAGCCAAGCAGCTTTAGTAAAAAAAGTTTGCGAATTAGTTGCGGCTAGGGCAGCGAATATCAGCGGTTCTTGTCTGGCTGCGGTAATTAAACGCATAGATCCGGCCTTAAAGAAAAAACATACAGTTGCTATTGACGGCAGTGTTTATGAAAAACATCCGGTTTTCAGCAGGCAGATGCGCAAAGCTCTGAAAACTATTTTTGGGCAAAAAGCTAAAAAGGTTCAAATGGTCTTGACTAAAGACGGCTCAGGGGTGGGCGCGGCAATTATTGCTGCCGTGGCCGCAAAAGCTAAGAAGAAGTAAGTACGCAAGCCGATTTTAATTTTATTCAAAAATTCCGTTAATGTTGAGGGCAATTTTTTGACGCTGAGGCAGTATCTTTTAACGCTAACTTCGGATTCTAATGATTAATAAACAACGATTGATTAGGCTCACGCAAGAACTTATCCGTATCGATTCGCAGAATCCTCCGGGAAACGAAGAAAAGATATGCGGTTTTGTAGAAAAATATTTAAAACGCTTAGGCCTAAAAGTCGAGGTTTACGCTTTTAAAAAAGGCCGCCCGAATATCCTGGCTTGTTTAAAAGGGGCAAACGCCGGGCACACATTATTAATTACTCCTCATCTGGACACGGTGCCTTCGGGGAAAAATTGGAACCTTGATCCTTTTGGCGCTTTAATCCGCAAAGGAAAAATTTACGGTTTGGGCGCCACCGATTGCAAGTGCAACTTGGCGGTAAGCTTGGAAGTAATTAATAGTTTAGTTGAAGAAAAGCAGATTTTAGATTATAATCTGCTTCTTGCGGCAACCAGTGATGAAGAGTGCGGATCTGATTTGGGATTGATTCCGTTGTTGAAAAAAGGAATATTAAAGCCGGATGCCGCGCTGGTTTTGGATGCCGATGATTTTGTGGTCGTGGTCGCGCAAAAAGGCCTCTTACATATAAAAGTAAAAATTTCCGGGAAAAAAGCGCACGGCGCTTATCCCTGGCGCGGGATAAACGCGATTGATATCGCCCTGGAAATCCTCCGGGATTTAAAGGCGCGTAAATTCCAATATAAAAAAAATAAATACCTGCGCCCGCCGACGATGAATATCGGCACTATCCGCGGCGGCGACAAAGTCAATGTGGTCAGCGACTGGTGCGAGTTCGAATTAGATTTCCGTTTTTTACCCGGGACCAGGGCAGAGGATTTAATCGGCCGGTTGAAACGGATTATAGTCAAACACGCAAAGAAGTTTAAAATTGAAATTGAGGGGATACAAAACCATTATCAGATTGATCCCCGCCATCCTCTGGTAAAAGGGTTTGTTAGCGCCCTAGAAGATTTTAAAATTAAGCCTCAGATAAGCGGCTCGGAAGGCGCGACTACGATTACTTTCTTTCAAGATCAGGGGATTCCGGCGATCGCTTCTGGTTTTGGTTCTGAGGGCTGCGCGCACGCAATCGATGAATACGTAAAAATAGGCAATTTGCATAAAGGGGCTTTGGTTTTAGAGAGATTTTTGAAAAATTATCATCCTGCGAGGAGTTAAAAATATGGAAGGGATCAAATTTACTAAGCGGCCGAGTTTACGTAACCCGTATTTTATTGTTGCCTGGCCGGGGATGGGCGAGGTGGCGTTTAAGTCAGCCAAGTTTTTGGTTGAGCAACTCAAGGCGGAAGAATTCGCCACGGTTGCCTCAGAGGATTTTTTTTATTTGTCGGCTAGCCAGGTCAAGGAAGGCGTTTTAGGACTTCCGGAATTACCGCACGGAGTTTTTTATTTCTGGAAGAACCCGGCGAGAAAAACCGTTAAGCAGCCGGTTAACGATTTGATTATTTTTATCAGCAATAGCCAACCGGATTTGGCTAAGGCTGACCGTTATTGTCAGCGCATATTTTCTGTAGCCAAAACAATGAAGGCGAAGGTTGCAATCAGCTTTGCCGCTATGCCGCAGCCGATTGAACACACCCAGGATTCCAGCGTTTGGTTTACCGCCACCAGTAAAGATATGATTAATTCTCTAAAGAAGCATAATCTGACTGTTTTATCGGAAGGTCAGATTAGCGGGATGAATGGTTTATTTTTAGGGATCGCCAAAAGAGAAGGGTTGGATGGATTTTGTCTTTTAGGAGAAATCCCGCTTTATACCGTGCAAATTGAAAATCCTAAGGCCGCCGCCGCGGTATTGGCTGTTTTGGCGAGGATTTTAGAAATCAAACTTAATCTTACTACTTTGCTTTTACAGGCGCACCATATGGAAGAAGAGATCAATAAACTTTTAGATTATTTGAAAGTAGGCGCTCCGCTTGGGCCGATCGGCGAAGAAGAGATCGACAAAATTAAAAAATCGCTCAGCCAGCTGACTAATCTCCCGGGCTCGGTTAAGGAGAGGATTGAGAAGCTCTTCGGCGAATCGCGTTCTAACTTAGAAAAGGCCACAGAACTAAAAGCCGAGCTTGATAAATGGAACGTCTATAAAGAATACGAAGACAGGTTCCTCGACCTCTTTAAGAAAAACAAAGAAAGCAATAATTAGATTATAGATGATTAAGGCAATTGTTTTTGACCTCGGCAGGGTCCTGATTCATTTTGACCATAATCTTGCCGCGAAAAAAATATTGAAATATACCGATAAAACTCAGGAAGAAATCTATAATTTTTTCTTTGATTCGCCGCTTACCGCGCTCTTTGAAGAAGGAAGGATTTCCGGAGCAGATTTTTTTAAAGAAGTCAAGAGGGCGCTCGGCTTGCGCTTGAGCTACAAAGAGTTTCTGCCGATCTGGAATGATATATTTGTTTTTACCAGCCAAAACCGGCGGGTCTATGCCTTAGCGAAAAAACTAAAAAAGAAATATAAAGTATATTTGCTTTCCAATATTAATATTCTGCACTTTGATTATCTAAAAAACAAGTTTCCCGTCTTTGATGCCTTCCATAATTTATTCCTTTCTTACCGGATGAAAACAAAAAAGCCCGATCCCGCGCTATACCGTAGCGTAATCCGGGCTTTGAGGGTAAAGCCGGAAGAGATATTTTACACGGATGACCGCCAAGATTTGATTGAGGCTTCGCGTAAATTAAAGATCCGTGGCTTCGTTTTTAAAAATCTACCGCAGCTGCAAAAAGATTTAGAGGGAGAGGGAATTTTTCTTAAAATCCTTGACAAGAAAAGGTAATTGTGATAAAAAAATATTGTAAATAAAGAAGTTACAAATTTTTTAAGGGGAGAAAAAAGCAGAAATTGGAAAATCGGTAGAATTTTAGAAGGGCTCAAGCTTAGCAGGGGCCCTTATTTTTTATTTACTTTAAAAATTAATGAAAACTGTTGGGTTAACTTACGATTTAAAGACAGATTACCAGTTTAAGGCAGGCGACCCGCCGGATGCTAATGCCGAATTCGATGCCCCTTCTACCGTCGGAGTGATCGCCAGCGCGATCAAATCACAGGGGTATAAAGTAAAAAAAATCGGCAATGTCGCTAACTTGCTGGAAAAAATAAATAATCTGGAAGTAGACATTGTTTTTAATATTTCTGAAGGCCTTACCGGCAGGAACCGCGAATCACAAGTGCCGATTATCCTGGAAATGGCGGGGATTCCTTTTGTGGGAGCCGATGCTTTAACCCTCGGCCTGACTTTGGATAAAATTATGGCCAAGAAAATTTTTATTGCCGATAATATTCCCACTCCGAAATTTCTAGAGATAAGGAACATTGAATCGTTTTCCGATACCGACCATTTAAAATTTCCTTTAATTGTTAAGCCGCGCTTCGAGGGATCTTCTAAGGGCTTAAGCGAGAATTCGCGCGTGGAAAACAGCGAACAATTAAAAAAACAGGCCGAGCACGTGATTAACACTTATAAACAACCGGCTTTAATAGAGGAATTTATTTCCGGCCAGGAATTTACCGTGGCAGTAGTGGGCAATGATCCGCCGGAGGCCCTGCCTACGGTGCAAATCAAAATTGACGGCCGGTTGCAGCTGAACGATAAATTTTATAATTTTGCCCGCATTCATTCTGATAAATTAGAATATATCTGTCCGGCAAAAATCCCGGCTGATTTAGATAAAAAAATCGCTGAGCTGGCTTTAAAGACATATAACGCCGTAGAGTGCTGCGATTTCGGCAGGGTAGACTTTCGCGTAGACAAAAACGGCAAGCCGTATGTTTTGGAGATCAATCCCCTGCCTTCTTTGTCCACCGAAGACGTTTTTCCTTTGGTGGCCCGGGAAATCGGCCTGACCTATGAGCAGATCGTCGGCAGGATATTGGCCTGTGCCTTAAAAAGGCACAACCTAGCTTAGATGAAAGTAGCGCTGACTTATAATTTAAAAGAAAAAGACGAAACTAAACCCGCGGATTATTTTTCCGAATTTGATTCTGCGGAAACCGTAGGTGCGATAGCCCAGGCCATAGAAAAAAAGGGGCATGAGGTTTGCCGGGTTAACGCGTCTAATACCGACCTGTTTTCTTATTTCCGCAAAAATAAAGTAGATTTTGTTTTTAATATCGCCGAAGGCAAATCCGGTAAATTCCGCGAATCAGAGATCCCCGCCATTCTAGATTATTTAGATATTCCTTACACCGGGTCAAATACTTTTTCTCTGGCCCTGGCTTTAAATAAATCACTCACCAAAAAAATCCTGAAAGCAGAAAACATTCCCACGCCGGCATTTCAGCTCTTTGTTAAAGGAACCGAAGAGTTGGACCCGTCATTAAAATTTCCTTTGATCGTTAAGCCGAATTGCGAGGGCTCAGCCAAAGGAATTAATGCCTCTAATGTCGTAGAAACCAAAGAAGCGCTGTTTAAAAAAGTAAAAGAGATTATCCGTGACTATAAACAGGAAGCGTTAGTGGAAGAATTTATTCGCGGTAAAGAACTTACCGTCGGGATTATTGAAAACGGCAAGGCGCAGGTCCTGCCGATTTTAGAGATCGATTTTGATACTTGCGTAAAAAGCGGAGAATTTTTTTATAGCTGGCGGATGAAAGAATTTCAGGGCAATATGGAGTTGGGCCTGGTGCCTTCATTTCATTGTCCGGCCCGGCTCGACGCCGCAACAGAAAAACTGGTTAAAGATACGGCGCTGGCCACGCATCAGGCGGTTGGCTGTTCGGACATTTCGCGTACGGATATCCGTCTGGATAGAAATAACGTTCCCTACGTTTTAGAAATTAACCCTTTGCCCGGGCTTGACCCGAAAGAATCGAATTTTCCGGTCATGGCTTACGCGGCAGGGATGAAATACGAAGACCTGATTAATATGATTCTGATTAGCGCCAAGGATAGATTCTTAAAAAATTCCAAAAGGGAGGAGAATTAAATTGAGCAATCTATTGACGGTTGAGAATCAAAAAGCGCAACAAGAGCTGCAGCCGCGAGTAAGAAGAACCTTGGATTACCTGCAGATAGCTTTGTATAAAGATGTCAATCCTTTGGATTGGGAGGATTGGCGCTGGCAGTTAAAACACCGTATCCGCAGCCGCGAAGAATTGGCGCAGGTAATTAAGTTGAGCCCGGAAGAAGAAGAGGGGTTGAAAAAAGCCAGCGGACGGTTGTCTATGGCGATTACTCCTTATTGGTCAACTTTGATGGACCCGGATGACCCGGCTTGCCCGATTCGCCGGCAGGCCGTGCCGGTGGGCACGGAATTTACCGTTGCCCCGCACGAAATGACCGATCCTTGCGCGGAAGACCGCGATTCACCGGCTCCGCATCTGGTACATCGTTATCCGGATAGGGTTTTATTATTGGCGACCGATCATTGCGCCATGTATTGCCGCCATTGCACCAGAAGAAGGTTAGTCGGCGAGCACGCCCATCAGGATAATTCTTCTAACCGCTTTGACGCGGCGATTGATTATATAAAATCGAACCGGAAAGTCCGCGATGTGCTGATTTCCGGAGGCGATCCTTTGATTATGGAAGACGAAGAAATTGAAAATCTGCTGCAGAAGATCCGCGCTATTCCGCATGTGGAATTTTTGCGCATCGGCACGCGCGCCCCGGTGACTTTGCCGCAGCGCATCACGGAAAAATTAGCCAACACGCTAAAAAAATATTCACCGGTCTGGGTAAGCATCCACTTTAATCATCCTAAAGAGATTACCAAACGGTGTAAGATTGCCTGCGAGATGCTGGCTGACGCGGGGATTCCTTTAGGCAGCCAGACCGTGCTTTTAAAAGGGATCAACGATCGCCCGTACATTATGCGCAAACTGATGCAGGAGCTTTTGCAGATCCGCGTGCGGCCGTATTATATTTACCAATGCGATCCGGTCAGGGGCACACAGCATTTCCGCACCCCGGTTGCCGTGGGGATTAATATTATGGAAAAGTTACGCGGGCACACTTCCGGCTACGCGGTGCCGACTTACGTGATTGACGGCCCGGGCGGCGGGGGCAAGATTCCGGTTGGCCCGAATTATATCCTTTCCCAGGCCAAAGGAAAATACGTGCTGCGCAATTACAAAGGCAAGATCTATACCTACCTGGAATAAGGCCTAGGGGGCAGGCACACTGCCCCCCAATTCCCCTTAAAAGAGACGTTTTCCCCTTGACCCTGCCCTTACCTTAATATATAATACAAATGACATAACTTTCTGGCTTTGAAGTATTTTCCTTCCTCTTCTAATAACCTTTTTAAAAAAGGAGCGCTTAAGATGGATGCGAAAAATAAACGAAGCGTTGTCTTTTTGGGCCATGCTCAATCAGGTAAAACCAGCTTAGCGGAAAGTTTGCTCTTTAAATGTAAAGCTACCTCGCGCAAGGGAACGGTGCTCGAGGGCAATACGGTCAGCGATTACAGCTGGGATGAGATCGAGCGCAAGATTTCGATTAATTCCAGTTTTTTATTTTGTGATTACGCGGATACGCGCATCCAGATCGTGGATACGCCCGGTTATATTGATTTTTTCGGCGAGACAGTTTCCAGCGTGCGCGCGGCGGATAACGCGGTAATTGTTATTGATGCGGTTAACGGCGTAGGCGTAGGCACGGAAAAGGCCTGGGCCTTGGCGCAGGAATTAAACCTACCGCGGATTATTTTTATTAATAAAATTGACGCGGAAAATACCGATATAGATAAAGTTGTCAGCGAAATCAAAGAAGTTCTTTCTAATAAAGTAGTGATGTTGGGCGATACGAATCAACTGGTGGATCTAGTCGCGGAAAGCGACGATAAGCTGCTGGAGAAATATTTAAACAGCGGGTCTTTATCAAGCGAAGAATTGGCCGCCGGCTTGCGTTCGGCAGTAGTTAACGCCAAAATTTTTCCGATTATCCTCGGCTCAGGCCTGAAAGACCAGGGCCTGGATGAGCTGCTTAAGGCAATCAAGGAATATTTTGCTTCGCCGGAACAGCGCCCGGCCTTAACATTGCTTGAGGGGAAGGTTGATTTTAGCGCCAGCGCTCCGTTTTCCGCTTTTGTTTTCAAGAATATTATTGATCCTTACGTCGGGCAGCTAAGCTTGGTGCGGATTTTTTCCGGCAAGCTGCATTCCGGCTCTACTTTTTATAATGCCAGCCGTAAGTTAGCCGAACGTTTCGGCCAATTGTATTTTTTGCAAGGCAAAGAGCAGAGAGTGATTGAAGAGGCGTCTTGCGGCGATATTGTCGCGATACCCAAATTAAAAGAAACGCATGCCGCGGATTCTTTAGCGGAAAATACCCATCCGGTGATCTTCCCGGGATTTGTTTTTCCCGAACCGATGATGTCAGCGTCTATTAAGCCGCGTTCGCGCCAGGACGAAGAAAAGATTTCGCAATCGCTAGCCAAGCTTACTTTAGAAGACCCGACTTTAAAGGTTCACCGCGACACGGAAACCAAAGAAGAAATCGTTTCGGGTTTAGGCGATCTGCATTTGCAAGTGATGGTCGGCCGTTTAAAGAAACGTTTTAATGTAGAAGTAGATCTGGGCACTCCCAAGATTCCTTACCGCGAAACCGTGACCCGGTCAGTGCGCGTGCAGGGAAAGTATAAGAAACAATCCGGCGGCCGCGGCCAATACGGCGATGCCTGGATTCAACTCAAGCCTTTGGATTCCGGTAAGGGGTTTGAATTTGTCGACAAGATCTTTGGCGGGGCGATTCCGCGTAATTTTATTCCTTCGGTGGAAAAAGGCATTCGTAATGCGATGGTCGAAGGAGTAATCGCCGGCTACCCCATAGTTGACGTGCAGGTAGTTTTAGATGACGGCTCCTACCATGATGTTGATTCTTCGGATATGGCCTTTCAGATTGCCGGGGCGATGGCTTTTCGTAAGGCAGTAGCCGAGGCGCATCCGGTAATTTTAGAGCCGATTATGGAAGTAGAAGTTTATATCCCGGAAGAGTTTGTCGGGCAGGTTTCCGGTGATTTAAATGCCCGCCGGGGAAGGCCCCTGGGTATGGATGTAAAGGGGAGGACAAATATTCTTAAGGCACAAGTGCCTTTGTCAGAAATGTTTACTTATGCTACGGATTTACGCTCAATGACGCAGGGTAAAGGCGTTTTTAACATGAAGTTTTTACGCTATGAACAAGCGCCGGCAAAAATAGCCAACACCGTGATCAGTAAATATCAGACAGAACACAATAAGAAAGAAGTCGAGGTATAAAAATTGAAAATCGGAATTTTGGGAATTGAAGGTATTGCGCCCGGCCGCGCCAACATCGTGGATCCGCGGGTCAAGGTCCTTAAAACTATGTTTAATTCGCCGAAAGAAGTATATATTCAGGCGGATATTGTGACGGATCCGGAGAAAATCATCGAGGCAGACGGAATTGCTTGTCCGGAAAGCGCCAAACTTGACTTGATCGTCAATGATATGGAGTTCGTTGAAACCCGCCTGGGCCGGTCAGCCGATGAAATCGAGAAAAATTTATTTATCCGTTTTAAAGAGCTATTGGATAAGGAAAAATTTCTCTCCGAATTAACCCTGAATGAAGAAGAAGGAAAATTAATTTCCGGTTATTCGCTTTTAACCATTAAGCCGGTATATTTAGCTAAGCCCGAAGGATTGGAAGACAAGGGGAAATTATTGTTTAATGCTTATTATCATTTTGGCTGGATATCATATTTTACTGCCGGCGACAAAGATGCCCATGCCTGGTCAATTAAAAAAGGCGCTAATGCCTGGGAGGCCTCGGGTGCGATCCATTCGGATATACAAAAAGGATTTATCCGCGCGGAAGTAGTCAGCTACCAGGATTTGATCAATGATGGCTCTTTAAATAAGGCCCGCTCCGCCAATCACATCCGCTTAGAAATGAAGGAATACATCGTCCAGGACGGCGATTATATCGTTTTCCGCTGTAATAAATAAAAAGGAGAAAAGATTAAATGGTTAAGATTAAGCGCGCGTTGATCAGTGTGTCGGATAAAACCGGCATCGTGGATTTTGCCAAAGAATTAGTCAAGTTCGGCGTAGAGATTCTCTCTACCGGCGGCACGGCCAAGGTATTGCGGGAAAATAATCTTCCGGTAAAAGATGTTTCCGAGTATACGGGTTTTCCGGAAATGCTCGACGGCCGGGTAAAAACGCTGCATCCGAAAATTCACGGCGGGCTTTTGGCTTTGCGCGCTAACCCGGAACACATGGCTAAATTAAAAGAGCATGAAATCGGCTTAATCGATATGGTGGTGGTTAACTTATATCCTTTTGAAAAAACCGTGGCCAAGCCGGATGTTATTTTAGAAGAAGCGATTGAAAATATTGATATCGGCGGCCCAAGTATGCTGCGTTCCGCGGCGAAAAATGCGCAATCCGTGGCAGTGATCAGCAATCCTGAACGCTACGCCGCAATTATTCAGGAACTAAAGGAAAATAAGGGCGCTTTATCCGAAAAGACCATGCGTAAATTAGGCGTAGAGGTTTACGGATTGACTAGCCGCTATGACCAGGCGATTTATAATTATTTAAGCAAAAAAATTCTCACCGGCCCGGCTCCGGAAACCGGTTTTGGCAACAGTATCGGTTTTGAATTTAGCAAAATACAGGACTTACGTTACGGCGAGAATCCGCATCAGAAAGCCGCCTTTTACGCGGACAAAGGACAGCTTAAGGGGCTGGCCAGCGCTAAACAGCTCTGGGGCAAGGAACTTTCTTTTAATAACATCCTTGATTTAAACGCCGCGGTAAATATTGTCCGTGAATTTACTTTACCGGCAGTAGTTTTTATTAAACATAACAATCCTTGCGGCGTGGCGGAAAATAAGGATTTGCTTAAGGCCTATAAAGATGCCTGGGCCTGCGATAAGCTTTCCGCTTTTGGCGGGATTGTCAGCGTTAACCGTAAAATTGATTTGGCGCTGGCCAAACTAATTGAAAAAAGCGGATTTTTAGAGTGCGTGATTTGCCCGGAGTTCAGCTCTGACGCATTAGCTTTATTAAAGAACAAAAAA
Organism: bacterium; assembly: GCA_021813045.1. Lineage (GTDB taxonomy): Bacteria > Omnitrophota > Gorgyraeia > Gygaellales > Profunditerraquicolaceae > JAKAMF01. The sequence goes on along the minus strand of JAKAMF010000001.1, from coordinate 19,073 downwards.
AATCTGCGCTTATTGGAAATGCCGGATTTACTTGTCAAAAGCAGCGGTTTAGATTTTAAAAAAGTCGACGGCGGGTTGCTTTTGCAGGATGAAGATAGCTTAACCTTGGATGAGAGTAAATTAAAAGTAGTTACTCAAAAGAAACCTACTAAGGCGCAAATGGAATCATTGCTTTTTGCCTGGAAAGTTGCTAAACACGTTAAGTCCAACGCGATTATTCTAACCCGCGGTACCAAAACCGTAGGCATTGGCGCGGGACAGATGTCGCGCGTAGACTCGGTTTTTATCTCAACCAAGAAAGCGGGTAAAATAGCCTTAGGTTCAGTGCTGGCCTCCGACGCTTTTTTCCCCAAAGAAGACGCGATACAGTTGGCTGCTAAATACAAGATTAAAGCGATCATCCAGCCCGGCGGCTCCATTGCCGACGATAAAATTATCCAGATGGCCGATAAATACAAAATTCCCATGGTCTTTACCGGCATCCGGCATTTCCGGCACTAAATTCACATGCTTTTTTTAGAAACAATTAAATACCTCGAGTCATTTGTTGACTATGAGCGCGCCAGCTTTTGGCCTTATCAAAAGGCCTTAAGGCCTGAGCGGATGATCGATTTTCTCTCCGTGATCAAAAATCCGCAAAATAGTTTTAGAAGTATTCATGTTGCCGGGACTAAGGGCAAGGGCTCGACCTGTGCCTTTATCGCTTATATCTTGCGCCGGGCCGGTTTTAAAACCGGACTTTATACGTCTCCGCATTTAGAGGATTTTCGGGAGCGGATTAGAATATTGGGCGCAAGGGGGAAGGTACAAGGGGTAAGTAAAGATTTTGAGGGAATGATTTCGCGGCAAGATTTGTCGCAGCAGGTCGCTAAACTTAAGCCGGCGATTGAAAAATTTAATCGTCATTCTCGATTTGGCGCCTTAACGTTCTTTGAGGTTTATACCGCGCTGGCTTTTAATTATTTTAAAGAGAAAAAAATCGATTTCGCGGTTTTGGAAACCGGTTTAGGCGGCCGGCTGGACGCGACTAACGCGGTCAACGCCTTGGTTAGCGTAATCACACCGATAAGCTTGGAACATACGGATAAATTAGGCAGGACATTAAAGGCAATTGCGCGGGAAAAGGCCGGGATTATAAAAAATCAAAAACAAATTATAATTTCTGCTCCGCAGGAAAAAGACGCGCAGGAGGTAATCAGAAAAAAATGCCGGGAAACCGGCGCCAAATTGTATGAGGTCTGCGCGAAAATTCAACCTAAATTCAGGCCTCAACTTTTAGGGCAGCATCAGTTAAGCAACGCCGCGGTTGCAGCTGCCGTAGCAGAAGCCTTAAGCGGCAAGGGAATAAAAATAAATAAAAAAGCAATTCAAAGGGGGATTGCTAGCGCGATTTGGCCGGGCAGGTGCGAGATAATCCGCAAGCAGCCTTTTATTGTATTAGACGGAGCGCAAAATGTCGCTTCTATGCTTGCGCTGGCAAAAACGGTAAAACAAGGATTTAAATATAATAAATTAATTTTAGTCTTAGGTGTTTCCAGCGATAAGGATATTGCCGGAATTTGTAAAGTTATTTGTCCGCTGGCCGGTAAAATAATTTTAACTCAAGCGAATACTCCGCGGGCGGCGAGTGTTGATAGGTTGGCTAAAGCTGTTGGGGCACAGGGCACAGGGCAGAAGGCAGAAGTGATTAAAACAAAAACGGTAAGAGAGGCAAAGAAGAAAGCCTTACAGGCAGCAAATAAAGAAGATTTAATTTTAGTTACCGGTTCATTATTTGTGGTAGGAGAATTTAGAAGTGAAAAATTATGATTTAAACGATACGATCGCGGCAATCGCTACTTCTTTCGGCGAAGCGGGTATTGGGATTGTGCGCTTAAGCGGCCCGGCGGCCTTAAAAATTGCCGATGTAATTTTTAAAGCTAAAAACGGCAAAAGGCCTTCGGAATTCCAAAGTTATACTTTGCGTTATGGCTGGGTAGAGGATAAGGGAGAGGTTATCGATGAGGCCTTGTTAACCGTAATGCGCGCTCCGGCGAGTTTTACCCGTCAGGATATGGCGGAGATTAATTGCCACGGCGGGATTGTTGCTTTGCGCCGCGTGCTGGATTTAGTTTTAGAAAAAGGCGCCCGCCTGGCGCAGCCGGGTGAATTTACCAAGCGCGCGTTTTTAAACGGCAGAATTGATTTAGCCCAAGCCGAAGCAGTCCTGGATATTATTCAGGCCAAGACCGATGCTGCTTTAGCCATCGGCGCGCAACAGTTAAAAGGCGGTTTGTCTAAAACTATCCAAGAACACAGAAAAGGCCTTTTGGATATTCTGGCCGGATTAGAGGCAAGTATAGATTTTCCCGAAGAAGAAATTCAGCTGGCTGATTTTTCCCGGCGCTTGCAAGAAATCGATTCCCGACTTCAAAAATTATTGTCCGATGCTGCTTCTGCCCGGATTTTACGCGAGGGGATCCATACGGTAATCTGCGGCAAGGCCAATACCGGAAAATCATCTTTGTTAAATGCGCTTTTAAAAAGAGAGCGTTCGATTGTTACTCCGATTGCCGGGACTACTCGTGACGCAATCGAGGAGATCATTGATATTAAAGGCATCCCGGTAAGGATCGTTGATACCGCCGGCATTATCCAGCCGCGGGATCTGGCGGAGAAAAAAGCTATTCAGCGTTCTCGCCAGCACATTCGTTTAGCCGATTTGATAATTTTACTTTTAGACGGCTCACGTAAATTAGACAAAGAAGACAAGTATTTAATAAATAAATTGGCGGCCGAGAAAACCATCGCAGTAATCAATAAAATTGATTTGCCGCCAAAGATCAATAAAGCCGAAATTAAGAAAAAATTTCCTTATTTGGTAGAAATCTCCGCCAAAAAAATGCGTCAGATCGATCTTTTAGAAGAAGCAATCACCGGTTTAGTTTATCGGGGCAGCGTGCGTCCGCAAGAGTCACTTTTAGTTGCCAATACCCGGCATATTGAATTACTGCGGCAAGCAGAAAAACTTATTGCCCAAAGCCTTAAATCAATGGATAATAAATTACCTTTAGAATTTATCGTCCAGGGAATTAAAGATGCCTTGGGGCTTTTGGATGATATTTTAGGCAAGCGTTTCTCGGAAGATTTATTGGATAAGATATTTTCGGAATTTTGTATCGGCAAATAGGCACCCCGCCCTATCGGTGCCTTGGCATAAATGATTGCCAAGCACGCCCTTTTTGGGCTAATGGGCGGGCAGCGCAATAAGCGCGTACTTGCCCATCAAATTGGGCAAGGTATGTGTGTTTTCTAAGCAAAGGATAAAAATGGATAAACCAAAAATTGAAAGAGCAGTAAAAGATATTTTGGTGGCGATCGGAGAAAATCCACAGAAAAAAGACTTGCAGGAAACTCCGCGCCGGGTAGCGGAAATGTATGAAGAGATTTTCTCCGGGATTAAACAGAATCCGGAAAAGGAACTGGAAGTTATCCTCGACCATAAGCATCAGGAAATTGTTTTATTAAAAGGGATCCCGCTTTATTCGGTTTGCGAGCATCATTTACTGCCGTTTTTAGGTAAGGCGCACGTGGCTTATATCCCTAAGGGCGGGCGGGTTACCGGTTTAAGCAAGTTAGCCCGGGTAGTAGATATTTTAGCTAAGCGCCCGCAGGTGCAGGAGCGGCTGACTACCCAGATTGCCGAGATCATCATGAAAAAGTTAAAACCAGCCGGGTGTATGGTAATCATCGAGGCCGAGCATCTTTGTATGTCTATGCGCGGAGTAAAAAAAGCCGGGACAATGACCGTGACCAGCGCCGTGCGCGGGATATTCCAGAAAAATGAAAAAACCCGTTCCGAGGCCTTAGCTTTAATTAGATAAATTATGTTTAGCGAACAAAGAATCCGCGCCCTGCTTTATTATCTCAGCGTTTCTATTTTTATTATCGGCCTGCCTTTAATTCTTACCTTTGCCCTGGGTCTGAAGTTTAACCAAAAGACGCTTAAATTCACTCCTACCGGCCTGATTTCTATCCGTACTCAGCCGGAAGGAGCGAGTATTTATTTGGACGGAAAATTACTGAATGATAAAACCCCGGCTACTTTACGCGAACTCATCCCGGCAACTTATAATTTACGCTTAGAGTTAGAAGGGCGTTTTCCTTGGACCGGGCAGGCGCAGGTTTTTGCCCGCCAAGTAACTTTGCTAGAAAAAATTATTCTTTTCCCTCTGCGGCCGCATGTTAAGCAAGTCAATAAAGAGGGGCTGGATACTTTCTGGGTAGATGAAGACAAGAAAATAATTTATTATATTGATGAGAAACAATCCGGTGTATTCCGTTCTGATTTAGAGGGCCTGCATTTGGAACGGTTGGCGCAATTTATCCGGATTAATCCGCAGCCGATAAAATGGAAGTTATCCAGCGACCGGAAGAAGGTTTTGTATTTTAATCAGCATCGCATCGGAGTGGCTTTATTGGATACGCAAAATCCTTCCAGCGATGATTCGTTCGTAATCGAATATAACGCCGGTTTGATCAGCGACGCCTTTTGGCATTCGGATAATTACCATATAATCGTTATCAGCAGCAAGAATATCGTGGCGTTGGAGGCAAAACCGGCCAGCCAGGCGGTGGAGTTGGTGGTCTTAAATAGCGCGGTTAGTAATGGTTATTATGATAATGGGCAAGACGCTTTATATTTTAATGATTGGCAAAAGGCAGAAGACGGAAATACCTATAATAATCTTTACCGCCTGGACTTAAATCCCCGGGCCTCAATTTTTCAGGAATTAAGAAAGTTAAGGACAAATGAAAAAACGCAATAAGCTGACACGTTTTTTTGAGATCATTCCCGGAGCAACTTCCTGGGGGATTATCCTGCTTTTAGTAATCCTGGCAATTTTTAATCCGGTTGCCTGCGCGATCTGGATTATCATTTTTGATTTTTACTGGATTATCCGTTCGCTTTATTTAACTACGCTTTTAGTAATGGCTTATCATAAATTATCCCGGCAAAAGAATCGGGATTGGCTGAATCAATGCCAATCACTGAATAATGATTGGAGCAAATTCTATCATCTGGTAATTTTCCCGGTTTATAAGGAAGGTTTGGCTATACTTAATCCTTCTTTGCAGGCCTTAGCTGACGCTAATTATCCCAAAGAAAAGACTATTGTGGTGGTTGCTTTTGAAGAACGTAACCCGCAGGCTAAAGAAAACAGCCGGGCGCTGGAAGAAAAATTTAAAAAATTATTCCGCGGATATCTTTCTACTTTTCATCCGGACGGCCTGCCGGGTGAAGCGCGCACCAAGGGCGCTAATGCCACTTGGGCAGCCAAAGCAGCCAAAGAATTTATTTTAAAAGAAAAAATTCCTCTGGAAAACGTGATTGTTTCTTGTTTTGACGCGGACACCTGTGTGGAAAAAGAATATTTCGGCTGCCTGTCGTATCATTTTATGACTACTCCTCATCCGCATCAGGCCAGCTATCAGCCCATGCCGGTTTATAATAATAATATCTGGTATGCGCCAAGTTTCGCGCGCTTAGTAGAATTGAGTTCATCTTTTTGCCAGCTGATCGAGAGTATGCGTCTGGAGAAATTCGTGACTTTTTCCAGCCACAGCATGAGTTTTAAGACGCTGGTGGATATCGGTTATTGGCCGGTGGATATGGTTTCCGATGATTCCGTGGTTTATTGGAAGGCGTTTTTGCATTACCAAGGCAAATACCGCGTGATCCCTTTATACATTACCGTTTCTATGGACGTTGCCTATAGCGATAATTTTATCAAAACCATCGTTATGCAGTATAAACAAAAAAGGCGCTGGGCCTGGGGAGTAGAAAACTTTCCATTTTTGGTCAATGGATTTTTAAAAAATTCCCCGATTCCGCTTTCTGTAAAAATCAAGCGTTCTTATCATCTCTTGGAAAGCCATATTACCTGGGCGGTTTGGGCAGTGATCATTATTTTGATTGCTCCGCTTCCGGTTTTATTCGGCGGGAAGATTTTTCAACAGATGTCGATCGGTTATAATTTTCCGCATATCACCGGAATGCTTTTGAATTTCAGCATCGGCGCCAGTTTGATCTGGGCGGCCCTGAGCTGGTCGATCTTGCCGCCGCGGCCGAAAGAAATTCCCTGGCATAAAAATATAATTTTGGTTGCCGAGTGGGTGATTGTGCCGTTTATCATTATTATCCTCGGCTCTACTCCGGCGATTGATGCGCAGACACGTTTGATGCTGGCTAAATATATGGAGTTTTATCCTACCGAAAAACACCGCCGCGGTATCATTCCTAAAAAGATTGACAAATAATGCCGCTTTGTTATAATTCTGCCTCTTGTTAGAATGGAGGAGGCCATGAAAGACAAATACTGTTTTTTGAAAGACCCCCGGGTCTTATCAGAAATCAGAAAACATAAATGGATTGAAAGCCAGAAGCGCGGTAAGGATATCGGTTTTGCCTCTGCTTCTTTAGATTGGATTAAAAAATACGGCAAGGCCTGGAAAAGCGGCCAGTATAAAGCTGTTGGAGATGATGCGGTTTTTGCCGAGCGCAGAAAATTCCGCCGGTTTGCCTTAGTTAATTGCGTTGAGTTAATCAAAAACGGCGCAGTTTTCGCGGCCGAAGCGGTAAATATTAGTTTTCTTGGGCTCGCCGTAAGGACCGAACAATACGCTTGTCCGGGAGAAGAGATCCATATCAGGTTACCGCTTGCCTGCCGAAAAGAAGAGGGGATAGTGCTTTGCAAAGGCGTGATCAACCGCATTTTTCCCGTCGAGCGCGAAAAATACGAATTATTTTTGCGTTTTGACGACCATAGCCGCTCGGCCTTAAAAAACTGCAGCTACTTCCAAAAATAAAAACAGTTTCTATTTGTCTAAACTGCGGTATTGCACTGCTTCGGCAATATGCTCAGCGAGTATTGTTTCTGCTCCGGCCAGATCAGCAATCGTCCGGCTGATCTTTAAAATTTTATCATAGGCGCGGCCGGATAAATTCAGCTCTGTCATTGCCAGCCGCAGTAATTCTTTTGCCTCCGGGTTAAGCCGGCAGTGTTTTTTAATCAATCTGTGCCCCATTTGTGAATTAGAAAAAATTTTTTCTTCTTTGAATCTCTCTCTTTGAACCTGCCGTATTCTTTCTACGCGCTGCCGGATTTGATTGGAGCTTTCTGCTTCTCGGCTTTCCGTTAACTCGCTATATTTAACCGCGGGAATTTCTATGTGAATATCAATCCGATCCAGGAGCGGCCCGGAAACTTTACCTATATAATGCTGGATTTGGGTAGTGTTGCAGCGGCAAAGCTTGGTTGGATGCGCCAGGTACCCGCAAGGGCAAGGGTTCATTGCCGCGACCAGCATAAAGTCTGCCGGAAAGCTAAAAGACCTTTTTTGCCGGCTGATACGGATAAAACCGTCTTCCAGCGGTTGACGCATTACCTCTAAACAGTCGCGCCGGAATTCCGGAAGTTCGTCTAAAAATAAAACTCCGCAGTGAGCTAAGCTGATTTCTCCCGGCCGCGGTAAGGAGCCGCCTCCGGAGAGGGCAGTGCTGGAGATTGTGTGATGAAGTTCGCGGAAAGGACGAATGCAAATTACCCCTTGTTCGGCCGAAAGGTTTCCGCTGGCAGAATGGATTTTGGTAATTTCGATCGCTTCTTGGCGGCTCAATGTTGGCATGATTGTGGGAATACGCTTGGCCAGCATTGATTTGCCGCAGCCCGGAGCGCCGACCATTAAAAGGTTATGCCCTCCGCTTACCGCTACTTCAATTGCCCGTTTGGCGAAATATTGTCCTTTGACTTCGGAGAAGTCCAGCGGGTAATTAACATTCGGCGAGAATATTTCATCGGTGGTTATTTTGAATTCCGGAATTGTTTCCGGGGTGTTGAGGAATTCTACGGCTTGCCGTAGATTTTTTAAAGGCCGGATAGAGAGTTCGTTGACAATGGCCGCTTCTCGAGCATTTTGCCAGGGAATGAGCAGGTTTTTTATTTTTGTTTTGGCTAACCCCAAGCTGATCGGGAGTATTCCCTGAACCGGGCGGAGAGATCCGTCGAGCGACAATTCGCTTAAGACGCAACAATCAGACAGTATTTGACTATTTAGCTGATGGCTAGCAGCTAATATTCCCAGGGCGATTGCCAGGTCAAAACAAGCGCCTTCTTTTTTGATTTCCGAAGGGGCCAAATTTACAGTGATTCTTCCTTGCGGCCAGGAATAGCCGGAATTTTTTAGCGCAGACTTTACCCGTTCTCTGCTTTCCCGGATAGAGGTATCGGCCATGCCTACTAAAGTTATCGTTGGCAGCCCCGATCCAACATCTACTTCAATTTCAATGGGATACGCCTCTAATCCTAACAAACCAAAACTATTGATTTTAGCAATCATTTTTTCTCCTCCCTTGTGGTTTATGTCTTTACCTTAATAGACGTAGCGGTAAGTAAAATCTAACGAAAATTTTCAAAACTATTGACTTAATATAGCAATATAGTAAAATACCCTTAATTAAATTACGGCCCCATCGTCTAGCCTGGTCTAGGACGCGTGGTTCTCAGCCACTAAACACGAGTTCAAATCTCGTTGGGGCTAAATGTATAGCGGTTCCCCGCCACAAATCGTGGCGGGTCCGCCAAGAATTATGGCGGAAAATCCGGTTGGGGCTACCAAAAGTACCTCGTCTAAGCGTTCGAAAATTCCTCGACGAAACAATAGGAATTTTCTCGCAAACGAGGCATAAATTCGCGCATATAACTTACGTTGCGCTGCGTGCTAACCGTAAGTTATACGCTTATTTAAAAAAACTCTTGCATTTTGGAACTCTTTGTGATAAAAAGAGATAAAGTAAAAGGTAATAAGGAGGAATAATATGAGAGAACATCTTGGTTTTTTAAAATTATCCAGTGTAGTAGTCAAAATTGCTGCCTGGATTTTTTTATTGATCGGGCTTTTTTTATTAACCAGCCCGTTTTTTCTCAAAGGTTCCGGTTATCCCAAAAAAATATTGTTATTTTATTCGGCAATTTATATATTTTTCTTCTTTTTGTTTTTCTTGATTGCTAAAATCGCTGATTTGCTCGGCAAAATTATTAACGAAATTAAAAAAGAATAGCGAGGATGAGATGAAAAATATTTTTATTCTTCTGTTTATGCTTTGTTTTCTTGCTACCGGCTTAACCGGCTGCGATTTATTAAAATCTTCCAAGCCGGCTTCTGCGGAAAAGGCGTCTTCCACTGCCGCGGCAGTTAAGGGCACGGTTATTGCTAAAGTAAATAATCTTCCGATTACCTTAGAGGACCTCGATATTGAGATCGACTCTTATAATGCCATGGTTCCTAAAGATAAGCCGGAATTAAGAATTAATTCACGCGATAAAAAAATCGAATATTTAAAAAATGAGTTAATCCGCCGGACATTGCTTTATCAGGTAGCTTTAGATCGCGGCTTAGATAGAAATGAAGATGTGACTAAGGCCCTGGAAAAAACTAAAATGGATCTTTTGGTGGTGCAATTGGTCAGGGACGAGACTGCAAAAATTGATGTAACCAGCAAAGAAATCGAGGATTTTTATAATAAATATAAAGAACAATATAAAGAGCCGGAAGAAAGGCAGATCCGCGAAATCGTCGTTCCTACTGAGGCAGATGCTAAGGCGATTTTAATTGAACTTTTGCAAGGCGCGGATTTCGCGACTTTAGCCAAAGACCGTTCCAAGGCAGATAACGCCAGAGACGGCGGAGATATGGGTTTTGTTGGTAAGGGAAAATATTTTCCGCTATTTGATGAAGTGGTTTTTTCTGATAACCTGGAAGTCGGCAAGATCAGCAGTATCTTTAAAGGACCCGAGGGTTATTATATAGTTAAGTTAGAAGGTAAGCGCGGCGGAAAACAAAAACCGCTTTCCGAACTTTGGGAAGATATTAAGAGAGGATTAACTTTTTTAAAACAGCAACAGAAGATCGACGAGCTAATTGAAAAGCTTTCGCGCCAGGCAAAGATAGAGGTTTACGAAAGCCAAATCAAGTAAGCCTTTGTTTTTTAAAACAAAGAAAGGGCGAAGATGCAAAAGCAGCAGAAAATAATTTTGATTGTGGGAGTGGTTTTGGCGGTTGCGGCTATTGTGATGACTTTTCAGTATATAGACCAGCAACGCAAGATGATTGCTAAAGAAACCAAGCGTAAATTTGAAACCCTGCAGGCCAATCAGACCCCGGTTTTGGTGGCTAAAGCGGATATCCCGAAGGGGGCAGTGATTACGCAAGGCGCTTTTGATGTGGCTATGGTGCCGAATCAATTTGTCCAGCCGCAGGCAGTTACTTCTTTTGACCGGATTTCCGGAATGATGTCGATTGCCCCGATTACCAAAGGGGAACAAATCACCTTAAGTAAGTTGATGGCTCCTCGCGAGGCCGCAGGCGGTTCATTAGCTATGGCTACTCCGATTGGCAAAAGAGCGCATACGGTTTCTTTGGAAGACAAAACTTCGACTCTCGCCGGAATGATCCGGCCGGGTGATTATGTTGATGTAATTGCTTTAATGGGTATTCCTGTGCAAGGGGCGGACGGAAAGACGCAGCAGCAGGCGGCAGTAATACCTTTATTTCAGAATGTTCTCGTTTTGGCGGTTGGACAGGACACCGGGGGAATGCAGCAGCAGCAAGAAGGCGGCCGTTATGCCGCGCCCAGCCAGCCCAAAGAGGCATCTTCTTTAGTGACCTTGGCGCTTACTCCTCAAGAATCAAATCTTTTAGCTTTTGTCCAAGAGCAGGCTAAAATTCGTTTAGTTTTGCGTTCGCCTTCTGACGCGCGCATAGAAGAAGTGCCGCCGGCGAATTGGGATACGCTTTTTGCGCATATTATGCCGCAGGCAGCACAACAGGCCGCTAAGCAGGAAAAATCTATGCTTAAGAATGAACCAGAGCCAACCGGGCAAGTGGATGTTTACCGCGGATTGAAGAAGGAAAAAGTTCTATTATACGATAAGGATAATAAATGAAAAAAACTTTATTAATTTTTGTCGCAATGTTGGCTTTTTGTCTGGGTATTTTTTCTAAAGGTTATGTCGCGGATAGCATTGATCAGCAAATTAAGCTATACCTTGGCGAAGCAAAAATCATTACTGCTCAGGGTATTACCCGCATTGCCATTGGTAACCCGGAAATCGCAGATGTAGCTAATATCGGTAAAAATGAGTTTAGTTTAACGCCCAAGGCAGTTGGTATGACTACTTTGGTTTATTGGGATTCAGCAGGGGAGCATTCTTTCGGTGTAAAGGTCTTAGGAGAAAAAATAGAATATTTGAAAAAGCGCATTGATAATTTGCTCGCTAATCTCAGCCTTCCCGACGTCAAAACTGTTACCGAAGAGGACGAGGGAAAAGTTTTGCTTTTGGGAAAAATTAAAAACGCGCAAGACCGGGAAAAAATCAGCGTGGTCCTTGGCTCTTTGCGGGATAGAACGGTCGACTTGATTGAGCTTAAAGAAGAAGAAACCATCATTGAAATTGATGTGCAGGTTTTAGAGTTGGACAAGGATGCTACTACAACTTTGGGTTTTACTAATCCTTTGAGCAGTACAATTACCTTTACCGAAGTCGGATCTGCCGCATTAACCGGAACCAGCCTGCAAAATATTTGGAGGGTTTTTGAACTTAAACGCGGCGCGTTCGCTTGGACGTTGGACGCTTTAGTCCAGGAAGGCAAGGCGCGTGTGCTTTCCCGTCCCAGGTTAGCTTGCCAAAGCGGTAAAGAAGCGGAACTTTTAGTCGGCGGCGAAAAACCGATATTTTCTACTACCGTTGCTTCAGCCGGTGGCCAAGGCACGAACATAGATTATAAAGAATTTGGTATTAAATTAAAAATTAAACCGACAATAACCGAAAAAGAAAGAATCAAATTAGCCTTAAATATGGAGGTAAGCGAAGTTGGTACTGCCGAGACGATCGGCTCTAGTACCGAAACAACCGCTAAGGCCTATCCTTTAAGCAAGCGCACTGCTTCTACCGAGTTATACCTTAATAATGAAGAGACTATGGCAGTTGGCGGATTAATGAAGCAAAAAATGGAAGAGACGGTTACGAAAACTCCTTGGTTAGGGGATATTCCTGTGGTCGGCCTGTTTTTCCGTAAAAAAGTTACCAAGACCGGAGGCGGCGTTGGGGAAAAAGGCGATACCGAATTATATATTGTGTTGACCCCGCGGATAATTGAGAAAAAAGATATTGTTAAAGCGGAAGATAAAGATAAGAAACCGGCTGAAGCGCAAAAAATAAAGAAAGAAGAAGTTCCTCCGCCGGCTGATACTCAAAAACCCCTTGCTAAGCCTTCTGCTCCGGCAGTTCCTAAGCCAAGCGTAGAAATTGGCGCAGGGGCAACCGTTCCGGCCAATATTTCTAATTATGCTACAGCAGTTCAGAGTAAAATCATGGATAATTTAAATTATCCTTCTGCTGCTCGGCAGGCGGGTTTTCAGGGCACGGTAAAAGTAGGCGTACATATTGCTTATGACGGCCAGCTCCAGGAAGCTGTAATCAGGCAAGGCAGCGGGTATGCCATGCTTGACGAAGACGCTTTAAATACTGTTAAAAGAGTCAGTAGCTTTCCGCCGTTCCCATCGTCAATTGAAAAAGACGACCTTTGGATTGAGATCCCCATAGACTATCGCCTGAATTAAAATGGCTAAAGTAATTACAATTTTTAGCACAAAAGGCGGAGTGGGCAAAACACTGCTTGCCGCTAACCTCGCTGTATCCCTTGCCAAAGACCAAAATAAAAAAGTCTGTTTGATTGACCTCGATTTGCAAGTTGTCGGCGATATGGCGCGGATATTAAATATGTCTGCGCAAAAAACTATTGCTGACTTGGGTTATGCCTTAAGAAAACACCCGCAGAATACCGATAAAAAGGATTTTATTTTATCGGGGAGCTGGGGAATTGATTTTCTTGCCGGAGTACTGCGGCCGCAGCAGTCGCCATATATCGACGCCAAAGTTATAAAAGACGTTTTTGAATTCTTAAGGCCGGATTATGATTATATCGTGGTTGATGCAGGAAAGAGCTTTTCTGAGATTTTTGTGGCGACGCTTAATGAAGCTAATTTAATGCTTCTGGTGGTCACTCCGGATATCCTTTCAATTTACCAAACCAAGTGGGTCTTAGACACCCTGCAGTTTTTGCATTTCCCGCTTTCTATGATCAAAGTGGCTTTGAACCGCGCGGATTCGCTTTCCAGCATCAGCTGGCAGGAGATCAGAGTAAACCTGCCGGTAGATATTGTGGCACAAGTTCCTTCTGAAGGAAAAGTTGTTGGGCTGGCGGTTAATCGCTCTGTCCCGGTAGTCATTGATTCTTCGCGCACGAAAATTTCCCAGGCGATAAAAAAATTAGCCCGTGATTTAGTATTAGAAGAGGAATTATTTACTGAGCACGCCAAGATAGACGCCTTACGGCTGAAAGAAACACCGGTTGAACGCGGAGGAGAGTTCTGGCAGGATCAGAATTTAGCGGATAAGCCGGAAGAGCCAAAGATCAAAGAAGAGGAGATGGACGAGATCCTGCTTTTGAAACGCCGTATCCATAACCGCCTGATCGAGGAATTAAATATTAAACGCATGGATCTAGCCGTATTCAGCGATGCCAACAAGACTAAGGAATTAAAGAATCGAGCGGAAGTGTTGGTTTCTAACCTTTTAGTGCAGGAGGCAGGGGCTTTTATTTCTTCGTCGGAGATTCGCAAGAAGCTGGTTAAAGAAATTATTGACGAAGCGCTTGGCCTGGGGCCATTAGAGGATCTTTTGGCTGACCCGGAAATTACCGATATTATGGTGAATAATAAAGACGAGATCTATATTGAAAAAAACGGTAAAATTGAGATTACCAGCAAAAAGTTTATTTCTAATGAGCAGCTGAAAACAATCATCGAGCGTATTATCGCTCCGATCGGTAGGAGGATCGATGAATCCGTGCCGATGGTTGATGCTCGTTTGAGCGACGGCTCGCGTATTAATGCGATCATTCCGCCGCTTTCCTTGACCGGTCCGGCATTGACTATCCGTAAATTCAAGAAAGAAATATTTAAGGTCGAAGAATTGATCCGGATCGGCACGCTCAATCAGCCAATGGCGGATTTTATCCGCGCCTGCGTTTTAGCCAGAAAGAATATTATTATTTCCGGAGGCACGGGTTCAGGAAAAACAACTATTTTAAATATTCTCTCCGAGTTTATCCCGAATAATGAGCGCATTGTAACTATTGAAGATGCCGCGGAATTAAGATTGCGCCAGGAGCATTGGGTAAGGCTGGAAGCGCGCACTCCGAACATAGAAGGCAAGGGTGCGGTAACCATTAAGGACCTTTTTCGCAATACCCTGAGGATGCGCCCAGACCGCGTTATCGTCGGAGAATGCCGCGGGGTGGAGACCCTGGACATGTTACAGGCAATGAATACCGGCCATGACGGATCGATGACTACCGTGCACGCTAACTCAACCCGTGATGTTCTCGCCCGCCTTGATTCCATGATTTTAATGTCCGGCATAGAATTGCCCATGCGGGCGATCCGGGAGATGATTGCTTCGGCAGTGCATTTGATTATTCATACTGCGCGGCTGATCGACGGCACCCGTAAAATTATGGCGGTTACGGAAGTAACCGGAATGAAAGATGAAATGCATATTGATTTACGGGATATCTTTCTTTTTAAACAGCTGGGGGTTGAGCCATCTGGCAAGGTAATCGGAGAATTCAAGGCCGCCGGGTATATCCCTAATTTTATTGACGAGATTAAGTCAAAGGGGATCCCGATCTCAACCGATATTTTTACTGCCAAATAACCCGCCTTAGATTATTAATGAAAATTATTAACCAGTCCAATAACACCAGCTTAGCCAGTGATGCGCTGATTGCCGATAAGCCGTTAGCCAGGGTTATCGGGCTTTTGAATAAGCGCCGGCTTCTGCCCGGCGAAGGCTTAGTGATCAGGCCCTGTAATTCTGTGCACACTTTTTTTATGCGTTTTCCCATCGACATCGCCTTTGTTGACAAACAGAATAAGGTGGTTAAAATTATCCATTCTTTGCCTCCGTTTAGGATCTCCGCGGTTTATTTCTCTTCTTTTTTGGTCGTTGAGCTGCCTGCCGGAATCCTGGCAAAAACGAATACCCGCGCAGGAGATACTCTTGTTTTTATTTAGAAGAGTTTTGTTCGCCGCGTCTAAACGCCAGAAAAATGCCAGAAGAAATAATAGCAATTTTCTGGCAGACGCGGCATAAATTCGCGCATATAACTTATGTCGCGCTTTGCGCTCCATAAGCTATGCGCTCATTTAGCCTTGACAATTCTGTTTTAAGTGGTATATTTATATCAAAGTAATAACCTTTAAAATCCAGCTCAGAGAAGCTGGCAAGGTGGAAAAATGAAGAGGAAAACTATAAGATTACCCAACTGTAATTATGCGAACAGTTGGGATTTTTTATGCCCCAAGGAGTTAAAATGAAAGAAAAAGCTAAAGTTTTAGATAAAGAATCTTTAAATCGCGCGATTACGCGCATCGCCCATGAGATTTTAGAGAAAAATAAGGGGGCGGAGAGCCTTTGTTTGGTGGGCATCCGTAACCGCGGGGTATATCTGGCTCAGCGGCTAGCGCAGAGTATTAAAGCGATTGAAAACAAAGAAATTAACGTAGGGGCGCTAGACATTACCCTTTACCGCGACGACCTTACTTTAATATCTGCCCAGCCCATCGTGCACAAAACGGAGATTAGCTTTGATATCGCCGATACGAATTTAGTTTTAGTAGACGATGTTTTATATACCGGAAGGACTATCCGCGCGGCGCTCGACGCCCTGATCGATTTCGGCCGCCCCAAAGTTATTCAGCTGGCGGTTTTAATTGACCGCGGACACCGTGAACTGCCGATTCGCGCGGATTTTGTCGGCAAGAACATTCCTACTGCGCAGGGAGAAACCGTGGAGGTTCGTTTAGAAGAGGTTGACGCAAAAGACGAAGTAGTAATTATGGAGAAATAATATGGTCTGGCAAAGAAAAGATTTATTGGGCTTAGAAGAGCTTAGCCGCGAAGAAATTGAACTGATTTTATCTACCGCCGAATCATTTAAGGAAGTCTCTACCCGTGATATCAAAAAAGTTCCCGCTTTGCGCGGCAAGACCGTGGTAAATTTATTTTACGAGCCATCCACGCGCACGCGCGTTTCTTTTGAGGTGGCGGCAAAAAGATTATCCGCTGATGTGATTAATATCGCTACGGAAACCTCCAGTGTTAAAAAAGGCGAAACTCTGATCGATACCGGGAAAAATATCCAGGCCTTAAAAGCGGACATTATTGTGATGCGCCATAATTATTCGGGTGCCGCGGCAATGCTGGCTAAGCATTTAGAAATCAGCGTGGTTAACGCGGGAGACGGTTGGCATGAGCATCCTACGCAGGCGCTGCTGGATATTTTTACGCTCAAGGAAAAAATGGGCAAGATTGCCGGGATAAACGTAAGTATCGTCGGAGATATCGCGCATTCGCGGGTAGCGCGTTCGAATATTTGGGGCTTGACTAAGCTAGGTGCTAAAGTTACGGTTTGCGCCCCGGAAATCCTGATTCCCCCGGCAATCGAGGAGATGGGGGTGGTGGTAACCAGCGATATTCAGGAGGCCTTACGTGAGGCAGACGCGGTGAATGTCCTGCGTATGCAGTTTGAACGAGATTCCAGCAATGCCTTTCCGCAACAAATAGAGTATTTCAAAAATTTCGGGCTAACTTGCGAGCGGCTGGAAAAGGCTAAGAAAAATATTATTGTTATGCATCCCGGACCGATCAATCGCGGGATCGAGATGTCCAGTGAAATTGCTGACGGATCCAAGTCAGTAATTTTAGAGCAGGTTACCAACGGCATTGCCGTGCGCATGGCGGTTTTATTTTTGGTCGCCCAGGCAAAGGATAGAAAAGATGAAAATATTAATTAAAAACGGGTTAGTTATCGATCCGGCAAATCATGTTAAAGAAAATTTTGATATTTTGATTGAGGCAGGCAAGATATCCAAAGTGGCAAAAAATATTTCGGCCGCGGCAGATAAAGTAATTGATGCTTCCGCAAAAGTTATTATCCCGGGGCTAGTTGATATGCACGCGCATTTAAGGCAGCCGGGCAGAGAAGATAAAGAAACTATTGCCTCCGCTACGGCGGCTGCTTTAAAAGGCGGGATAACTTCGCTTTTAGCCATGCCAAACACCTCTCCGGCGATCGATAGCGTTCAAGCCATAGAACTATTAAAAACTCTGGTTAAGAAAAATTCCTTAGCTAATGTATTGATCTGCGGAGCGATTACTAATGGCAGGCTAGGCAAAGAATTAAGCGATATTGTTGGCCTTGCCAAAGGCGGGGCAATCGCAATTTCCGACGATGGTGCCTCGGTAGATGACGAAAAAATTTTTCAGCAGGCATTAAAAATCGCTAAGACGGAGAAAATTTTGACGATTTGCCATTGTGAAGATAAGTCGTTGTCTAATCAAGGGGTGGTAAATCTAGGGATTATTTCTACTAAACTCGGGCTGCGGGGTATTTCCAGCGAATCGGAATATAAACGGATCGAACGGGATATACGTTTAGCGGAAAAAATCGGCGCGGTAATCCATATTGCCCACGTTAGCTGCAAAGAATCGGTGGAGGTTATTCGCCAGGCTAAAAAAAGAGGGGTGCGGGTTACCTGTGAAACCGCGCCGCATTATTTCAGCTTTACGCAGGATAGCCTAGTTGATTATGATACTAATAAAAAGATGAATCCGCCTTTGCGTTCGCGTCAAGACCAGGAGGCGGTAAAAAAAGGTTTAAAAGACGGCACGATCGATGTAATCGCCTCGGATCACGCCCCGCACACAGAGAATGAAAAAGATATTGAATTTGACCGCGCGGAATTCGGCGTGGTCGGTTTAGAGACTGAACTGTCCGCGGGGATCAGCGAGTTAGTAGAGAACAAAATTCTCAGTCTACCGCAATTAGTGGAAAAACTAGCTTTAAACCCGGCGCGCATTTTAGGAATTGCCAAAGGCGCCATTGCCCCGGGGGATGACGCGGATATCGCTATAATTGACCCGGCCAAAGAATGGCTTGTGCAAAAGGAAAACTTGGTTTCTAAGTCAAAGAATTCGGCTTTTCTTGGACGCCGGCTGAAAGGTGTGGTAGAATACACCATCTACAACGGTAAAATCGCCTACCAGGCATAAAAAAGGGGAAGATGGAGTTTATTGCCGATTTTCATATCCACTCTAAATATTCCCGCGCTACTTCCCGGGATATGGATGTTAAGCATCTGGCGGAATGGGCCAAGATCAAAGGGATCACGCTTTTGGGCAGCGGAGATTTTACCCATCATCTTTGGCTGGAGGAATTAAAAGCCAATTTTGAAGATTTAGGCAACGGTTTATTTAAATATAACGGGGTTCATTTTATCTTAACTTCGGAAATTTCCAGTATTTACTCTAAGAAGGGAAGGTCTTACCGGATTCATAATATGGTCTTCAGCCCTTCTTTTAAGACCACGGATAAAATTAACCATAAATTGTCTCAATGCGGCAACCTCGCCTCGGACGGACGGCCAATTTTAGGATTAGACGCCGCGGAATTGGCGCGGATTGTTTTTGATATCGACGAGAATTGCATGATCGTCCCCGGACATATCTGGACGCCGTGGTTTAGCTTATTCGGTTCAATGTCCGGATTTGATAAGATTGAAGATTGTTTTGAGGAGCAGACCGAGAAAATTTTTGCCTTGGAAACCGGCTTAAGTTCTGACCCGGCGATGAACTGGCGCTTAAGCGCCTTAGACCGGTTTAGCTTAATCAGTAATTCCGACAGCCATTCGCCGACGAAAATCGGCCGCGAGGCGAATGTTTTTGATTGTGATTTAGATTATCGGACGATCCGGGAAGCTTTAAAAACCAAGGATAAGAAAAAATTCCTCTATACGATTGAATTTTTTCCCGAGGAAGGCAAATACCATTTTGACGGCCATCGCAATTGCGGGGTGAGATTTGCGCCTAGTGAAACCCGCAAAAATAACAACAAATGCCCGAAATGCA
>JAKAMF010000047.1 GCA_021813045.1 bacterium | reverse complement strand
GCTGATTGAGAAAAATAAAGGCGCGACAGAAAAAAACATAGATTTAATTTTACAATTATGCCCAGGTTAAGCTTTTTATATAATTTAGCTACGGATAGGTCAAAAGGATTCCCGGCAGGAATTTTAAAAATCATCTTATTTATCCTTTCCTTAATCTACGGCTTGGCAGTGACAGCCGTTATGTTTTTCTGCTGGTTTAGGCAATACCGCGCTACTTGCAAAGTGATCAGCGTGGGCAACATTACTTTAGGAGGCACAGGCAAGACTCCGTTAGTAGAATTCTTAGCGCGCCGCTTGAGGGATAAGGGCCGCCGTGTGGCAATTGTTACGCGCGGGTATAAACGTTGCGGCCAGGGGCCGGCGGATGAACCGGCAATGCTGCAGCAAAAGCTGGGGGATATTCCGGTGATCATTGACGCTAACCGCCGGCGGGCGATCAAATTAGCAATTAATAAAGCCTGCGATACGGTAATTTTAGATGATGGGTTTCAGCAGTGGAAGATTAAAAAGGATTTAGAAATCGTGGCAATTGATTCGACTAATCCTTTTGGCAATTCTCAAATGCTTCCGCGGGGGATCTTGCGCCAGCCGCTGTGGACGCTTAAACATGCGGATATATTTGTTTTAACTAAGGCGAATATCCAGCCGCCGCCGAAAGAATTTAAAAGACAACTGGCTAAAATTAACCCGCGCGCGGTAATTACCGAAGCCAGCCATGAACCGGCCGGATTTTATGAAATTCACCGGCCGCAGCAGCTTTTACCGGCGGATTATTTTCAAGGTAAAACCGTAGCTTTGGTTTCCGGCATTGCCGACCCGGCTTATTTTGAAAAATCAGTTTTGGCAATGGGGCTTAAGGTAGGTTTATCTTTTCAGTTCCCCGATCATTATGAATATCCGGCGCAGGTATTGGAAAACATTATCAGCGAAGCAAAAAGAAAAAATATCAGCGTCATTGTCACGACAGAAAAAGACGCGGTAAAATTAAACCAATCGCAAATCGCCAATTCTTTGTTGCCGATTGTGGTTTTCCGCGTGGAGTTAAAAATTATTAAATATGAAGAAGGATTTCTTAACCGATTATCTCGGGTATACCGCGCTTAAAATTTTAGGGCCGATTTTGAGAGTTTTGCCGTTTGGCATTACATCATTTATTGGCCGGCGTTTGGGCGAGGTGATGTATTATTTTGGGCGCAAATACCGTCTGGTTGCTTATGCTAATCTGAAAAGGGTATTTGCCGGAGAGCTTTCCAGCCGCCAGATCAAAAGGCTTTGCCGCGAATCGTTCCGTAATTTTGGCCAGAACCTGCTGGATATTTTTCTGATCCCGCTGCTTAGCAAAGAACACATCAATAAATATTTCACCTTAGAAGGGATGGAGCATATTCAGGCGGCTTTTAAAAAAGGCAAAGGCGTAATTTTTGTGGCGGCGCACGAAGGGAGCTGGGAATTATCCAGCGTGGTTTTTTCCAATCAGGGTTTTCCTTTTCAACTGCTGATCCGTAATCAGGGTACCCCTCGTTTAAACGGCCTGTTGAATAATTACCGCCGGCAAAAAGGCTGTCGGATTATTGAGACCAGGAATGAAACCCGCGAATTGATCAAAACGCTTAAAAATAATCAGTCTTTAGGCATGACCGTGGATCAGGGCGGCAAGGCCGGGATATTGGTAGATTTTTTTGGCAAACGCGCCTCAATGGCCAGCGGCGCGGTGCGTCTGGCCTTAAGGTACGACGCCGTGCTTTTGCAGGGGTTTTATACGAGGGTCAAGGATTCCTACTATAAAATTATTATCAGTCCGTTTCCGGAATTAGAAAAGACCGGCGATATGGAAAAGGATGTTGAAAATAATTTAGCTAAATTAGTAAAATCATTTGAGCCGTTGATTAAAAAATATCCCCATGAATACCTTTGGTCTTATAAGATCTGGAAATATTCCGATCAGAAGGATGTTTTAATTTTAAGCGACGGCAAGGCCGGGCATTTGCGCCAGTCAGAGGCAGCAGCCAGCGTGCTTTGTGATTTGCTTAAGGCTCGCGGCATATCCGGCCGGATAAAAATAATTGAGGCAAAAGCGCGGAAACACCGGGAGTTATTTAAGGATCCGGCAGACATAATTATTTCCTGTGGTTCTTCTTTAGCGAGAGCCAACTATGTTTTAAGCCGGGAAAATAACGCTCGTTCAGTGATTATTATGCGTCCGCCGCTGGGCAGCGCGCATAAATTTGACCTGGTAATTATGCCTAAACACGACCAGCCGGCGAAAAGGAAAAATACTGCCGAGACTATCGGTGCGTTAAATTTGGTCGATGAAAAATATTTATTCGAACAGGCCGGGCTGCTGCAGTCAAAAGAGCCGAATATCAAAACTACTGCTTTAAACATCGGCTTATTAATCGGCGGCAACAGCAAAGATTTTTCTTTGAATAAGCTTGAGCTGGAAAGCGTGGTAGAGCAAATGAAAAAATTTGCCCAAGCCAATCAGGCGTTGATTTTGGCGACCACTTCCCGCCGCACCCCCGGAGAAATCGAGGGCGTGTTAAAAGCTAAGCTGGAAAATGATCCGCTTTGCGGGCTTTTGGTAATTGCCAGCAGCTACAATCCGCCTTATACGGTGGGCGGTATCCTGGGATTAGCAAAAATAGCAGTAGTTTCCGCGGAGAGTATCTCGATGATCTCCGAAGCGGCCAGTTCGGGAAAGCATGTGGTTGTTTTTGACGCACCGGTTAACCGCAAGCACCGTAAATTCCTGGATAATTTAGTCCAAGGGCAGTATATCTATTTGGTGAAGCCGGAAAATATTTTTTCAACTCTGGATAAAATTATCCGGGAAAAACCAGTGGTAAAAATTTTAAACGATAGGGAAGCGATTAAAGAAAAACTGGGGTTATTAATTTAAAATGAATATCCTGCAAATATTGCCCGAACTTAATGTCGGCGGCGTGGAGACCGGCACTCTGGACTTGGCCCGGTATTTAGTTAAACTGGGGCATAAATCCGTGGTGGTTTCTCATGGCGGGCCCTTAGTTAAAGAGCTGGAAGCCGGCGGCTCAACCCATTACCAGCTGGCCGTGCATAAAAAATCGCTTTTTTCCATGTTTAAGCAGATTAAGCCGCTGGCCGAGATTATTAAAAAGGAAAAAATTGATATTGTGCACGCGCGTTCCCGCGTGCCGGCCTGGATCGCTTTTTTTGCCTGCCGCCGTACTAATGCCACATTTATCACCACCTGCCACGGCTATTATACCAAGCATCCTTTTAGCTATGTGATGGGCTGGGCGAAAAGAGTAATTGTTTTAAGCAATGTGATCGCCCGGCATATGATCGAGGATTTTGATACCCCGCGCGAACGTATCCGTTTAGTGCCGCGCAGTGTCGACTTGGAAAAATTCAAATACCAGGAGCCAGCGAGGGCCCATAAGGATGAGTTTAATGTCGGGATCATCGGCAGGATCACGCCGATCAAGGGGCATATGCATTTTTTCAAAGCCATGGCTAAAATCAGCCGGCAGGTGCCGAAATTAAAAATTTGGGTGGTTGGCGAAGCGCCGGATTCCAAAGAGGCCTATAAAGAACAGGTTCAGGTGTTAGTTAAGCGGCTTGGCCTTTGGCATTGTACGCAATTTTTAGGCACGCAGCGCGATATCCCGGCGATCCTGGGCAATTTAGATTTATTGGTTTTGCCTACAGTAACTCAGGAAGCATTCGGCCGGGTGATTATCGAGGCGCAGGCCAGGGGCGTGCCGGTGGTGGCGACTAAAGTCGGAGGGATCATCGATATTATTGACGAGGGGGTCACCGGGTTTTTGGTGCCGCCGGCTGACGCCAACGCGATTGCCGAAGCAGCAATAAAGATCTTTAAAGACCAGCAATTGGCAAAAGATATTTCTTTGGCCGCTTTTCAAAAAGTAAAAGAAAAATATAACATAGAATTGATGGTAAATAATACCTTAGATGTCTATAAAGACGCGCTTTCCAACTTTAAAATTTTGATTATCAAATTCAGTTCTTTGGGAGATGTGATTCTTTCTACCGCGGCCATCCGCGCCATCCGTAAAAAATTTGGTTCAAATTATAAAATTTCCCTGCTTACCTCGGTGGGCTGCAAAGAGGCCTTATTGACCTGCCCGTATTTAGATGAATTATTGGTAGCGGATTTTAAGGGTAAGGATAAAGGATGGCCTGGTTTGGCGAAATTAGCCCGGGTTTTGCGTAAAAATAATTTTGATTTAGTAATTGACTTGCAGAATAACCGTAAGAGCCGGCTTTTGGGCTGGCTGAGCCTGGCGCCGAACCGCTATGGTTATGCCAATAAGAAGCTGTCTTTTCTTCTTAACCATAGTATCCCCGATAAGAAGGATGGTATTGATCCGATAACGCATCAGTTCAGAATATTAAATATGCTGGGTATCGGGCTGGAAGATAAAAGCCTCGAACTTTGGCCGCGTGAAGAAGACCGTAAATTTATCGACGAATTTTTAAATTCCCAGTGGCTAGGCGGAAATCAGAAAGTGGTCGGTTTAAACCTTAATGCCTCCAGCCGCTGGGTGAGCAAAGCCTGGCCAATAGAACAAATGGTTAAATTTTGCGCGGAATTATCGCAGCGCGATATCCGGATCATTCTTACCGGCACGGCCGAAGATGTCGGCCAGGCCAATGCCTTAGCCGAAGCAGCCAAGGCGGCTAAATTGATTAATGCCTGCGGCAAGACCACGGTTAATCAGCTGGCCTGTTTGATAAAAAAATGCGATTGTTTTGTCAGCGCGGATTCCGCGCCTTTGCATATTGCCG
Source organism: bacterium (assembly GCA_021813045.1). GTDB lineage: Bacteria > Omnitrophota > Gorgyraeia > Gygaellales > Profunditerraquicolaceae > JAKAMF01. The sequence continues at coordinate 5,519 of JAKAMF010000047.1, read as the reverse complement.
CGGCAATGGCCACGCCTTTTGTGGCGTTATTCGGCCCGACTGACCCGGCCCGGCATTTTGTGCCAACGGATAAATCCGTGTTGATTTGGAAAGATTTGGAATGCAGCCCGTGCTATAAGCCAAAATGCAAACACAAGAAATGCATGTATTCAATTACTGCCGGTGAAGTCTTGGCGGCAGTAGAAAAATTATTAGCATGAACATTTTATATTTAGCCAATCATTTAAACACCGGCGGGATCACCAGCTATTTGTTTGCCTTGGCTACAGGAGCAAAGCAGAGAGGGCATAAGGTTTATCTGGCTTCCAGCCCCGGCGGATTAGCGCCGAAATTCGTTGAAGCGGGGATGGAATTTATTCCTATCCCGATTATGACTAAGTCAGAGTTAAGCCCAAAGATCTGGATTAGTTTATTTAAGCTTCTACCGCTGGTTAAAGAAAAGGATATTCAAATTATTCATGCCAATACCCGCGTGACTCAGGTTTTGGCTTATCTATTGGCGCGTTTGTCCGGGAGGCCGTTTATTTCTACCTGTCATGGATTTTTTAAGCCGCGTTTGGCCCGCAGGATCTTTGGTTGCTGGGGGGATAAAGTAATCGCGATTAGCGAACAGGTTAAAGAGCATTTAACGGATGATTTTCGTGTTCCGGAATCGGATATCAGGGTGATCAACAACGGGATCGATATTATGCGTTTTTCCAGCGCTGGCCCGGCGACAAAACAGGAAAGAACCGCCTTAGGATTAAAAGACGGACCGGTAATCGGCATTATCGCCCGGCTTTCCGATGTTAAGGGCCATATTTATCTGATCCAGGCGATGGCTTTGGTTTTAAGGGATATTCCTTCGGCGCAATTATTAATTATTGGCGAAGGCAAAATGAAAGAAGAGCTGGTTAATTCAGTCAGGGATTTAAAAATCGAAAAAAGCGTAATTTTTATCCCTACTTTGTCTGATACGCCGCGGGCCTTGGCAGCGATGGACATTTTTGTTATGCCTTCTTTGGCTGAAGGTTTTGGCTTGGGAGCGGCAGAGGCAATGGCCGCCGGGGTTTGCGTAGTTGCTTCTGATATCGGCGGTCTACGCAGCCTAATTACCGATAATCTAAACGGAGTATTGGTCGAATCTAAGAATTCCGTCGCTTTGGCTAAGGCGATCGTTAATTTATTAAGCGATGAAAATAAAAGAAAGGCCTTGGCGCTGGCCGGCCGTAATTTTGTTAAAGAAAATTTTTCCAGCGAAAAATGCGCCTATTTAACCTGTGAGGTCTATAGCGAATGCCTAAAAGAAAAGCCCTAAAATTTATCTGCGGTTTAATTCTCGCCGTAATTTTTATTCCGCTGGCCGCGTTTATAACCGTCTTAAAATTTAATTATGTGCCGCCGATTTTAATGTATCATTCGGTTACCGACCATCCCACGACAACCGGCATGCTTACGGTTTCTACCGCGGTATTCCGCTCGCAAATGCGTTTTTTAAAAGAGCATAAATATAATGTTTTGCCTTTAGAGATTCTGGCTAAGCTGATCAAAGACGGGAAGAAGATCCCGCCGCGCACTTTGGCGATTACTTTTGACGATGGCTATAGGGATAACTACCTTTACGCTTACCCGATTTTAAAAGAGTATAATTTACCGGCGACTATATTTATTATTACCGGTGAAGTGGATAGGGCGGAGGGCAACCGGTTGAGCTGGGGCCAGATCAAAGAGATGCAGTCATCCGGGCTGATTTCTTTCGGCAGCCATTGCCTTGGCCCGGAGCCCCTAGTAAATTTAAAAACTGATGAAGAAATCCGGCAGCAGATATTTGAATCAAAGCGGGTATTAGAAGAAAAATTAGGGATACCGGTGGATATGTTTAGCTATCCGGAAGGCCGGTTTAATGTTAAAATAAGACAGCTGGTTATTGACGCCGGTTATCGCTTAGCAGTGGCTACTAACCCGGGCAAAAAATACTCTGATCGCGACGTGTTCCTTTTAAAAAGATTAAGGATTTCCGAAAACGCCAAAAATTTATTCGTCTTCTGGTTTGAAAGTTCGGGTTACTATACCTTTTTAAAGGAAAGTAAAAAATAAAATGCAGCATACCAAGCGTATCCTGATTTTTAATGTCAACTGGCTGGGGGATGTGCTTTTTTCTACCGCCTGTATCCGCAATATCCGCCGTAATTTTCCCGATAGTTTTATCGCCTGTGTAATTCCCAGCCGCTGTTATCCGATTTTAAAAGACAACCCTCATTTAGACGAAATAATTATTTTCGACGAGAAAGACCGGCACCGCGGGATGCTGGAGAAGATGTCTTTTATCAAACAGCTAAAATATAAAAAATTCGACGCAGTTTTTCTTTTGCACCGCTCTTTTACCCGCGCCCTGATCTGCCGGCTGGCGGATATTCCGCAGCGCTTCGGTTATTTCACCAAAAAAAGGGGCTTTCTTTTGACTAAAAAAATTGTCGCTCCGGCTAGGGATTCTTTGCACCGCATTGATTATTACCTGAATATCCTGGAAAAAGCCGGGCTAAAGATCGAGGACCGCTATACGGAATTATTTTTTTCTCAACAAGACGAGGAGGCGGTTAATGATTTTTTAAATAAAAACGAGGTTAAGCCGGATGACTTTTTGGTTTGCCTTAATGCCGGAGGCAACTGGTTGCCTAAGCGCTGGCCGCCGGAGTATTGGGCGCGTTTGGCCGATGCGTTGATCGTTCGGGGGCTTAAAGTAGCTTTTTCCGGCAGCAGCGCGGACAGCGGCTTGGTTAAAGCGATCCAGTCGCAGATGAAAGAAAGGCCGATTGTAGCCACGAATGTTTTTAATATTAAACAACTGGGCGCCCTTTGCCGCCGGGCGGATTTATTTATTACTGCCGATACCGGGCCTTTGCATATTGCCAATGCGGTCAACGCCAAAAAAATTATCGCGCTTTTTGGCCCGACTTCTCCGGAAATCACCGGGCCATTCCCGCGCACCAACTGTATTATTTTAGCCAAGGATGTCGGCTGTAAAATACCCTGTTATGAGGTTAGCTGTAAAGATAACCGCTGCATGAAGGCAATTAGCGTAGAAGATGTTTTAAAAGCCGTAGAAAGCGGCAAATAGAATGCCAGCCAAAATATTATTTATTACCCTGAGCAATATCGGCGATATTATTTTAAGCCTGCCTTGTTTGGACAGTCTTTTGGCAAAATATCCGCAAGCTAAAGTTACGGTTATGGTATCCAGCCGCGGCCAAGAGATTTTTCAAAATAATCCTGCGGTAGAAAAAATAATCGTTTTTAACAAAAAATGCCGCTTGAGCGAAAAAATAAAATTATTTTTTGATTTCAAAAAAGAGAAATTTGATGTTGTGGTTGACCTGCGCAACAGTTTTTACGGCCGGTGCCTGGCGGCAGGAGAAAAACTTAAAGCCCCCAGCGGGAAATCAGCCCATAAAAAAGATATTTATCTCTCGCAACTTGGCGCTAGCGATCCTGCGGAGCGGAGATTTTTGCAGCCGTCGGAGCAAGACAGAGAATATATAGAGAACATATTTAAGGCTAATGATATCAAGCGGCAGGAAAAGGTTATTGTTTTGGCTGCCGGAGCACGGAGCCATATTAAACGCTGGCCTAAAGAAAAATTCAGCCAGCTTGCCCAAAATTTAAGAAAAGAATTTGGCGCGCGGATTATTTTAGCCGGCGATAAAGACGACCTTTCGATCAATCAATATATTAAGGAACGTGTTCCTCAGGCAGTTAATTTGAGCGCGGAAACCACGCTTGGCCAATTAAGCTACCTGTTAACGAAGGCCTGCCTGGTAATTACTAACGACAGCGCGGTTTTGCATTTAGCCAGCTATGTGAATACTCCGGTGGTTGCTATATTCGGGCCGACTAACGAGGCAAAATACGGGCCTTGGCCGGAAATCCGGGCAGTCGTAAAAAGAGAAATTTTTTGCCGGCCTTGTGAAAAAGCGCAGTGCCGGTACGGAGATTTGCGCTGTATGAGTTTGGTTAAAGTAGAAGATGTTTTGGCCCAGGCAAGAAATATTTTAGGCACAAGGCACAAGGCACAAGGCACAAGCGAGGATAAATATAAAAGGATCTTGATTGTCAGGACTGACCGTATCGGTGACGTGCTTTTGTCTACGCCGGTAATTAAGAACCTGCGTGATGCTTATCCCAACGCTTATATCGCGATGATGGTTAGTCCTTATGCCAAGGAGATCGTTGACGGTAATCCTTATTTGGATGAAGTAATTACTTACGATAAAGATGGCAAGCACAAGGGTTGGCTCAGGTCGGCAAAATTTGCCAAGCGGCTTGGGCAAAAGAAATTCGATCTGGCGCTGATTTTGCATCCGACTAACCGGGTGCATTTAGTTACTTTTTTCGCCGGGATCAAAAAGAGGGTAGGTTATAATCGTAAATTAGGTTTTTTACTGACTGACCGGGTGGAACACACCAAGCAACTTGGCCAAAAACATGAAGTAGAATATAACCTGGATTTAGTCCGCTATTTGGGGATTGCGCCGCAAGATAAAAATTTATTTATTCCTTTTAAGGAAGAATCTGAAAAATGGGCGGATGCTGTATTTGTCGTCGAGAACATTAAAAATACGGATAAGTTGTTGGGGGTCCATCCGGCTGCCAGCTGTTTATCAAAAATCTGGCCGCTAGAACGGTTTGCCCGCGCCGCGGATGCCTTAAGCCAGCAGTACGGTTTTACCACACTTTTATTTGCCGGGCCCAAGGATTTAAAATTAGCCCAAGACCTGGCCAGCCTGATGACCAGCCGGGTAATTAATTTAGCCGGTAAGGCCTCGATCAGCCAGTTGGCCAGTTTGATCAAGCGATGCGAGTTATTCATTTCCAATGATTCCGGGCCGGTGCATATTGCTTCGGCAGTCGGCACGCCGGTAATTTCTATCTTTGGCCGCGACCAACCTGGTTTGAGTCCGCAGAGATGGGGTCCCATAGGCGTCAACGATAAATTTCTCCACAAGCCGGTTGGCTGCGTTCAGTGCCTGGCGCACAACTGCGAAAAAGAATTCCTCTGTCTGCAGCAGATCCGCGTGGAAGATGTTCTTGCTGCCGCCGCAGAAATCCTCAAAAAATAATACTAAACCGGCAGGCGCCCGCCCCCGAGAAGCCATAGCGCACAGCCAGTCCCAAGAGTTAAGAAATTATCGTTGATTAAATCGTATTTTATGTTAAAATTTATAGGTTCAAATGATTAACCTCAATAAGGTCAAGACATATTCGGTTTTGCAGCGTAAAAGCAAGGTTAGGGCAGGTGATTTTGCTCTTCCGCCAGCCAAGGGGCGTAGCTTTGCCGGCTACCTGGCTACTTTACCCAATATCTTAAAAGCCAAGGATTTACGCGCCACGATTGAAGCGATTGTTACCGCCCGCAAAAAGAAAAAAGCGGTGATTTTTATGGCCGGCGCGCATGTAATTAAATGCGGTTTGAATCCGGTAGTAATTGAGTTAATTAAAAAGAAAATAATTACCTGTATTTGCCTGAATGGCGCGGGAATTAT
>JAKAMF010000046.1 GCA_021813045.1 bacterium | reverse complement strand
TGCTGTTCTTTATTATGGAATCAGCATAGTTCTTCTTTTTTCAGGCGTTAGCAAGATTATTGACTCCACCCCTATGGTAGAAACAATAAAAGCCGTATTTAAGGTTGATGAAGCTCAAAAATCAGTTGAAGAATTTATAGAGTTTTACAATAACCATTATCCTCATTCAACTCTTGGTTACATCAGTCCTGTGGATTTTTCCCAAAGGGATGGATCACCAGAAAAACAAAGTACTTATTCAAAGGTAGCTTAAAATGTCTCTACGCTTTTTTGATAAAATGTGTCTTGATTTTGGGAGTGCATTACAGCAAGAATTGAGTTTCGTTGGGATGATGATTTAAAATATAGGTACACAACAGTCATCACTTCTCTATTGAGGATATCCTCATTAGAAGTAATAAAAAGAATAAAAAGGAGGAAATATGTTTTGCTATCAATGTGAACAAACCGCAGGAGGAATCGGATGCACGAAGTATGGAGTTTGTGGTAAAAACGAAGATATTCAGTCCCTACAGGATTTACTGCTTTTTGGTTTAAAGGGAATTGCCGCTTATGCCTATCATGCCAGAGAATTGGGGGCTAAGGATGAAGAAGTCGATGGCTTTATGCATGAGGCTTTGTTTAAAACAGTAACAAATGTAAGTTTTGATTTAAATCAGCATATTGACATTGCCTTAAAATGCGGACAGATGAATTACCGAGTAATGGAACTCTTGGATAAGGCGCATACCCAGCGTTTCGGAAATCCCATACCGACTAAGGTAGAAACCGGCACTAAGGCTGGCCCGGGAATTTTGGTTACTGGGCATGATCTTTTGGATTTGTATGAGCTTTTAAAACAAACCGAAGGCACCGGGGTTAATATTTATACTCATAGCGAGATGTTGCCGGCGCACGGATATCCGGAATTAAAAAAGTTCAAGCATTTGGTTGGCAATTATGGCGGGGCTTGGCAGGAGCAGAAAAAGGAATTTGCCGCTTTCTCTGGGGCAATCCTGGCGACTACAAACTGCGTATTAATTCCTCCGGAAAACACGTATCTTAATAAGTTATTTACTATCGGGGTTACCGGAGTGCCCGGAGCAACCCATTTAAGAAACCGCGATTTTTCCCAGTTGATTGAAAAAGCCAAGTCGCTTCCGTCTTTGCAGGAATCGCCGGCCGGGGTGGTTATGACCGGGTTTCATCATACGGCAATACTCGGTTTAGCCGGTAAGATTATCGAGCTAGTTAAAGCTGGTAAAATAAAGCGTTTCTTTTTGATCGGCGGTTGCGACGGAGCCAAGCCGGGAAGGAATTATTATACTGACCTGGCGCTGAAAGTGCCTAAGGATTGCGTGATCTTGACCTTGGCCTGCGGAAAATACCGTTTCAATAAGCTGGATTTCGGCGAAATCGAAGGAATCCCGCGCTTGATCGATATCGGACAGTGCAATAACGCTTATTCGGCAATTCAGGTGGCCCTAGCTTTGGCCAAAGCATTTAATTGTTCGGTTAATGATTTACCGCTATCGATTATCTTGTCTTGGTTTGAGCAAAAGGCGGTAGCTATACTTTTGACCTTGTTATCTTTAGGTATCAAGGGTATGCGTGTCGGCCCGACGCCACCGGCATTCTTAACGCCAAATGTATTTAAGGTGATCCAGAATAATTTCGGATTAAAATTAGTCACAACTCCTGATAAAGACCTGGCGGATATCCTGAAAAAATAACTGTCAAAAGCGGGAAAGAGGTTTATAATACAAGTTAATGAAAGAAATCAGGGTAAGTTTAATTGAGGCAATCCCCCGGACCGCGACGGTGAAAAGTTTCCGCTTCAGGCCTAAAGAAAGACTCGAGTTTATTCCTGGCCAGTTTATGCAGGTGATATTTGACGAGGCCGGACGCGAGAATAAGGATTTAAATAAATATCTTTCTTTTTCGTCTGCGCCGGGAAAAGAGCATATCGAGTTTACCAAGCGCCTGAGCAGTAGCCATTTTTCCCAGCGCTTGAGAGACCTTAAGCCGGGCGATGAGATTCTAATTAAGGCGCCTCTGGGCAATTGCGTTTTTAATCCGGAATACAAAAAGGTATTCTTTTTGATTGGCGGCATCGGGATCACTCCGGTGATTTCTATTCTTGAGTATATTACGGATAAGAAGCTGGACACTGATGTTTGTCTTTTGTACTCTAATCGTACAGAAGAAGAGATTGCTTTTAAGCCTGAATTAGATAATTGGAGCGCAAAAAATCAGAATATAAAAGTAACTTATGCGGTGAGTGATTGTCAGCCGAAGGACAACGCCTGCATCTTCGGCAGGATCGATAAAGATTTAATCAGCCGGCGCGTTTGTGGTTTGGGAGAAAGGATAATTTTTGTCTTTGGCCCGCCGAAGATGGTTGAGGCAATGACAAATTTATGCCTGGAATTAAGTTGCGATAAGGGAAAAATTAAAACGGAAAGTTTTATCGGATATTAAAAAGGAGGCTATTATGGCGACGACGAAAGAAATAGTTCAAACTGCGGATTGGAAAACGGAAAAACATGTTCCGGTAATTGAGGCAGAGGCTAAGTTAAAAAAAGGCGAGGCCTTAAAAGTTAAGGTAAGTGTAGGCAAAGAGATCCCGCATCCTAACACTACTGAACACCATATTGCCTGGATTGCCGTTTATTTTAAGCCGCAGGCAGAAAAATTTCCTTATCATCTCGGGCGTTTTGATTTTTCCAGCCATGGCGCTTCAACGCAAGGGCTAAATACCAGCACGGTATTTACTTCTGCGGAAGCAGCTTTTAGTTTTAAAACTGAAAAATCCGGCAGCATTATTGCTGTTAGCTATTGTAATATTCATGGCCTTTGGGAAAGCAGCCAAGAATTAATCGTGGAGTAGCTGATATGTCAGAAAAAATTACTTTTAAAGGCAATCCTTTAACTCTCGCCGGCCGTAAACTTAAAATCAATAGTCCGGCCCCGGAATTCAGGGCGGCAGGGCTTGATTTGCAAGAAGTTAAGTTGGCAGATTTTAGTAATAAAATTAAAGTGATCTCTTCGTTCCCGTCTTTAGATACGCCGGTTTGCGATTTGCAGGTTAAAGAATTCAATAAGCGCGCCGCCGGGCTAGGACAAGATGTCGTAGTCATCGGCATCAGTAAGGATCTGCCTTTTGCCCAAAAAAGGTTCTGCAGTCTTAATGAAATTAAAAATGAAATAGTTGTTTCTGACTACAAGACCGGTTCATTCGGCATTAATTACGGATTATTGATTCAGGAATTAAACTTATTAGCGCGCTCAGTGTTGATTATAGATAAAAATAATATTTTGCGTTATTTTCAGCTTGTACCGGAATTAACCAGCCCGCCAGATTATGCTTTGGCAATACAGGCTCTGCAGGAAGTTATAAAAAATCCTTTAAACCCATTTAGTCAGGAGCTACCCAACCATTGCCAGCCATGTCAAACCGGCACGCTGGCTTTACCAAAAGAAAAAATAGATAAGCTGATTGCTAAATACCACGGTTGGGAACTGGTTGAAGATAAGAAGCTGGTTAAAGAATTTAAATTTAAAGATTTTATTGGGGCAAAATATTTTCTTGACCTCTTGGCAATTATTGCCGAAGAACAGGGGCACCATCCTAATTTTACCTTGATCTATAATAAATTAAAAATTACGCTAACTACGCACGCATCTGGCGGCCTGACCGAAAACGATTTTGTCATGGCTAAAATTATTGATGAATTAAGTATCTAACTTGATGCCTATGCAGGAATTTTCGGTTTTGATTGGAGGTAAGGCTGGTTTTGGAATCGATACTTCCAGCTTGATCCTTGCCCGGATTCTGAATCAGCTTGGCTGGTATATCTACATCTACCGCGATTATCCTTCTCTGATTAGAGGCGGCCATACCTTTTCGATTATCCGGGCCGCGGATAAAAAAATTTCCACCCACCGCAATCAGATTGATTTGTTGCTTGCCCTTGACCAGAATACCTTAGATTTTCATAAAGCCAGATTATCCAACGGCGCAGCCTTGATTTATGATTCCGATTCTGTCAAATCTTCAAGCGGGTTGGGAATTGCTTTTACTAAAATTATTAAGCAAGAGAACGCTCCGGAGATAATGCGCAATAGCTGTATGGTCGGAGCTTTTTGCAAGGCCTGCGGGATTTCCGAAGAAGCATTAGTTAATATTTTAAAACAGAATATTGATAAAGAAATTGATTTAAATTTAAAAATAGCGCTGCGCGGTTTTCAACAGGCTAATCTGATTAGCCGGATAAAAACTTTTGATGCCGCGCCTTTACCGATTTTATCCGGGAATGAAGCGATTGGCTTGGGGTTAGCCAGCGCGGGATTAAACAGCTATATAGCTTATCCGATGACGCCTTCCTCGGGAATTTTGCATTATTTGGCCAATCTTTCCGCTGAATTTGGGCTAAAGGTAGTTCATCCGGAAAATGAAATCGCGGTAATGCTGATGGCTTTAGGCGCTGCTTCCGCAGGAGAGAAGGTGGCAGTTGGCACTTCCGGCGGCGGATTCTGTTTAATGACTGAAGGTTTGAGTTTTTCCGGCATGGCGGAATTGCCGCTGGTAGTTGTTTTAGGCCAAAGAACCGGCCCAAGCACCGGGTTACCGACTTATACCGGGCAGACAGAATTGAATTTCGCGATTTGGGCGGGCCATGGAGAGTTTAGCCGTTTAGTCGTCGCTCCGGCTGACGCCGAGCAGGCGTTTTACTGGTCAGCCGTTGCGCTTAATCTGGCAATAAAGTTCCAGATTCCGGCGATCATTCTTTCCGATAAAACTGTGGCTGAGGGCGCGTATAGTTTTGACCTGGATTCGGTTAACCTCCCGCCGGAAGAGCAATTCCCGGCTTGGGATAAAAAAGATGCCTATAAAAGATACCTAGATTCGGCTAACGGAGTTTCTCCGTTGGCTTTTTTCGGCGATAAAGACGCGATTGTTAAAATTAACAGTTATGAACATGACGAATACGGTATTACTACCGAAGATCCGCAGGTCACTAAAAAAATGCAGGCCAAGCGGCTGCGTAAAGAAAAATATCTATCCGAAGAGCTACGAAAATATAAAGTTGTTAATACCGCGGGGAGCTTAGATTCTTCAGTGGCCGTAGTTTGCTGGGGCTCTAATGCCGGAGTTTGTGCGGAAGCCGCGCGTAATTTAGGCATCAGGTTTATTCAGCCGGTTGTACTTTGGCCTTTCCCGCTTGAACAGATCAAGCGGGCAACAGAAGGAGTTAAAAAAATAATCTGTGTGGAAAATAACAGCCGCGGACAGTTGGCCGGATTATTATCCGGCGCAGGAATTAGAATCAGCGAACAAATCTTGCGCAGCGACGGACGGCCGTTTGTTTTAGATGAATTGCAGCGTGAACTTAACGTGAGGATAAATGGGGAATAAACTGGATACTTACGCGCAAAATACCTGGTGTGCGGGTTGCGGAAATTTTGCGATTCTGGGAGCAATAAAGGCGGTATTGTTATCTTTGGTAGAAGAAGGCACGCTTTTGGAAAATATAGTACTGGTTTCCGGTATTGGCTGCCACGCTAAAATAGTCGATTATATTAATGTGAATAGTTTTTATTCTTTGCACGGTCGGGTTGTGCCTGCGGCTAGCGCGATTAAAATTAGCCGGCCGGGATTAAAGGTAATCGGCTTTGCCGGAGACGGGGATTGTTATGGCGAAGGGCTGGAGCATTTAATCTTTGCTGCTAAACGCAATATCGACATTACCATGATCGTGCATAATAACCGGGTTTATGGCCTGACTACCGGACAATATACGCCAACTTCGCCCTTAAATTTTAAGGGCCGCTCAACGCCAGCCGGCACTAAAGAGCTGCCGATTAACCCTCTGGAATTAATCTTGTCTGCCGGAGCCGGTTTTGTCGGCCGCGGCACTTCGCACGGCATAGAGTTATTAAAAAAAATATTTAAAGAGGCAATACTACATAAAGGTTTTTCTTTGGTTGACGTGCTGCAGGTTTGCGTGACTTACTATAATATGTACGAATATTACGATCAGCGCGTTTATGAATTAGCTGAACATAATCCCGAAGATTATCAGCAAGCCCTTGGCAAGATCAGGGAATGGGATTATAATCAGGATACTAAGATTCCTTTAGGCGTATTTTATAAGAAGCAGGGTCCGGTTTTTGAAGAAAGTTTTCCGGCGCCGCAGGCTGATCCGGTGCAAAGAGATGTTTTAATAAAGAAGGCATTAAAAAGAGCTATTTAGGAGGCAGTTATGGTGGGCTTAGAGATCAAAAAAGGTATTTATTGGGTAGGTGCGATTGACTGGAAGGTGAGGAATTTCCATGGGCATACTTATTCTACGCAAAGGGGCACGACTTATAATTCTTATCTGATCTTGGATGAAAAAATTACCTTGATCGATACGGTTTACGGCCCGTTTTGCGGAGAGTTTATTGAAAGGATCAGGGCAATTGTCGATCCTGCAAAAATAGATTATATCATCGTTAATCATCTAGAGCCTGATCATACGCAGGCCTTACCGGAGATTATGAAATTTTGTCCGCGGGCCCAGCTTTTTGGCACAGCCAAGGCCAAAGAAGGATTGTATCGGCATTTTTATCAGGATTGGAATTTTAAAGTGGTCAAAAGCGGTGACAAAATTAGCCTAGGTAAACGTAACCTGGTTTTTCTGGAAGCGCCGATGATACACTGGCCGGACAGTATGTTTACTTACTGCCCCCAAGAGGAAATTCTTTTTCCTAATGATGCCTTTGGCCAGCATTATGCTTCGGCTGAGAGGTTTGATGATCAGGTTGATGATTACGTCGTGATGGATGAAGCGGTGAAATATTACGCCAATATCCTTTGGCCGTTAGGCTCGGTTATCTTCAAGAAAATAGAAGAAGTGCAAAAAATGAATCTGCCGATTCAAATCATTGCCCCCAGCCACGGGATTATCTGGCGGAAGAATCCAGCTAAAATCATTGATGCTTATCTTTCCTGGTCTAAGAATGAAACTAATCCTAAAGCTGTAATCATCTACGAAACGATGTACGGGGCAACCGAGAGAATGGCTAGAAAGATGGCCGAAGGGTTAAGCGATAGCGGTGTCTTGACTAGTATTTTTAATATTCCCAAGGCTGACCGTACGGAAGTAATTAAAGAAATGTTTGAAGCCAAAGGGTATCTTATCGGTTCTTCTACTCATGATAACGATATTCTGCCGAACCTTGCCGGTTTTCTGGAATTTTTAAAAGGGCTAAAACCGAAAAACCGAGTGGCTGCCGCTTTCGGTTCATACGGATGGGCTGGAGGGGCAGTTAAGAGTATTGAGAGTATTATTAATCAGGCCGGGATTACTCTTAACCAGCCTGGCTTGGGGGTTCAATATAACCCAAGCGAAGCGGATCTGAAACAATGTTTTGAGTTTGGCAAAAATTTTGCCAAGAGTATCAAATAACGGAGGTGAAAGATGAGTTGTGGAAAATGCGGCACCAAGAAAAAAACCAAGAAGAAAAAGAAATAAAGTTTCACCGGCGGGCCTAATCAGCTCGCCTGGCGTCTTCATAAGATATTTTAAAAAGGAGAGAGAGTATGGGCCCGGTAGATGCGTTAAAACTGGCAAAGAGTAAAGAAACCGAAGCAGCTCAAATGTATGAAAAATTTGCCCAGAAATTCCCCGTGGCAAAAGAAATATTTTCTTTTCTTATGACCGAAGAAGAGAAGCATAAGAAGCTGATCGAGGATAAAATAATCGAAATTACTAAATAACACGGGAGGTAAAATGGATAAATATAAATGTACGGTTTGTGGATATATCTATGACCCGGCCAAGGGCGATCCGGATAATGGAATTAAGCCCGGTACATCTTTTGCTGATTTACCGGATTCCTGGGTGTGCCCGGAATGCGGAGTAGGCAAGGATATGTTTGAGAAATTATAAGCGGCATGAACATTCCTTCTGAGGTAATGGAATTCCTGCAGAAGCAGGATTTTATGGTTATTTCTACAATTGACGAAAATGGTTTCCCCCGTTCTGCCTGCAAAGGTATTGTGGAAATTTCTGCCCAAGGCAGGGTCCATCTTTTAGACGTCTATTTAAAAAATACCTACAATAATTTAAGACGAAACCCCAAGGTAAGCTTGACAGCGGTTGATGAACATAATTTTAAGGGGTATTGTTTGCAGGGCCAAGCCAAGATCCATCCTGCCGGCAAGATTGCTCCTGAACTACTCCGGGCCTGGGAAGCGCGGATTGCTTCGCGGATCACTCAGCGGCTGTTGAAGAATGTTAGCGATAAAAAAGGCCATCCCGGCCATCCGGAAGCAGGGCTGCCTAAACCGGAATATATGATTGAAGTTCAGGTAGAGGAAATCGTTGATTTAACCCCGCAGCATCTGAAAGGAAAATGAAATGGCAAAATCAGTTAAAGTCTATAGCACACCGACTTGTCCGTATTGTATCCGTACCAAGCAATTTTTAAGAGAGAATAATGTTGCTTATGAGGATTATGATGTATCCGTTGATCAGGTCAAGGGTCAGGAGATGATTGATAGATCGGGTCAGATGGGCGTACCGGTAATTGATATCGAAGGAACAGTAATAGTAGGTTTTGATAAAGAAAAGATAAAACAGGCATTAGGATTGTAATATGTATGACTTGATTATTATCGGAGCTGGGCCGGCCGGGATTACGGCTAGCGTTTATGCCGCGCGCAAAAAGATAAATCTTTTAGTAATTTCCAGGGATATCGGCGGGCAGGCGGCTTGGAGCGGAGATATTGAAAATTACACCGGCTATCAGTTTATCAGCGGCCCGGATTTGGCAGCTAAATTTGAAGAGCATATGCGTAAATTCGGGATACAGCTTAAAGAAGGTGAATCCGTAATCGGCTTAGAAAAAAAATCCGGCTCAATAGAAGTTAAGACCAATAAAGGCCAATACGAAGCCAAGACAGTAATTATCGCTTCCGGTAAAAGATCGAAAGAATTAGAAGTTCCGGGTGAAAAAGAATTTAAAAATAAAGGCCTGACTTATTGCGCGACTTGCGATGGCCCGCTTTTTAGCGGTAAGGATGTCGCGGTAATCGGCGGAGGGAATTCCGCTTTAGATGCGGCTTTGCAGTTAATCCGTATTGCCAGACATGTTTATATAATTAATATTACTCCTAAATTAGGCGGCGATGAGATTATGCGCCAGCAGGTAATAGCTGCTAAAAACGCAACCGTGTTTAATGACGCTAAAGTAACGCAGGTTTTAGGCGAAAAGTTCGTACAGGCAATTAAGATCAGTCAACAAAGTAAAGAAGAAACCCTGAAAGTAGAAGGGGTTTTTGTAGAAATCGGTCTGATCCCTAATTCAGAAATTTATCCCGGAATTACTAAAAACGAAAGAGGCGAAATTATCGTTGATCATTATAACCGCACTAATCTGGAAGGTATCTTTGCTGCTGGAGATGTTACTGATGTGCCGGAAAAACAAATTATTATCGCTGCCGGTGAAGGTTCTAAGGCCGCGCTTTCTGCTTTTCGCTATCTTATGCAGCATCCTTAAAAAAAATCTTGACAAATATTTTTTTTATGTTAAACTCTACTATGTTAATAGAGATTATAGTATTTATACCTAATATATAGGAGGGATGATAATGAAAATAACCTTTAAAGGAGATTATGCTTTAAAAGCAGTTTTGGACTTAGCGCTTAATTATGAAAATGATAATGTGGTAACTATTCATGAAATGGCCAATCGTGCGGATATGCCGGTTAAATTTTTAGAACAGGTATTATTGGATTTAAAAAGGGGCGGCTTTGTGGAAAGCCGCAGAGGCAAAGTCGGCGGTTATATGCTGGCTAGGCATCCGGCACAGATAAGATTAGGGGAAGTGGTAAGATTTATTGAGGGTCCGATTGAGCCGATTGCCTGCGCGGATAAAAGATATAGCGGCTGTAAGGATATTTATCATTGTGTCTTTAGGGGGATCTGGCAGCAGGTTGCTCAAGCTACATCTGGCATAATTGATCATATAACTTTTGAAGACCTGGTTAACCAAATCAGAAAAACACAGGAAGCTTTAGTTTACGCGATATAACTATAAAAAAGCTAAATGGAACTACGTAAAAGGTCATTACTAAAATCAATTTCTTGGCGCTTGTTTAGTTTTTTACTTACGATATGCATTATTTATGCTTATACCCTATTTAGTTGCACATCTTGAGTACATATTTGAGAAATATCGGCTTATTGACTTCCCAGGTATTACAGAGCTTGCACGCAATGCATTATCTCAAGAAGACGGTCCAGCAGACTTACACTTGTATTTAGATCATAATATAGAGCACATATTAGTAGAT
>JAKAMF010000045.1 GCA_021813045.1 bacterium | reverse complement strand
TACAAAACCGTATCTACAATATGCTCTAAAACCCGCGGGCCGGCGATCGTCCCTTCTTTGGTTACGTGGCCGATAATAAAAATCGCGGTCCCGCTTGATTTAGCCAACTGAGTAAGAATTCCAGCGCATTCTCTCACCTGGCTTACGCTTCCCGGAGCCGAACTAATCCCCGGCTCAAAGATTACCTGAATAGAATCGATAATTACGGCTGCCGGCTTGATCTTTTTAATATGTTCAATAATAGAAGACAGGTCGGTCTGATTGACAATATAAAGATTGCCTTCCAGCCCTTTATTCAAACGCTCGGCGCGCATTTTGGTCTGCGCCACTGATTCTTCCCCGCTGACGTAAAGGACAGTTGAGCCCTTATGGATCAAAGAGCTGGAAAATTGTAAAGCTAAAGTTGACTTGCCGATCCCCGGGTCGCCGCCGATTAAAACCACTGACCCCGGCACAATGCCGCCGCCTAAAACCCGGTCCAACTCTTCAATCTCGGTTTTTAACCGGTTAAACTGACTGACTTTAACGTCTTTTAAAAGAACCGGCGCTTCTTTATATAAAGAAGTCCTCTCTTTGGTTTTCCCGGAAGAGGGAGCGGCGTAATCCTCCTCAACAAAAGAATTCCATTTTTCGCAGTCCGGGCACCTGCCCAGCCATTTCGGAGATTGATAACCGCAATGCTGGCAGCTAAAGATTGTTTTGGTTTTCATTACAATTTTATTCTTTGCCTTTCCAGAACAGTTTCCAGGGGTGCTTTTGCAGGTCTAAAACCAGGGCTTCCATTTCATTGTAAATGGTATCGTCGACTATAAGCTTGCCGATAGTTCCTTCGCCTTTATTTATTTTAACAATCATCGTATCCAGGTCATCGACGATTTTTTTGGCTATTTCACCGATTTGGTGCATAGCAATCGGGTCTGTGCCGCTGATTGACTGCTTATTCCCCACAAAGGTCGTCTCGGTCCCGGGGAGTACCTCAACATATTTTTCTCCCAAAAGGCCCAAGGTATTTACCCATACCTTAGAATCAACCGGAATCTTTACTTCTTTTTTTACCCAGCTGATTAATTCAACTTTTGGCTTGCCGCTTTGCATATCAATAAATTTAATCCGCTTGACCTGCCCGACGTCAACTCCGGAAAAACGCACCGGGGCGCCGATTTTTACGCCGTTAATAAAATTAAAAACAAATTTCACCTGGTAACCCAGGCTCCAGGTCTTAAACCCGCCGATCGACAAAACAAAAATAAGCAGAATCATTAAACCGGTAAAAACAAAAATACCTACTTTTAATTCTAATTTTGTTTTGCCAAAAATCATTTTTACTGCTCCTTTCGCGTAGGATTATATTAAGGACAAATATTAATTTTCTGCGTCTTATCTAAAACGCTCCTCGGTTCAAGCGTTTCGGTAATCGGCCCATCAGCCAGCCCGTTAATAAACTGGTGCACTACCGCGTTATCGGTGGATTGCACTTCTTCAGGGGTGCCTTCAGCAATAATTTTCCCCTTATAAAGCATGGCAATGCGGTCGGCCACCTTATAAGCGCTGCGCATATCATGCGTAACCACAATAGAAGTTACTTTTAATTTATCATGCAGCTCCTTAATCAAAACGTTGATGCTGTCAGCGGTGATCGGATCGACTCCCGTGGTCGGCTCGTCATAAATGATCATATCCGGCTTAATACAAAGCGCGCGCGCCAAAGCTACGCGCTTACGCATGCCGCCGCTGAGCTCGGACGGCATCAAGTTGCCGATACCGCACAAATTAACCATGCATAAAGACTCTTCCACTCTCTCTAATAATTCCTTGCCCTGCATGCGCTGGTGCTCGATCAAGCCGAACCCCACATTTTCCGCCACCGTCAGCGAATCAAACAGCGCCCCGCCCTGAAAAACCATGCCGATCTTTAAACGCAGGGCGTTTAATTCTTTCTCGCTGCATTTAGAAACATTTACTCCGTTAACAATAACTTCGCCGGAATCCGGCTTCATAATCCCCTCAATGTGTTTTAGTAAAACGCTCTTGCCTCCGCCGGAACGCCCGATAATCACATAGGTCTTGCCGTCGGGAATAGTAAGATTTATCCCGTCTAAAACGCGATGTTCGTTAAAATTTTTAAAAACGTTCCTTACTTCAATCATTTAAATAATCCTTCGTTATGGAAAGATAAAATAAAATAGCGCGGTAAAGAAACAATCCGCAGCAATAATTAAAATAAAAGAGGCGACTACCGCCTTGCGCGTAGAATTCCCCACGCCCTCTGCCCCGCCCTCAACATTAAACCCTTCAAAACAGCTTACAAAAGCGATGATCATTCCGAAAAATACTGTCTTGGCCAAGCCGGTAAAAAGATCTTTATATAAAACCGCGTCTGAGGCGATCTTGATATACATAGTCGAAGAAATGCCCAGTTTATAAACACAAATCAGATAGCCGCCAAAAATACCGATAATATTGGCAAAAAGCGTGAGGATCGGCAACATTAAACTTAAAGCCAAAAACCGCGGTACTACCAGATACTTAACCGGATTCATGGCCAAAGTCTCTAAAGCATCGATCTGCTCGGTAACCTGCATAGAGCCGATCTCCGCGGTAATTGCCGCGCCTACGCGGCCGGCGATCACTAAAGACGTAATTACCGGCCCTAATTCCCGAGTAATGGAAAGCGCGACAATACTGGCAATATACATTTCCGAACCCAGGCGCTGCATTAAAACCGCGGTTTGCAAAGCCATGATCATACCGATAAAAAGGCCGATCAAAACAACAATCGCTAAGCTATCGTAGCCCGTACGTTTGGCCTGGTCAAAAATACGCTGGCGGCTGTAAGGCGGAACAAATGTCCAATAGAACGTCTGCCCGGCTAAAGTAACCAAACCGCCCAGAAAATACAAAAAGGTCATTGCCTTATTGCCTAAATCAATAAAAAATTTCTCTAGCGCTATCATCATGATTCAAAAATTAGCTCGTCGCGTTTGCGCGAGACTTTTACTTTTGAGCCGGCTTTGAATTTTTTGCCGATAATTTCCGAGGCCAGAGGGTCTTCGAGGAATCTTTGAATCGTCCTCTTTAACGGCCGCGCGCCAAAAACCGGGTCAAAACCTTTTTCAATTAAAAAATCCTTGGCTTCCTGTGTTACTTCCAAACCGATCTCCTGTTCCTTCAGCCGGTCAGCCACATGCTCAATTTCAATATTAATGATCTGTTCCAAATCCTCTTTGACCAAGGGCTTGAAAACGATGATATCATCAATACGGTTTAAAAACTCCGGCTTAAAGGTGCGCTTAACTTCTTCCAAAAGCTTGGACTTCATATCTTCATAAGTAATTTCGTCTTTCTGCGCCTTAAAACCAAGCGAGCTTGTCTTACGGATAGTTTCCGCTCCGACGTTGGAAGTCATAATCACCACCGCGTTGCGAAAATCAACCTTGCGGCCGAAACTATCGGTCAGCCTGCCGTCTTCAAAAACCTGCAGGAGCAGATTAAAAACATCGGGGTGCGCCTTTTCAATTTCATCTAAAAGCACAACCGAATACGGCCGGCGGCGGATCTTTTCCGTTAACTGGCCGCCTTCTTCATAACCGACATAACCCGGAGGAGCGCCGACTAAACGCGAAACATTAAATTTTTCCATATACTCCGACATGTCTAATTGGATCAGCGCGTCTTCATCGCCAAACATAAATTCCGCCAAGGCACGGGCCAAAAGCGTTTTACCGACTCCGGTCGGGCCTAAGAATATGAACGAACCGATCGGCCGGCGCGGGTCCTTGATCCCGGCGCGCGAACGGCGGATGGCGGCGGCAATCGTCTTGATCGCCTCCTCCTGTCCGATCACCCGTTTATGCAACTCATCTTCTATCTTTAATAATTTCTCGCCTTCTTTTTCTTCCAAACGGAAGATCGGAATCCCGGTCCATTGCGCGACAATACTGGCAATAGCCTCCTCGTCAACCTCCGGCCGCATCTTATCTTTGGCCTGCGACCATTCTTTATTTAATTTTTCCAAATCCATGCGGACATTTTTTTCCTGATCTCTCAAAGAAGCTGCCTTTTCAAAATCCTGCGACTTGATAAATGATTCTTTTTCCTTGCGCAGGTTCTCCACTTTTTCTTCCAGCTTTTTGATTTCCGGAGGCACCACCAAAACATTCAAACGCGCGCGCGATCCCGCCTCATCGATTAAATCAATCGCCTTATCCGGCAGAAACCTTCCGGAAATATAACGGTCGGATAATTTTGCCGCAGCCTCCAGCGCCTCATCCTTAAAAGTAACGCGGTGATGCGCTTCGTATTTATCGCGCAGACCTTTGAGGATCTCCACCGTCTGATCCACGGACGGCGGCTCAACCATGATCGTCTGAAATCTACGCTCCAGAGCGGCGTCTTTTTCAATATATTTACGGTATTCATCCAAAGTAGTAGCGCCGATACACTGTATTTCTCCGCGTGATAAAGACGGCTTTAAAATATTCGAAGCGTCGATCGCGCCTTCCGCAGCTCCCGCGCCGACTAAAGTATGCAGCTCATCGATAAAAAGGATCACGTCTTGTGAACGCTTGATTTCTTCCATTACCGCCTTAATTCTTTCCTCAAACTGGCCGCGGTATTTAGTACCGGCAACCATCAAAGCCAAATCCAAAACCACCAATCGCTTGCCGCGCAGCACTTCCGGAACATTTCCCGAAATGATCAGCTGAGCCAGGCCTTCGACGATCGCGGTTTTACCCACGCCGGCCTCTCCCAAAAGCACGGGATTGTTTTTTGTCCGGCGGCTTAAAACCTGGATCACGCGCTCGATCTCTTGTTTACGGTCAATTACCGGATCAAGCTTATTATCACGGGCTAAAACAGTGAGGTCGCGGCCAAAGGCATCCAAAGCCGGAGTCTTGGTCTTGGCTTGGCCCGCGGCACCGGCTGACGGCTGATTAAATCCGGGAAGCGCCGAACCTAATAATTCCATCACTTCATTGCGCACGCGATTAAGATCAAGCCCTAAATTCAACAGAACCTGCGAAGCCACGCCTTCGCCTTCGCGAATAAGCCCAAGCAGAATATGCTCGGTACCGATATAATTATGCCCTAAAGAACGCGCCTCTTCGGCAGCCAGCTCCAGCGCTTTTTTAGCGCGCGGGGTAAAAGGGATATCGCCGATGATCTGCGTGGCCGGCCCGGGCTGAACTAATTTCTCTATTTCCAGCCGGATATTTTCCAAAGACACTCCAACCTTTTGTAAAACCGCGGCCGCCACTCCCTCGCCCTCGCGAATAAGCCCGAGCAGGATATGCTCGGTGCCGATATAATCATGATTAAACCTTCTGGCTTCTTCTTTAGCCAGGATAATTACTTTTCTTGCGCGTTCGGTAAACCGGTTAAACATCTTTTTTCTCCTTATAGATTTAACTTACTGCGAATAATTTGCGCTCTTTTAACGTCGCGTTCCTGTTGCGTAAGTTTCTTGCCTTCCATCTTCTGTAAATGCGCCGGCTGAGTAATAATAAAAAGTTCGTTGATCTTTCTGCCGTCAATATCCTTGAGCAAGCCCAAATCATAGCCTAAACGAACCATAGATAATAACTCCACGGTCTCTTGGCTGGAAATAATGTACGCGCTTTTTAAAGTTCCGAAACTGCGGTGCACCCGGTCTTCTAAAACCGGACGGTTTGTCTGCAATAGCGCTTCCCGGGCCTGTTTTTCCTGATCAACGATCTGACGGATTAAGCCGTTAATATTACTGATGATCTCTTCTTCGCTGTGACCAAGCGAAACCTGATTAGAGATCTGAAAAAAGTTTCCCGAAGCCTGCGTACCTTCGCCGTAAAGCCCGCGGGTAGTAAAACTCAACTTAGCGATTGCCGCCATTACCCGGTCGATATGGCGCGACATTACCAGGGCCGGTAAATGCAGCATTACCGATCCGCGCATGCCGGTGCCGGTATTCGTCGGGCAGGCGGTCAGATAACCCCATTCCGTAGAATAGGCGTATTTTAATTCCTTGCCTAAATCATCATCAATGCGGTTAATAATATTCCAGGCCTCAAAAATATTAAAGCCGGACTGCATTACCTGGATCCGCAAATGGTCTTCTTCATTGACCATAATCGAAATAATTTCGTCGTTATCGATGATCACTGCCTTGTGGTCAGTCTTTTGGGCGTGCTCGTAAGACATCAAATGCCGCTCAACCAAAAGCTGTTTATCCACATTATCGATATTCGCCAGCCCAAAAGTAGTGGCGTGCCTTAAGAAATCTGATTTGGCTTTAGCTTTTTCGATTTCTAAAAATACTTTTTCGCCTTCTTCTGGGTGCGCCCAGTGCGGGAAAGGAATTTTTTCCAAATTACGCGCCAGCCGGATACGGCTGGAAATCACAATGTCGGAATTCGGGCCGGTGCCTTTAAGCCATTCGCTGGTATGATTAACTATCTCGTTGAGATTCATTTCTGTCCCTCTAGACCCCTGATCTGGTCGCGCAAACGCGCCGCTTCTTCAAAATTTTCCGCAGCAATCGCCTTTTGTAATTTTTCTTTCAGCGTTGGCAAACCCATATCTTCTTTTTTAGCCTGCCTTACGCCAACCGGCGCCTTGTCCTGTAACGGACTCTTGCCGACATGCTGGCTTGAGCCGTGGATCCTTTTTAATAACGGCGCTAAATACTTGCGAAAAGACGTATAGCACTCGCTACAGCCGAGCCGGCCGACTTTTTTAAAATCCGCGTAGGTCAAGCCACAGCTTTTGCATTTTAACGCCACCTCTTCTTTATCCGGCGTCTTTTTTTCAAAATCCGCTAGCCCGGCCAATAGATCGCTTAAGCCGAATTGCGATTCCATCTGCTCGCTTTTTTGTCGGGCGCAGGGCTCGCATAAATGCAGTTCGGTCATCTGATCGTCAACGATCTCGGTCAGATGCACAGTCGCCGGATTTTTCCCGCAGACATCGCAAAGCATCAATACTTAACTCCTTCAGTCTTAGTTAATTTATGGAATTCTTTCATTAACTCCAAGGTAATCTTCCCCGGTTTGCCTGAACCGATTGTGCGGCCGTCAACCTTAACCACCGGAATAATCTCGGCGGCAGTGCCGGTTAAAAAACATTCATCGGAAACATAAAGCTCATGCCGGGTAAAAACATGTTCATGCCGAGGAATTTTCAGCTTAGCGGCGATCTCCAAAACCGTATCGCGCGTAACGCCGCGTAAAGCGCCCATACACTCCGGAGGAGTATAAAGCTCACATTTAGAAAGCATAAAGATATTGTCACCGGTACATTCGGTAACATAACCTTGATCATTCAACATCAAAGCCTCTTCATAACCGGAATTCACCGCCTCGATCTTCCCGAGAATATTATTCAGGTAATTTAATGACTTGATCTGCGGATTCAATGCCTCATGGGCATTACGGGTAGTAGCAACCGTAATAATTTCCATGCCGTCTTTATAAAGTTTTTCCGGATAAAGGGCAATCTTATCAGCAATAATCACCACTGTGCTGCCGCCTTTGCATTTGCGCGGATCGAGGCCTAAGTCGCCTTCGCCGCGGCTGACGATCAAACGGACATAAGCGTTATCCAGCTTATTTTCTTTTAAAGCCGCAACAACCGCTTTGGCCATTTCCGCTTTGCTTAAAGAAATCTTCAACATAATGCTGTGCGCTGATTCATACAACCGGTCAAGATGCTCATCTAATTTAAAAACCAGCCGATTGTAAGAGCGAATGCCTTCAAACACTCCGTCGCCATACAAAAACCCGCGGTCAAAAACCGAGATCTTTGCCGCTTCTTTAGAATAAAATTTACCATTAATATAAATTTTCATTTTTAACTGCCTCCGCTTAACTAGTTTACTAATGCGCCATCCCTTAAATAATACACTCTATCGGCTATCTTTGTCAATTCCTGATTATGCGTAACTAAAACTACGGTGGTATGCTGCTCGAGATTGATTTTTTTGATCAAACTGCCGATTTCTCCTCCGGCGCGGGAGTCTAAATTTCCGGTCGGCTCATCGCAAAAAAGCGCCTCCGGTTGATTGATCAAAGCGCGGGCAATTGCCGCTCTCTGTTTTTCTCCCCCGGATAGTTCGCTGGGAAAATGTTTGAGCCGCTTATCTAAACCCAGCTGGCTTAAAAGTTCCCGCGCCCTTGCCTGAGCGCACTTACCGGCAATCCGGCTGGGCATCAATACATTTTCCTCTACGGTAAATTCCGGAAGAAGATGATAAAACTGAAAAATAAACCCGCACTTTTGATTGCGCATACGGCAAAGCTGAGCCGGGCTAAAATCACGCAAATCCTGCCCTTGAAAAAGAACGCTGCCTTCGCTTGGGCTATCTAATCCGCCTAAAATATGCAAAAGCGTTGATTTACCAGCACCAGACGGACCGACGATTGCCGCCAACTCCCCCTTAGGAATCTTTAAATTTATATTTTTTAAAACCGGCAACCCGCCCTGCGGGCTGGGATAAACCTTGCTTACGTTTTTGGCCTCTAACATCATTCGTACCTTAATGCCTCAACCGGCTTTAATTTCGCTGCTTTAGCCGCCGGATAAATTGTCGAAGCCAATGTGATCAGCATCGCTGCTAATATAGTTAAAACCAAATCCGGCCAAAAAACAATGGAAACCGGCAGGCGATCCAAGTAATAAACATCCTGCGGCAATTTAATAAACTGATATTTCTTTAAAAGCAGGCAAAGCCCAACGCCGCCCACCGCGCCGAAAAACGTGCCTAAACCGCCGATAACAAAACCTTCTAAAGTAAAAATTCTGCGGATCCGGTTGTCGCTTAAACCGATCGCTTTCAAGATGCCGATATCCTTAGTTTTATCCACCACTAAAACCACCAGAGAGCTGACAATATTAAACGAAGCCACCAGAATAATCAAAGTAAGAATAATAAACATAGTTAGTTTTTCTAACTGCAGGGCAGCGAAAAAATTTTGGTTCATTTCTGACCAGGTCTTTAAACTATAATCGAACCCTAAACTGGCGGCTAATTCATTCTTGACCTGCCCGGCCAAATCAATATTATCCAGCTTTACCGAAACACTAGTGATCAGATTGCCTAAATTTAAAATCTCCTGGGCCGTCTTTACATCGGTAAAAATCAGATTTAGATCATAATCGTACATCCCGGAGTTAAAAACTCCGGCAACATTTAAAACCCGCGGCTTGCCTTGCGGCGTAATCAAATTTAGAGATGAGCCTTTATGTAAACCCATATAAGCGGCCAGCTCTTTGCCGATAATTACCGCGTCTTTATTTAAATTTTCTAACGAACCGCTGATCAGGTATTTATCCAGTTTGCTGACCTGATTTTCCGTGAGCGGGTCTATTCCCTTGATCCCGACGGCAAAATAACGGTTAGCATCCCTGAGCAAAACCTGGCCCTGCACTTGCGGACTGATGCCTAGAATATGCGGATTGGAGCCGGCCTTTTTTAAAATATTCTCATAGGCCTGATTATCCAAGCCGCTGAAACCGGTAATCGTAATATGTGAATAATTGCCGACGATCTTTTCGCGCAGATCCTTATCAAAACCGCTCATTACCGCAATCACGATGATCAAGGCCATTACGCCGATAGCAATCCCCAGCACGGAAATCAGGCTGATCAAAGAAATAAATTTTTCTTTTCTTTTCGTAATCAGGTAGCGCCAGCTAATGAATAATTCAGTCCTCATGCCTGCGGCCTTAACAAAGGAAATAAAATTACGTCCCTGATCGAGGGTTGGTTGGTCAATAACATTACCAGCCGGTCAATGCCAATACCTAACCCGCCGGCCGGCGGCATACCGTGCTCCAAAGCCAAAACATAATCCTCATCGACGTTCTTCTTATCTTCCGGTTTGGCATCTTTAATCTCTTCCTGAAAGCGCGCCTTTTGCTCAATCGGATTATTTAACTCCGAATAGGCATTGCCCACTTCCATGCCGGCGATATATAATTCAAAACGTTCGGAAACATAAGGGTTATCTTTTTTATTTTTAGCTAAAGGGCACATGCTGGCGAAATAGTCGGTAACAAAAGTCGGATTAACGCTCATATCCTCTTCCAGTACTTCTTCGATAATCTTGGCGATCTGGGTGCGTGAAAGAAATTGCGCTTCTTTGGCAAATCCCTTGGCTTGCAGTTTTTTCAGCATCGCCTCGGGAGAATCCTCGGGAGAAATCTCAAACTTCGTCTTAACTATTTCATAAAAAGATTTCTTCTGCCAAGGCAAGGCCAGATTAATCGTTTTGCCTTGATATTCAAGTTCAGTTTTGCCTAATACTTCTTGGGCAACATAGGTAATCAGATCCTGGGCCAGTTTCATCATTCCCGCATAATCAGAATAAGCAG
>JAKAMF010000044.1 GCA_021813045.1 bacterium | reverse complement strand
ATTAAAGTAAGGGAAAAAGTAGCGCAAATGCCAAAATTATCAGCCGCGGGCAAAAATAACTGCTTAAACGGGATTTTTTCTTTAAGAATTGACGCGGATGAATATTACAAAGAATCTTTTAATAGCTTTTTTGAATTGTTTAAAAAATATAACGAGGCAATTACGATTTTTATCAATGCTAACTCATTTAAAACCGCGCAGGAAGAAATTATTAATTGCCAAAAAGCCGGATTAGATATTCAATCTCACGGTTATTACCATCATGTTTATAACGATTACCAGGCTAATCTTTTTAATATAAAAAAGGCGAAAGATTTTTTTCATGGGCTGGGGATAAACACTACGGGCTTTGCCGCTCCGATGGGAAGATGGAATTGGAATTTGATGCGCGCTTTAGAAAAAGAAGGCTACGAATATTCTTCTGACTTTGCTTACGATTACCTGGGACTGCCTAGTTATCCGCAAAGGCATCGGCAATCCTGCTCGATACTAGAAATCCCTATTTTTCCAGTTGCCCCAGAGCTTTTTTTCGCAAAAGAACAATATGACCCAAAAGAAACCATCGAATATTATAAAAAAGCCGTTGACCAGATGCTTTTTAATAATTTGCCGGTAATTATCTACGGCCACACCAGTATATATGGGGAAAAAGCAGTTGCCTTATTAAACGAAATTATCGATTATGCTCTAACCCAGAAGAAATTACAGCCAAAGAATCTCACTGAGATTGCGAAAATCTGGAAAAAAAATTATCCGCAAGGAGAAAATCAACAAGAATATAAAGCAGTATTCCCACAGGAATTTGTAGGGGAAAAAATACAACTGCCATTGATTAAAAGAATTAAAAAACAAGCGCGGGAAATATTAGACCCGGAAAAATGGCAGTTAGTATTTAAAGGGTATAAATGAACCTTGTCCGCGGCATTAAGTTTTTAAAAGAACTCAAGAATATTTCGAACCAAAGAATGAAATCAGATACGGATTATCTGCGTTTTCAGGAATTTCAAGCCAGAGCCATATATGAAGATATAAACCGCATATTTAATATTCCCCCGGACAGCTTTGTGATTGACTTTGGCTGCGGAAAAGGCGGATATACCGGATACTTCGCAACTAAATTTAAAAAGGTTAAGGGTGTTGACCGCATAATAAATAAAAGTAATTTTAGTAATTGTTTATACGAAGAGTGCGACCTATTAGAGTATGCTTCATCGGAAAAAGCCGATCTTATATTCTGCGCTTCTGTAATTGAGCATACCAAAGAACAAGATAAGCTTATTAAAATAATCAAAAGCAGCCTTAAACCGGGAGGATTGCTTTATTTAAGTTTCCCGCCGTTTTACAGCCCGGCAGGAGGGCATCATTTAAAACCGTTTCATTATCTGCCGGATAAGGCCTGTCTGTTATTGGCAAAAAAATTTAAGCGCATAGATAAAAATATTGATTCTTACGAAAAACTTTTCGGCGAATGGGGGCTTTACAAAACCAGCATAAAACAAATCAAAAAATTGCTCTTGGCCAATAAATTTAGTATAATAGAATACAAACCGAGATTTTTATCGGTTAATACCGCCAAAATTCCTTTTTTAGCGGATTTACTTACCTGGCACGTTGAATTTTACTGTAAAAACGGAGGTTAAAGTGGCTGGATTTTATAAAAATAAAAGGATAATGCTTACCGGAGCCGATGGCTTTATGGGGTCGCATCTGGCTGAACGGTTATTAGCCCAAGGCGCCAAGGTCTCTGTTTATGTGCGCGGGAATTCTACTATCGGCACCACGCAATACGCTTTAAAAAATACCAAACACCTGGAAAATCGCTTTGAAGAGATTATCACCGGCAATATTGCCAGCTTAGACGCCAAAGAACTGGTAATTAAAAACCGGCCGGAAATAATTTTTCATCTGGCAGCGGATGCTTATGTGCCGAATTCTTTTGACCATCCGGTAGAAGTAATGGAAACTAATACAATCGGCACAATCAATATGCTGCATGCCCTGAAAGAAGGCAAGGGGATCAAACGCATTGTCTGCACTTCTTCCAGCGAAATTTACGGCATGACCCTGGGCGGCTCAATCGACGAAGAACATCCGCTTTATCCTTCCAGCCCTTACGCGGCGAGCAAAGTTGCCGCTGATCGCTATGCTTATTCCTACTGGAATACTTATCATTTGCCGATAGCGATTATCCGGCCGTTTAATACTTACGGCCCGCGCCATACTTATGATGTGATTCCTAAATTTATCGAATTAGCGCTTAAAGATAAACCGCTTACGGTGCACGGCAGCGGAAATCAGTCGCGCGATTTTACTTATGTTGACGATATGATCGATGCTTTTATGATTATGGGCAGCCACCCGAAAGCAATCGGCCGCGCGGTTAACTTTGGCACGGGAAAAGCAATCACCATAAACTATATTGCTAAAAAAATAAAAGAATTGGCACTTAGTGATTCTAAAATTATCCATACTCCATCCAGAAAAGCGGAGGTGCCGAAATTATTATGCAATTATTCTTTGGCAAAAAAACTTTTTGGCTGGAAGCCAAAGGTGTTTATTGATGAAGGGCTAAGGAGGAATATCGCATGGGTAAAAGAAAATCAGGTTCTTTAAAGCCCTACATAGATAAAACCGCGCGGGTGGCAAAATCAGCTAAAATCGGGCCAGGGACTAAAATTTGGGCCTTTGTTCAAGTTGGGGAAAACGCGGTAATCGGAAAAAATTGCAATATCGCCAACGGAGTTTATATTGACCGTAATGTGATTATCGGGGATAACGTAAAAATCCATAATAAAGCCCTGCTTTATCACGGTTTAAAAGTGGAAGACAACTGTTTTATCGGGCCGGGCGTATGTTTTACCAACGATAAATTTCCCGCCTATAACAAAACTAGGGATTTGGCTAATAAAAGATGGGTGATGAAAAAAGGCGCGGCAATCGGAGCTAACGCCACAATCCTGCCGGATATCAATATCGGCGCTAACGCGGTAGTCGGCGCCGGTTCGGTAGTTACCCGTTCAGTGGGCAACTCAACTATAGTTTGCGGCAATCCCGCGAAAGTAATCAAGAAGAAATGAAAAACTTAAAGACAGAACAAAACCGGGTTAGCTTGGCGAAAAATTGGCTGGTTAATTCCGGAATACAGTCTAAAGACGGAGGTTTTTACGCTTGGCTCGATTTAGACAGCCAGGCGCCGGCTTTTCTTTATTCAGAAATTACCGGCTACGCGATTACTACTTTACTTTTTTTAAACCGGTTATCCGCTGATCCCGTATTAATCCAGCGCGCGCAAGCGGCGGCTGACTGGCTGCTGCAAAAAGCGCTGCACCCTTGCGGAGGATTTAAGGCCCGCTTATATCAAGACGATATTAACGCGGATCCGCTATATTCGTTTAGCTCGGAGAATATCTTTTCTTTTGATACCGGCATGGCGCTTTATGGCCTGGTTAATCTATATAAACAAAATAAACAGGAAAAGCTGCTGGCAATTTGTGAAAAATGCGCGGATTTTTTAATTGATAAAATGCAAAATCCCGATGGTTCGTTTAATTCCATTTATAACGCTAAAACAAAAGTCAACATTAACCCGCAAGATAAATGGTCCAGCCAACCGGGCAGTTTTCATGCTAAAATCGCTTTGAGTTTAGCTGATTTATTTGAAATAACCGATAAAATTAAATATAAACAAGCGGCGATAAAAATTTGCGAATTTGCTTTAAGCAAACAAGACGCGTCAGGCAGGTTCATTACTGACAATACTACGCAGACCACGCATTTACATCCGCATGCTTATAGCATAGAAGGCCTGGTTTATGCAGGGGCAGTTTTTAAAATTGAAAGATTTATCCTGCAGGCCGAAAAAGCAGCACAATGGATGTTTAAGCATGTTGATAAAAACGGCGTTAATGACATCTACGACCCGAAAAGCGCCAAATTCAGCCATTTTCAAAGGTCGGATATCCTCGCTCAGGCGCTGCGTTTAGGATTAATCTTTAGCCAGGATAAAACCGGCCTGCTTAAAACCCGCCTGGAAAATTACCAGCTATCCGAGGGATTCCTTTACAACCTGCAAGAAAGGCATTTGAATTCCTGGTGCTCGATGTTCGCTTTGCAAGCGCTGGCGTTAGAAGAAAATCCGAGTTTAATCGCCGAAAACAAGAAAGTAGAGTTGTTTATTTAAAATGAAAAAGAAAATAGCGATTATCTTTGGCACCCGGCCGGAAATCATTAAATTAAGCCCGGTAATTAAACTCTGCCAAAAAATGCGGGTTCCTTTTTTCTGCGTGCATACCGGCCAGCATTTTTCTTATGAAATGGATGAGATATTTTTCAAGGAATTAGGCTTGGCTAGCCCGAAATATAAATTGAACATTAAATCTAAAGCGCCGTTCCGGCAAGGCGACCATACCGGCAGGATGCTGATCGAACTGGAAGAGATACTGCTCAAAGAAATGCCTTGCGCGATTATTGTGCAAGGAGATACCAATACTGTCTTGGCCGCGGCGTTGACCGCGGAAAAAATTTCTACCACGGAAAGTTATACCGGATTTCAGATCAAAGTCGCGCATGTAGAAGCCGGCTTGCGCAGTTTTGACCGCAGTATGCCGGAAGAAACTAACCGCTTTATCGTGGACCATCTTTCGGATTACCTTTTTGTTCCTACGCAAAAAGCCAAAATTCAGCTTTTAAAAGAAGGCATGCCGTCAAATCGGATCCGGGTTACCGGCAACACCATTGTTGACGCGGTAAAGAATTCTTTAAAATCGGCGCAAGCCAAGAGCAGCATCCTTGAAAAACTTAAAATTAACCAAAAGAAATATGTCCTTTTGACCTTGCACCGGCAGGAAAATGTGGATTCTAAAAAAATATTTGCCGGCCTATTAAAAGGCATCGCGCTTACCGCGCAAAAAACCCGGCTGCCGGTTATTTTTCCGATTCACCCGCGCACATTAAAACGCTTAAATAATTTTGGCCTTAAGCTGCCGCGGGAGATCATTAGTATTAGGCCAGTAGGATTTTTAGATTTTTTATGGCTGGAGGCGAACGCCAAATTAATCATGACTGATTCCGGCGGAGCGCAAGAAGAGGCCTGTATTTTAAAAGTGCCTTGCCTGACTTTGCGTAATAATACGGAAAGGCCGGAAACTGTGGCCGCAGGGGCTAATATAGTTGCCGGCAGGCAGCCGCAAGGCATACTTAAAGCAGCCTTAAAAATGCTGAAAACAAAAAATAATTGGAAAAATCCGCTCGGAGACGGAAAGGCCTCCAAACGGATCTTAAAAACCATACTAAGATGAAAGTATTATTTTACGCTTATCCTTGGGCAATGCAATCACCCGGCGGCGGAGAAATCATGCTCTTAAAAACTAAAGCCGCGCTGGAAAAAGAAGGGGTAAACGTAAAACTTTTTAACCAATGGGAAGATAAATTAAGCAATTACGATATCCTGCATGTCTTTGGCGGAGTAAAAGACTGCTTAGGCTTAATGCTGGCAGCTAAAGATATAGGAGTCAAGGTTGCGCTCTCGCCGATATTCTGGTCAACTTTTCAGCGCGCTTTTTTTGAAGACGGAAACCCGCGTAAAAAAACTGCAATGGTTCTGCGGCATTTAACAAAAGTAGCGCTACCGTCAATGCCTTCCGCCAGAAGAAAGATGTGCCTTTGCGCTGACCTGCTTTTACCTAACTCAAATCTGGAAGCCAAACAGGTTTCCCGCCTTTTTTCTATTAATCGTAAAAAAATGCAGGTCATTCCTTTGGGCGTGGATGAAAATTTTGCTGATGCGCAGAAAACACTTTTTGAAAAAAAGTATGAAATCAAGGATTTTGCGCTTTCTGTCGGCAGGATAGAGCCGCGTAAAAATCAGCTTAATTTGATTAAAGCGCTAAACAATACCGGAATAAACTTAGTTTTAATCGGTAATCCGGTGCCGGAATTCAGCCGATATTACCAAAAATGCCGCGAATTAGCCGGTAAAAATATTCATTTTATTGACCGGATTGAACATAATGACCCGCTACTTGCTTCTGCTTATGCTGCTAGTAAAGTTTTTATCCTGCAGGGATGGTTCGAAACCCCGGGATTAGCGGCTTTAGAAGCTGGTTTAGCCGGAGCTAAGTTAGCCGTGACTAAGGCCGGAGCAACCAAAGAATATTTTGCTGATTACGCAAGTTATTTCAATCCTGGCAGCGCTAAAAGTATACGCCAAGCAGTAATAACAGCGCTAAAAAAACCGGATGATTCCGGCTTAGCTAAACACATCAAAGATCATTATCTCTGGAAGCATTCCGCGCAGGCAACCATTAAGGCTTATAAAACATTACTTAAAAATTAAATGTATGTTCTTAAAAATAAATTTTACCTTATTTTTGTAGCCTTAATTGATTTTTGGGGTTATCTGTTCACTTTTCCTTTTAAAATTCTGCGGCAAAAATCTCTTCCTAAAACAATCAAAGAAATCCTGATCATCCGGCTCGACCATATCGGCGATGTAATTTACTCTACGCTGCTGCCGGAAAATATTAAAAATGCCTTTCCGCAGGCAAAAATCACCTTTTTAACCAACAGCCAAACCAAAGAAATCATTGCCGCCAATCCGTTTGTTGACCGGATTATTTGTTATGACGCTCCCTGGTTTAAACGGAAAAATAAAAGCATATTATCCGGCAGCAGCTTTTTTCAATTGACAAAACAGCTAAAAACTTTTCAATTTGACTTGGGCTTTGACAACCGGGGGGACAGCCGGCATATATTATTAATGAACTTGGCTGGCGTGAAATATAAAATCGGCATGGGCATTACCGGCTTGGGATTTTTATTAGATAAAAAAGTTAAATATCTCACCGGCCATCCGCTTGAGCAAAACCTCCAGGCCTTAAAAGAAATCGGCATAAAAATTACCTTGCAACAACCCGTTATCTATACAGATGCAAAAGATAAACAAGCGCTGGAAGATTTCTTAAAACAAGAGACGATAGGGAAAAATGATTTATTGGTAACTATTCATGCCTATTCAGCTAACCCTGCCAAGAATTGGCCGGAAGAAAATTTTCAGCAATTAACCAGGTTTATTTACGATAAATACAAAGCCAAGGTTATTTTTACCGGCTCCCAAGAAGATTTTGCAAGAAACCAGAAAATAATCAACGCCAGCCAAACAGAGGCAATTAATGCCAGCGGAAAAATTTCGCTTAAAGGAACCCTGGAATTACTTAAGCGTTCCGGCTTATTTATCGGAATTGATTCGGCAATTGCTCATTTAGCGGAAATCGCTAAAGTTCCGGCAGTAATTCTTTACAGCGGAACGAATAGGAAAGAAGAATGGGCGCCGAAAAACGCGACTTTACTGCAAAAAGACGTTAGCTGCTCCAATTGTCAAAAAGAAAATTGTCCGGATAATATTTGCCTGAAATTAATCAGCGTGCAAGAAGCGCAAGCGGCAATAGAAAAAATACTTAAAAATGAAAATCGGTTTTGACTCACGCTTAATCAACCATCCCGGCATAGGCAGGTATATTAAAAACCTGCTGGATTTTATGCTGCGGGGACAGGGAAAAGAAGAAAATTTTACTCTTTTTGGCCGGCCGGAAGATTTAACCGGATTTCCTGCAGCCAAAATCGTTAATTACCAGCAGCCAATTTACCGCTATAAAGAAATATTCTTTGCCCCTTTTGCTAAATACGGCGTAGACCTTCTGCATGTTCCGCATTTTAACGCTCCTCTTAAAAAAAGAATGCCCCTGGTAATTACTATTCATGATTTAATCTATCTTAAAATTAGC
This sequence comes from bacterium, assembly GCA_021813045.1. Classification (GTDB taxonomy): domain Bacteria; phylum Omnitrophota; class Gorgyraeia; order Gygaellales; family Profunditerraquicolaceae; genus JAKAMF01. The sequence continues at coordinate 2,621 of JAKAMF010000044.1, read as the reverse complement.
GGTTCCGCTCCGGCTTATAAGCGTTTTGCCGCAAAGCGGATAATTTTAAAGGCAATAAAAAACGCGGATAAGATTATCACGGTTTCTCAAAATACCAAAAATGACCTGATCGATCTCTATCCCAAGGCGGGAGATAAGATAAGCGTTATTTACGAAGCGGCAGACCCGATCTTTAAAAAGATTACCGATCAACAGGCCCTGGAAGCAACGAAGATACTATTCGGCTTACCGGAAAAATATATTCTTTTTGTCGGCAGCTTAAAAAAACACAAAAATATCGAAGGATTAATTCACGCTTACAGCCAGTTAAAAAAGAAGGGGCTTGAACATCATTTAGTTGTTGTCGGCAGATTTCACCGCCAGGAAAAGCAAATCTTGGAAAAAATTAAGGCCTGCCGGGCTTTATATTTAGGCGAAGTTAGCGATAATGAACTGGTAAAAATCTATAACCTGGCCGATTTATTAGTTTTGCCTTCGTTTTATGAAGGTTTTGGTTTTCCTGTCTTAGAGGCAATGGCCTGTCAAATTCCGGTAATCGCTTCCAATGTTTCTTCTTTGCCGGAAATAATCGGGGAACCAAAATTTTTATTTGATCCTAAGAATAACCAGGAATTAGCGCAAAAAATTAACCTTGTCCTTACAGACAGCTCAATCAGAAACGAATGCATTAAGAACGGGCAAAAAATAAGCGCCGAATTCAATTGGGAGAATGCCGCTAAAGAAACATTAAATCTCTACCGGGAATTAAAAAGCTAATGAGAAATTTATTAGATAAGAAAATAGATACGACTACCAAAAAGGCCTGGAATGAAAATTGGCAAACCAGCGAGATAAACGAAATTCTGGAAATTTTTAATTACCCGCGCGTACAAAAACAAGTAGCTCTTTATTTAAAATACCTGCCCAAGAATAAACCTATACTGGAAGGCGGCTGCGGGTTAGGGCCATATCTGTTATATTTTAGAAAAATGGGGTACACCTTGCTCGGAGCAGACTATAACTTTGACCCTTTAGCTAAAATATCCGCTTACCAGCAGAATACTCCGCTTTTACAGGCAGATATCTTAAATTTACCGCTGGCCTCTAATTCTTTAGGCGCTTATTTATCTTTAGGGGTAATCGAGCATTTTACGCAAGGCCCCCGCCAGGCAATTAAAGAAGCTCTGCGCGTGCTTGCTCCAAAAGGATATTTTTTATTACAAGTGCCCAATTCTTCTATTTTTCAAAAAATTAAATTCCCGCTTACTTTTCTTAAAAAAAATCCCTTAGTCAGAAAGATGCTCGGCAAGCCGCCAAAAAACTATTACTGGGAGCAATATTTTAAGGTGAAAGAATTAAAAAAAGAATTAGAGCTTAACGGCTTTAAAATAATAGAAATTGCCCCGGTTGACCATGAACACGCCCTAATGGATTTTTGCCCGGGATTTTTTAAAAATAATAAATCTTTTGACGCGGCAAATAAAATCGGCAGCCGCTTAGGAAATATTCTGGAAAAAATAGCCCCTTGGGCAACTGCGGGAGAAAATATTTTTATCTGTCAAAAATAATATGAAAATTGCGATTGTCCATGATTGGTTAACCGGAATGCGCGGGGGAGAAAAGTGCCTGGAGGTATTTTGCGAATTATACCCGCAGGCGGACATCTTTACCCTTATCCATAATAAAGGCTCGCTTTCTCCCTTAATTGAAAAAATGAATATCAAAACATCTTTTTTACAAAATATCCCCGGCATTAAAAATAATTACCGTAATTACCTGGCTTTATACCCGGCTGCGATAGAAAGTTTTAACCTTAAAGGATATGATCTGATTTTAAGCTCCAGCCACTGCGTAGCCAAGGGGATAAGAATATCTGACGCCGCTATGCATATCTGTTATTGCTATACCCCCATGCGTTACGCCTGGCTTTTTTTTGAAGAGTACTTCGGAAACTATAGCCCGATTAAAAAAGCGGCAATTAAAACATTAATTAAGTATTTGCGTAAATGGGACTTAAAGACAAACGCAGGTGTTGACTTCTTTGTGGCAATATCGGATAATATACGTTTAAGGATTGATGATTTTTACGGCCGGCAGGCAAAAGTTATTTATCCTCCGGTGGACACGAGCCGGTTTAACCTTTCCACAAAAGACGAGGGATACTATTTAATTGTTTCCGCGTTAGTGCCCTATAAAAGAGTGGATATCGCAATTGAAGCGTTTAACCGGCTGGGTAAAAAGTTAATTGTCATCGGCACAGGAAACTGCCAGAATAAACTTAAAAAATTAGCCGGTAAAAATATTGAGTTCATTGGCTGGGCAGACGATAATGCCTTGCAAAAATATTACCGGAATTCCCGGGCTTTAATTTTTCCCGGAGAAGAAGATTTTGGCATTGTGCCTTTAGAGGCGCAGGCCTGCGGCAAGCCGGTAATTGCCTTTGCCAAAGGCGGAGCCACAGAAACCCTTACCCGCCAAACAGCTGTATTTTTTGAAAATCAATCGGCACAGGGCCTGATTGCGGCGATAAATGAATTCGAAATAAGAAAAGATGATTTCAAGCCGGAAACTATGCGGGAGAATTCCCTGCGTTTCGACAGGAAAATATTTAAAGAAAAAATAAAAAATTATATCGAAGAAAA
>JAKAMF010000043.1 GCA_021813045.1 bacterium | reverse complement strand
TCGCTTCCGCCACTTCACGCATGGTCTTACGGCTATCCATGCTTTGTTTTTGGATTAAACGGTAGGCCTCACCGGCAGAAATATTCGCTTCTTGAGAAAGAATATCTTTTGCCCGTTCTACCAGCTTACGCACAGCCAAGGCTTCTTCGGCACTGCGCGCTTTTAAATCTAACTCGGCATTTTCAATCGCTACTGCCGCCTGATTGGCCAAAGCAGCCAAAAGCTGTAATTCATGCTTGGTAAATTCATGTTTTTTAGAAGTATAGCAATTTAAAACACCGATCACTCTCCCTTTTACCGCCAAAGGAACGCTGGCCAGAGAAACCAGCCCGGCTTTTTTAGCAATATCTTGATTAAGATAGCGTTTATCTTGCCGCACATCTAAAACCGTTATCGGCTTATTAACCACGGCTACTTCTCCGGCAATTCCTTCGCCTAATTTTATGTTCGGCTTTTTATTATAGGCCTCAGAAATCGACTGCGTGGCTTTTACCATCAATTCTTTATTCTGCGGATCAACCAGCATCAAAGAAGAAATCTTGGAATTCATAATCTCGGCGGTAACCTGCACAATCAACCGAAGTAACTCTTCCAAATACATGCCGGAAGTAATTAAATTTGCGACCTTAGAAATCGCTTCGATCTGTTTAACGTAAATCGCGTAATTTTGTTTCTGCTTTACCATTTTTAAATACCCCTTACGAAATCGCCTATCCTTACCAGCGCCTCTTTTAAATTATCCGCGTTGGAAGCATAAGACATCCTTAAATATCCTTCTCCGCATTTACCAAAAGCCGTGCCAGGCACTACCGCGACTTTTTTATCTTTGAGAAGCCGCTGGCTGAACTCCAGCGACGATAACCCAAAATGTTTGACCGAAGGGAAGGCGTAAAACGCCCCTTGCGGCTTCTTACAGGATAAGCCGATGTCATTTAAACCATCGATAAAAAATTCTCTGCGCCGCTTGTATTCGCGTTTCATTTCCTGAACTGACTTTGCCCCGGAAATCAACGCCTCACAAGCCGCCATCTGCGATGTAATCGAAACGCACATAATCGTATATTGATGTATTTTAGTCATTGCCGCGACAATCTCGCGGGGTGCGCAGACATAACCTACGCGCCAGCCGGTCATGGCAAACCCTTTGGAAAAACCGTTTAAGTAGATCACGCGGTTTTTCATGCCTTTCAGGGTCGCCAAAGGCGTATGTGCAAAATCATAGGTTAAATCATCATAGACTTCATCGGACAAACAAAGCAGATTATGCCTGATCATTACCTTACTTAACCCCTCTAATTCTCTTTTGGTATAAGAAACTCCTGTGGGGTTAGAAGGATAATTCAAGATTACCGCTTTAACCTTTTTGTCAATTGCCTTGGTTAAGCTTTTCGGCGTAAGTTTAAAATCATCCTTGGTTGTATCCACATAAACCGCTTTTGCTCCGGCTAATTCCGCCACCGGGCCGTAAGAAACATAGCTGGGGATCGGCACGATTATCTTATCCCCCGGATTAATAATTGCCCGTAAAGCCAAATCCACTCCCTCGCTTACCCCTACGGTAATCAGCATTTCCTCATCCGGACAATATTCCAATCCGTATTTATGTTTTAAGAAACGGGCCAGGCCCAAACGCAATTTATACAACCCCTTATTGGAGGTATAAGAAGTAAAGCCCTGTTCCAAAGAATAGATCCCCGCTTCGCGGATAGACCAGGGAGTAACAAAATCCGGCTCACCCACGCCCAGCGAAATCACTTCCTTCATCCCCAGCACCAGGTCAAAAAATGCCCGGATGCCGGAAGGCTGCATCGCCTGTACTTTTTTAGAAATTATATTTTTCATTCTACTATCGGTTAATACGAAATCGCGATCCTCTTATTTTCTTCGCGGTGCTTTAAAATCACGCCGTCTTCTTTATATTTTTTCAGTAAAAAGTGTGTGGCCGTGCCCTTAACATGCTCTAAGGGAGCTAATTTTTCCGCTACAAAGCGCGCCACAGTCTGCAAATCTCTGCCTTCAACCACTAAGAGCAAATCATAAGTGCCGGAAATTAAATAGCAGCTGGAAACTTCGCCAAAAGAATAGATTCTTTCGGCGATCTTATCAAAGCCTAAATCCTTTTGCGGGGCAATATTAACTTCAATCAAGGCGCGCACTGCCGAATCCGTATCCCTGACTAATTCCCGGTTAATTACTGCCTTGTATTTTAAAATTACGCCTTCTTTTTCCAGTTTTTTAATTGCCTGTTTGATCGCCGCGGCTTTTTTACCGGTCATCTTAGCAATATCTTCCGCGCTGGCGCGGCAATCCTTTTCCAAAATCTCCAATATCTCTTCCATTTTGTCCTCCCTTAATTACTGCAGGGTTTTTACGATTAACTGATGCAAATAATCCGCGGTAAACGGCTTGGTAATAAATTCGTTCGCGCCAAGCTCTTTTGCCTGGCGAAAGGCCTCGTCATCTCCCAGGCCGGTCACCATAATTACCTTATTATTACTATCAATACTTTTAATTTTGCGCAGAATGTCGATTCCGCTTTCTGAACCCAAACGCAAATCAAGCAAAATCAATTGCGGATGCTCGCTCTGCACTAAACTTACCGCCTCGGCTTGGTTGGCGGCGATAAAAGCGCTATAGTTCCTCTTTTGCAAAAAATGCTGGGTAATCTCACGGATATCTTTTTCGTCGTCAACAATCAGGATTTTTACGGGCATTTATTTCGCCTTGATCGCGATTACCTTGATAAAATCAGCGGCATCTTCAATCTTGTCGGTCACGCCTTCCAGATATTCCGCCAGCTGATAGCTTAACAGTAGAGTTGCCGGCTCAAGCTTGGCATGGATGATTGCTTCAATCAGGGCTTTTTTCTGATCATCTGCTTCATGTTCAAAACGGGCAACTTCCCGCGCGTCAGCCATAGCCTTTTTCAAATCATTCTTGATTACGGCCTGAATACCGTCTTTCAGCCTTCCCACGGAAGAAACGATTAATTCCGTGCCCAAAGAAATATTCTTCAGGACATTATCCGGCAGTTTCTGCTCAATAAAACCTAATAGCCGCGCCGCGCCATTGGTCCAATCAGCAATCTTGTCCAGCGTCTTAACAAAATGCATCAAGTCTTCGCGGTCCGGAGGCAATAAAAGGCTCTCGGATAGCTCGTCGATCATCTTGTTTCTTAAAATATCTGCCTGATGCTCGCTTTCTCTTACCTTTTCAATCGCTACGGTCTTAGCTTCAAGGTCGCCCTGAATAAAGCTCTTTACCGCATCGGAAAAATAAGCCACGGTCTTGCAGGCTTCTTCTACATGCTTCTGGGCGTCCCGGATAATTGACTCTTCTTCTGCCATGCCTAACCATCCTAAAATATTTCTCACTTCTTTCATTTCTCCTCCCTATGCGATTTTTATAAAAACCATGATAATTTTTAAAACCACAAAGCTGATTATCCCGGAAACAAAAGGCGTTAACAACCAGCAAGTAATAATTTCGCGTATAATCCTAATATTTAAAACCCTTAAGCCCTTAACTAGGCCAACGCCAAAAATCGCGCCGACGATCGAATGACTGGTAGAAACCGGAATGCCAAAAACCGTATAAACATGCACATTGATCGCGCTGGCCAGCTGCGCGGAAAAAGCCATGATCGGCAAAAGATTAGTAATTTCCGAGCCAATCGTTTCAATCACTTTATAGCCCCAGGTAACAATACCTAAAACAATCGCTGCCCCGCCTAAAATTATACTAATATTCACATTTAATACACCGGATCCGGCCAAAAGCCCGACGGAATTAGCCACATCATTAGCGCCCCAGGTATAAGCCACATAACAGCCGCTGACAATGATCAAGGTCGCCATTACCGGTTTAATAAACCGGCGGGAAATAATCCGGTAAAAAATATTTTTAAAAATCCGGTAAAAAATATAACCCAATACTGCCGCGCCAATCGGCGTAAAAATCCAGCAGATAAAAATATCTAAAAGCACTTTCCATTTTATCGGCGCGCCAATGGCTAATCCCGCCCCGGCAACCGCGCCGACGATCGAATGGCTGGTGGAAATCGGCATTTTCCAATAAGTCGCCAAAACCACCCAGGCACAGGCGCCAAAAGAAGCTACCAAGGCAATATAAAGAGAAATATTCTTGCCTAGCTGATCCATTGGCACAATCCCCCTGCCAATGGTCTTCGTTACATAAGAGCCCTGTAAAAACGCGCCTAGAAAACCAAAGATTGCGATAAGTATAATGGCCTGGCGCAGGTTTAAAACTTTAGAGCCGACGGCAGTGCCTAAAGAATTAGCCGCATCATTGGCGCCGATCGACCAGCCGACTGCCAATGCCATAATTACAACCAAGCCTATAATTAATAAAAACATATCAGTAATTATACCATATTAGAGGGCAATTAACACCTTATATTAGCCCTACAGGCCTTGACGCAAACACCACAAATGAACTGTTCGGCAATACGCTGTTTTTGGAACTCTTTTAACTTTTCAAAGCATTTTAAATGGTCGAAATCAGCCGGATTATCTTTAATCGCGCCGGCCGGGCAAACCGTTAAACAAAGCCGGCAAGTAGAGCAATTATCTTTTGTCGGCTGGTCAATTTTTAAAGGCAGATTGGTCAGGATAGTTACCAGCCGTAACTGGCTGCCGAGTTTCTTATTCACTAAAAGGTTATTTCTGCCGATCCAGCCCAAGCCGGCCAGATGCCCGATCTTTTTATGAGAAAGATGACTGGTTTGTTTTTGCCAATCAATGATCTGCGAAGCCGGTACAGGTAAAGCCAGAAATCCCTTATTCTGGATAAAATTAGCCGCCTTCAAAGCTATCTGATCAAGCAGCGTGTTAAGCGTGCGGTAATTATGAAAATATATCCTGGTCGGCTGTTGATCGATTTCTTCTAGAATCGCCGACGATAAACTAGCCGCCAAACAAACCGCTTTATCCATTTTTTCCAATAGCCGGGGAGCTAATAAAAATTCCTTTTTTATACACTCAATATCCGCCACGCCGAATAAACCGGCTCCCTGATCCAGGCAGAATTTTTTTAAGGCTGTATAATTCTTATTTTTGTCCATTTATCTTCCTTAAATAAACCATTAATATGGAAATCGCCGCCGGAGTAACTCCGGAAATCCGCGCCGCCTGCCCTAAACTAACCGGCCTGGCCTTGGTTAATTTTTCTTTGATTTCCCGCGACAGGCTCGGGACCTTTAAATAGTTAAAATCAGCCGGAAGCCGGATTTTTTCCAGATTTTTAAACTTCTCCGCCTCGCTGACCTGCCTTTGGATAAACCCAGCATATTTTATCTCATTTTCCACGGCTTGCAAAATATATTCCGGCACGGCCTGGCTAACGCCGGCTAATTTGGTTAAGCTAGCTAAGGATACCTGCGGACGCTTGAGGATTTCTTCCAAAGTAGAGCTCTTCCTTAAGCCAGCGCTCTGCAGGCCGGTTAAAATCTGATTAATTTTTTCATCCGGTTTAATCCGAGTCTTCCTTAAATAAGCAATCCCTTTTTGTATATCCTGCGCTTTTTGTTCGACACGCTGAAAATCTTTTTTACTGATAAGCCCTAATTCCCGGCCGAATTTTGCCAAACGCAAATCCGCGTTATCCTGCCGCAGGATCAGGCGGTATTCTACGCGGGAAGTAAACATACGGTACGGCTCATTAGTGCCGCGGGTGGTAAGGTCATCAATCAAAACTCCGATATAGGCCTGTGAACGGTCTAAAATAAACGGCTCTTTGCCTTTTACGCGCAAAGCAGCATTGATTCCCGCGATTAATCCCTGCGCTGCCGCTTCCTCATAGCCGGTAGTTCCGTTAATCTGGCCGGCGAAATAAAGCCCTTTGATCAACTTGGCTTCCAGAGTAGGAAAAAGCTGAGTCGGTTCTACTACATCATGCTCAATGCCATAGCCGAAACGCAAAACCTTAGCTTTTTCCAAACCAACAACAGAATGGAGCATCGCTAATTGCGCGTCTTCCGGCAAGCTGGTCGATAAACCATTGGGATAAACCCGCGGGCTTTTTAATCCCTCCGGCTCCAGAAAAACTTGATGCCGGGGGCGTTCGGAAAATTTAACGATCTTATCTTCAATAGACGGACAATAGCGCACGCCGGTTGCCTTAATGATCCCCTGATAAAGCGGCGAGCGGTTAAGATTGTCGCGAATGATCTGATGGGTTTTTTCATTAGTATAGGTAATATAACAACCGACCTGCTTTTGTTTAATTCTCGCCGTAGAAAAAGAAAACGGGATTGCCGGCTGATCGCCCTCTTGAATTTTTAAAGCGGAATAGTCGATGGTATCTCTATCTAAACGCGCGCAGGTGCCGGTTTTAAAACGTAAAATATTAAACCCCAGGCCCCTTAAATCATCCCCTAAGCCAAGGCTGGCCGCTTCATTAATTCTGCCACCGCTAAAATGCTCCAAGCCGATATGGATCAGGCCGTCTAAAAAAGTCCCCGGAGTAATTACCAGAGCGCCGCAGCTGATACTTTCATTCTTGTCCGTGATCACCCCTTCTATCTTTTGTTTTTTAACCACTAACTTTTTTACTTCTGCTTCTAATAAAGAGAGGTTTTCTGACTTCGCCACCAGAGCCTGCATGTAATCCTTATACAAGTCCATATCGATTTGCGCGCGCAAGGATTGCGCGGCAATGCCCTTAGAGGCATTCAACATACGGAATTGAATCCCGCAGGCATCAGCCGCTTTAGCCATTACTCCGCCTAAGGCGTCAATTTCCTTAACCAGCTGCGCCTTGCCCACCCCGCCGATCGCCGGATTGCAGCTCAACAATCCGATAGTTTCTTTCTTCTGGGTAATTAAAAGCGTGCGGCAGCCCATACGCCCGGCGGCGATTGCCGCCTCAATTCCCGCATGCCCTGCCCCAATAACAATTACGTCGTAGTCCATAAGTAATTGGGGCCAGCCCTCTTAAGAGCTAGCCCCTGTTTTCTAAGATTTTTTAAAAATTTTGTTATTTCAGCATTTAGAATATCCACAGGCGTGGCATTTGGTACAGCCCTCTTCGTGGCGCAGCGCGCCGCCGCAATCCGGGCAAACACCGACGATATTGCCATGCAAGCCGGCATCATCTGTTTTATTTGCCGCAGCGTCACTGGCGGAATGTTTCATCGCAGTGTCGATCTCTTCGGCTAACGCCGCTACTGCCGGCTCTCCGCCGCTGACCAAGCGCCTTTCGATTACCCGGGCAATCGCATCAGCACAAGAAAAAATCCTCTGGCCCTTTTCCCAAGACGGACTGGGGCAACGGATATTGCGCAACTGCTCGATAATTGACTTTACTTCAATGCCGGAACGGAAAGCCATAGAAACTAATCTTCCTAAAGCCTCTAACTGGCTGGCGGCGCATCCGCCGGCCTTGCCCATCTGGGTAAAAAGCTCAAAAGGCTTAATGTCCTCATCAACGTTAATCGTCACGTAAAGATTACCGCAACCAGTGGAAACTTTAGTAGTCGTGCCGGTAATCACTTCCGGCCGCGGCCGCGGGCCGATTTTACCCGGATCAACAATTTTCTGTTCCGCAGGCTTATCTTTCTTGCCGATATTTAAAACTTGCTCTTCGCGGCTGCCGTCGCGGTAAATAGTGATACCTTTGCAGCCCAGCTCATAGGCCAAAAGGTATGACTTGCGCACATCATCCAGTGTGGCATCGTGAGAAAAATTAATCGTTTTGCTTACGGCATTATTGGTAAATTTTTGAAAAGCCGCCTGCATGCGCACGTGCCATTCCGGAATAATATCATGCGAAGTAACAAAAACTTTTTTTACATCCTCCGGAATCCCCTCAATATCTTTCAAGGAAGCTGATTCGGCAATCTTTTCCATCAGCTTACGGCTGTAAAAACCCCTCTTTTGCGCCACTTCTTCAAATAACGGCTCAACTTCAACCAGTTTATCGTTATCCATGACATTACGGTAATAAGATATCGCGAACAGCGGCTCGATTCCTGAAGAGCACGGCCCGGCAATAATGCTGATCGTGCCGGTAGGAGCGATCGTGGTCAAAGTGGCATTGCGTAATTTAAGGTTAGCCCCTTTTTTATCAAAAACACTGCCGTCAAAAGCGGGAAACACGCCTTTTTCCTCTGCCAAATCATGCGACTTCTTAATCGCCTCATTCAAAATAAAAGACATTACCTTTTCCGCCAGAGATACCGCTTCCGGCGAATTATAGGCAATACCTAATTGGATCAATAAACTGGCCCAGCCCATCACGCCGAGTCCGATCTTACGGGTAGCGCGGGTGGCTTTTTCGATTTCCGGAATGGGAAATTTATTCACATCAATTAAATTATCCAGAAAATGCACTGCTAGGCGGGTAGTCCGGCCTAATTTTTCCCAATCCAGCTCAGAAGCGCCGCTGGCATTGGTTTTACACATCTGCATTAAATTGATCGAACCCAGATCGCAGCTTTCGTAAGGCAAAAGCGGCTGCTCCCCGCAAGGATTAGTGCTTTCAATCTGTCCCAATTTCGGCGTAGGATTATCCTGATTAATTTTATCGATAAAAATTACCCCTGGCTCGCCGTTTTTATGCGCCTGCTTAACGATCAATTCAAAAACATCTTTAGCATTGATCTTCTGCACGGTTTTTTTAGAATGCGGGTCGATCAAATCATAATCTTCGTTCTTCTTCACTTTCTCCATAAACTCGTCGGTGATCGCAATGGAGATATTAAAATTATTGATCAGGTTATTATCGGATTTACAACCGATAAATTCCACGATATCCGGATGGTCAACTCTTAAAATGCCCATGTTGGCGCCGCGGCGCGTGCCGCCCTGCTTGACTGCTTCGGTCGCCGCGTCATAAACCTTCATAAAAGAAACCGGCCCGCTGGCTACGCCTCCAGTGGTCTTAACCACGGAATTTTTCGGCCTCAGCCGGGAGAAAGAAAATCCCGTCCCGCCGCCGGATTTATGAATGATCGCGGTAGACTTGAGCGTATCAAAAATAGATTCCATGGAATCGTTTATCGGAAGAGTAAAACAGGCGCTCAGTTGCCCAAGCTCTTTTCCCGCATTCATCAGGCAGGGTGAATTCGGCACAAACTCCAGGGCGGTCATGACATTAAAAAACGATTCTTCTAATTCAGCGATTTGCTTCGGGCTTGCCCCGTATTCTTTGTCTGCCCAGGCAATCGCGCGGGCGACACGCCGGAATAATTCTTCCGGTGTCTCCACGACTTTGCCGTTTTCGTCTTTCTTCAGGTATCTTCTCTCTAATACCTTTAAGGCATTTTCAGATAACTTCAGATTCATCGCTGCCTCCCATAATTAAAACAAATATTATTTTCTTAACCCGGTTTTAAAGTATAGCAACGGCTGTTTTAGTTGTCAACAAAAAAATACAATATATTGTATGGCTTTTAGAAATATCCACTATAAATTGTATTTTTAAATACTCTGACAGGATTCACGGATAACTAATTCCGTGGGAAGAATTATTTTTTTGACCTCTTTGTTTTTTGAGGCCATTAACTGGTTTAATTCTTTAACACTCTCTTGCGCCATTTTTACCAATGGCTGCCGAATCGTAGTCAAAGATATCGCCCCGTATAGCCCGGAAGGATTATCGTCAAAACCGATGATCGATAAATCTTCCGGTATCTTTTTGCCTAATTCACGGGCTACGGCCATTACCTCTAAGGCCATAGAATCAGATGCCACAAATACCGCGCTCGGGGCATCTGCCATCTTCAACATTTTTTCCGCCGCTATCCGCGCTGCCCCGCGCGAATAATCGGTTTGGAAAATATAATCTTGCCGCAAAGCAATATTATTTTTAACCAAAGCCTCTTTATAGCCGGCCAAGCGGTCAGCTGCCGCCTGCGTAATTACATCGCCGGTAATATGGGCAATTTTTTTATGGCCCAGGCTGACTAAATAATCAACCGCCTGAATGCCGCCTAACTTATTATCTACGGCAATACAAGTTACATCTAAATCTTTAACATAATTATTGATTACCACTACCGGCAGCTTTTGGCTAAGCGCCTGTTCCAATTGCTGGCGGTTAGTAATAATATCCGCGAAAATTACGCCGCCGACCCCGCGAAAACTGATAACTGAACTTGCGTCAGTTAAACGCAAAAGCAGGTCCAGCTTTAATACTTCACAAAGCGTACCAATACCGCGCAATAATTCCAAAAGGTAAAAAGAATAAAACATGCCTTCGTAACGGGGGACAACCAGGGCGATCACATTGCTTTTACCGGTAGCCAGTCGCTGCGCCAATACCGAAGGCTGAAAATTCAATTCTTTGACTGCGTCTAATACCTTTTGTTTATTTTTGCCCTTAACCGAAGGGAGCTTGTTGATTACGCGGGATACCGTAGTAATGGATACGCCGGCGCGCTTAGCTACATCTTCAATAGAAATATTCTGGGAAGGGGATTTCTTTATGCGAACCATGTGTCTAAAAAAGTAAAACTATTTATTTTACCTGATCGCCGACTTTTAAACCTTGGGATTCTTTCTTAATGTCGCAGGCGGAAATTGTTTCCCTGATTTCGATTACTTCCAAATTGCCAATTGTCTTTTCGCCGCGGATAACCTTAAGCCGATCGCCTATTTTTAAACCGGAATTCTTTCCGATATCCACGACGACAAAATTATCTTCACGGTTTATCGCGATAATCT
>JAKAMF010000042.1 GCA_021813045.1 bacterium | reverse complement strand
TATTCAGCTCTTCTACTCCTTTAATCCGCGCGATCATCTGTGCATTACCATAATCCAATCCATGGCCGGCAAAAATCCTTAAACCGTTAGATAAACCGTAGGCCGCGGCATTCTTTAAAATCAAAAACTGCTTTTGCTGTTCTTTTTTATTTTTAGCTAAAGCGAATTTTCCCGTATGCAGCTCAATAAACTTAACCCCTAAATCATTCGCTGCGTCCAGTTGTTTTTTATCCGGATCAATAAACAAACTAACCGCGATATTTTTTTTAGTTAATTTCGCAATTGTTTTTTTCAGGCGGGGAAAATTTTTCCTGGCATCAATACCGCCTTCCGTAGTTAATTCTTGGCGCTTTTCCGGAACCAAGGTTACCTGATCAGGCTGTAAACAACAGGCGATATCTATGATCTCCTCGGCAATAGACATTTCTAAATTAAATTTTGTCCTTACCGTTTTTTTTAAAAGAAAAACATCGTTTTCATTAATATGCCTGCGGTCTTCCCTTAAGTGGGCAACGATCGAATCCGCTCCGGCTGATTCACAGATTAACGCGGCCAATACCGGATCAGGCTGATTACCGCGCCGCGCCTGGCGCAAGGTAGCGACATGGTCGATATTAACTCCCAATTCCGCCATATCAATAACCTTTATTCAGTTCGCCCCTTACGTAAAACCACAAAAGGACAGCCAATATCAAAGCAATAAGCTTTAATACCGGATGCGAAGCGAGCCAATAGATAAGCTTTTCGATGAGGGATTTTTTTACTTTATTCATTATTTTACTTTAATTAACTGTTCTATTTTCTCACTCAATTCTTTAGTACTTAAATCTTTATACATCTTACCCTGATACACCAGTGCAATATCCTGCCGCTCTTCGGAAATAACAACAATGATGGCATCGGTTTCTTCGCTTAATCCCAAAGCCGCACGGTGCCGCGTACCAAAAATCCGGCTTAATTCATGATTCTCGGTTAAAGGAAAAATACATCCGGCGGCGCTAATCCTGCCGCGCTGAATAATCAATCCTCCGTCATGTAAAATTGTTGCGCGGTCAAAGATGGTCTCGATCAGTTCAGAGCTAACCTGTCCGTCAATAATTACCCCGCTTTCGATATAAGCGGTCAAAGGGTCATTTTTTTCAATCGCAATAATCGCGCCATGCTTAGCACGAGAAAGATTCTGGGCTGCTTCAGAAAGCTGTTTAAGAAGATAGTCTAGTTCTTCCTGCTTTAAAGAAAACCCAAACCTGCGTTTACCCAGCCGCGCTAGCCCTTGCCTGATTTCGGGCGAAAAAATTATCATCATCGCAATTACCGAAATAGTAAATAACTGCCCTAGCAACCAGTCCAGGATCTCAAAACCAAGTTTTAGAAATATAAAATAGGCGATTAGAAGAACGACGATTCCGCGGATTACCTGTAAGGCGCGCGTACCCTCAAAAAAAAGCATTACCTCATAAATCACAAACCAAAGGATCAGGATCTCTACAATCGGCTTCCAATAATATAGTAAGTTTTCCATAGGTAATTAATTTTCTACCGCGGAGTATATTTTCAGCGCCTCTTTTGTTTGAGCTACATCATGCACGCGCAAGATATTCGCCCCGTTTTGCGCGGCAATCAAACAACTGGCAATAGTGCCGTTAATTCTCCCCTGCGGCAATCGGTTTAAAATTTTCCCTATAAAGTTTTTTCGCGAAGTGCCGATTAAAATCGGCCTGCCCAAAACTTTAAACTCCCTTAAATTCTTTAATATTTCCAGATTGTGTTCCAAAGTTTTGCCAAAACCGATACCGGGATCAATAATAATTTTGTCTTCGGCGACTCCGCCGGCTTGAGCGGACTGAATACGAAAACGCAAAAACTCGATAATCTCACCCACCACCGAATGATACCGGGGATTTTTCTGCATATTCCGGGGCCTGCCTTGCATATGCATAATTACTACCGGACACCCCGCGCTGGCAACAACCCTGATCATTCGCGGATTAGACAAACCGGTAATATCATTAATTATACTGGCTCCGCTGGCTAAGGCCTGCTTGGCCACTTCCGGCTTATAGGTATCTATAGAAATAGGCACCTTAATTTTTTTGGCTAATGATTTTAATACCGGTAAAACCCTGGCCGACTCTTCTCTGACTGATATCGGTCTTGCCCCCGGACGCGATGATTCCGCGCCCAGATCAATGATATCCGCCCCCTGGCCTACTAATTCTTCCACAAAATCTACTACTCTACTTGTGTCTTGTGCCTTGTGCCTTGTGCCTTGGTAAATTCCGTCGCCGCTGAAAGAATCCGGGGTTAAATTAACAATCCCCATGACCAACGGACGATTTTGTTTCAAGCGTAATTTATATTTTGGCGTATTAATCAGAAAATCGTTTTTCTGATAATTATCCAGCAATTTCGCCAGGTTACTGCCCAGCCGATTCAGGCCAAACGGCTGTTTAACCAATTTCTCACAAAGCAATTTATACTGAGAAAGATTCCCCAATAAAAGACAATCTGTGGTTTTTGCCTTGCCGGTAAGGGTATCGCGCGAAACCGCCGCGTCCGCGCCTAAAGAAAGCATCTCCTGTTTCAAAATATTAGCGCAGATATTAGAAATCCGTTCCAGGCGCAGGCAATACTCCATCCCCTTAGGATACATAATTTTAATCCCATAGGGATCCACTTTAGCCTCGCGCATAAAACGAATTAAATCAGCGGAATCTTTATACTGAAGAACTCGCATTGGCGATGCCCGGCTGGCCAAAAAGCATTTGCTTTACTTCTTCGGCATTTAAAACTTCTTTTTCTAAGAGCTTTTCAGAAAGCAGTTTTAACTTATCATCATGCTCCTGAATCAGGCGCTTGGCGCGCTGGTAGCATTCGTCGATCAGGCGTTTTACTTCATCATCTATGACGCCGGCAGTACGGTCGCTGTAATTCCTTTCTTCCACTAAATCCCGGCCCAAAAATACCGGGCCATGGCTTTTGCCTAAAGTAATATTGCCTAAACGGTCGCTCATGCCAAAATCACAAACCATCTGACGGGCTAAGTTAGTCGCGGTTTCCAAATCGTGCCCCGCGCCGGTAGTAATATCGCCGAAATTTATTTCCTCGGAAACCCTGCCGCCCAACAAAACAGTGATATTCCCCAATAGCTCGCGCTTAGAATGATAGCGCTTATCTTCCCGCGGCGGTGTTAAAGTATAGCCGCCGGCCATGCCGCGCGGAATAATCGAAACCTTGGTCATCGGATTGACTTCCGGGATTAAAAGCGACAAGAGCGCGTGCCCTGCCTCATGTATCGCGGTAAGTTCTTTTTCCCGTCTGGACATTACCTTGCTCTTTTTCTCCGGCCCCATCATTACCCGCTCAATCGCTGCTTCCAGATCCGCCTGGTCTACGCCTTCTTTATTACGGCGGGCAGCCAAAAGCGCCGCCTCATTACAAAGATTAGCCAGATCAGCCCCGGAAAACATCGAGGTGTGCTGGGCAATAGACCTCAAATCTACATTCGGAGAAAGCTTAATTTTTCTCGTATGAACTTTTAGAATGGCCTCTCTGCCGGCAATATCCGGTAAATTTACCACAATTAAACGGTCAAACCTTCCCGGCCTAAGTAAAGCGGGATCCAGTGTATCCGGCCGGTTGGTTGCGGCAATCAAAATCAGCCCCTGCTCAGTAGTAAAACCATCCATTTCAACCAACAGCTGGTTTAGCGTTTGTTCTCTTTCATCATGCCCGCCTCCGATACCAGAAAAACGCAAGCGGCCAACCGCATCAATCTCATCGATAAAAATAATCGCGCCCTTACCGCTGACCTTAGCCGCCTTGCGGCCCTGCTCAAATAGATCTCTGACGCGGGACGCCCCTACTCCGACAAACATTTCCACAAAATCAGAACCGGAAATACTAAAAAAAGGCACCCCGGCTTCTCCGGCAACCGCCTTAGCCACTAATGTCTTTCCGCAGCCCGGAGGCCCGACCAGCAATACGCCGCGCGGGATTTTACCGCCTAAGCGCTGAAACTTCTTCGGATCTTTCAAAAACTCAATTACCTCCTGCAATTCTTCCCTTGCCTCATCTACTCCGGCGACATCCTGAAAAGTGACTTTTTCATTGTCTTTCTCATTATGAATCTTAGCGCGGATCTTGCCAAAGCCCAATACGCGATTCCCCATCTGCTCGCCGCGGGCTTGCATCAACCAGATAATCAAAAGAAAGAACAATACCGGCGCCACGTTTAATAATAATGCCGTCCAAAAAGTCCGCGGCATCTTTACCTCAAAACGCTTGAGATTCTGGCGCATTAAATTCAATAATTCCTGATCATTATCGGGAATATTCACGTAGAAACGCGAGCCATCAGAAAATTCGCCCTGCAGGACAGTTTCCGTCTTGGAAACCGACTTAATCTTGTCCGGCGATTCTTTGAGCACCTTATAAAACTCGCTATAAGCGATTTCTTTAGGCACTCCGCCGCTAGCGGAAAAACTGGTTAAGTTAATTAATAAATAAACTACTGCGATAATCAGCAGCCAGCTAAAAGGAAACCGCTTCAACATATTGTCCTTTTTAGGGTTAGGCTTCTTGTGATTTGCCATAAAAATTCTCCTTAGCAATAAAAAATTAGAGTATTATTATATTACGTTTTCCTGGAAAAATCAAGGAATTACGGACTAATAAATCTTAATTTCCTCTATATGCGAGGCAGGATTAGAGATAAGATTAATCTTTACCTTAAATTTGGCCTCAACGCTTTTGAGGTTATTTTTTTCCTTTAACACTTCGTCAATTACCGATGGGTTTAAAACGAGGTTGACTTCCCGGGCTTGGTTTGCCTTAAGGAACTTCTTTAATTCTTTAAAGGCGTAAATTGACATAGTTATCGCGGATTTGGTCTTTCCGCTGCCCTTGCAATAGGGACAGCTCTGGTAAGAAAGCGTCTGTACAGTCTGATGCACGCGTTCACGGGTCATTTCTACCACACCGAACTTAGAAATTCCCAAAATATCATACTTGGCTTTATCATTATGCAGTTGATTTTTCAGCACATTCAGAACTTCTCGACGGTGCCCTTCCTTCTCCATATCAATGAAGTCGATCACAATGATCCCGCCTAAATCGCGCAAACGCAATTGCCGCGCCACTTCGATTGCCGCTTCGCAATTAACCTTAAAAGCCGTATCTTCCTGATTAAATTTTTTACGAAAACCCCCGCTGTTCACGTCTATCACAACCAGCCCTTCCGTCGGCTCGATTACCAGATAGGCCTTGGATTTTAAATAAACTTTGCTGTCAAAAATTTTGTTAATCTGTTTTTCTGCGTCCTTTTCTCCAAATAAGTCATCGCCCTGGTAGAACTCAACCTTATTAGCCAGATAGCTTAAAAAAGTGCGCATAAAATATTTGATCCGGTAAAATTCCTCCTTAGAATCAACGATCAATTTATGCACGTCTTCGGTAAAAGAATCGCGGATCACTCTTAAAGTCAAGTCATACTCTTCGTAGATCAAATTCGGCGCCGGCTTTGCCTGAATGCCTTTTTCAATCCTGCGCCACAGCTTAATCAAGAAATTAGCGTCACGGCTGATTTCCTGCTTAGATTTATTCCACGCGGCAGTGCGCACGATAAAACCAAGATCCTTAGGAAGCTTCAGTTCATTTAAAATCTTCTTTAAACGCCGGCGCTCCTCATCATCCTCTATCCGGCGGGAAACCCCCACCTGTTTATCCGCCGGCATTAATACCAAGCATCTTCCTGCCAATCCGATATGGCAGGAAAGCCGCGGGCCCTTAGTACCGAAGGACTCTTTGACTACCTGTACCAAGACTTCCTGGCCTTTTTTAATTTCGGTTTTTGGATGTTCTTTTTTTGGCTGGTGGCCCTGCTCTACCGGCTCTAAAGCATCCAGCGTTTCCTGAATTTCCGATAAATAAAGAAATCCGTTTTTAGGCAAGCCGATGTTTACAAAGGCCGCGCCCAAGGAAGGCAACACGGCTTCAATCCTGCCTTTATAAATATTTCCGACGATAGTTTTATCCTGCGGCCGCTCAATATAAAACTCTTCCAACCGGCCTTCATTAATAATCGCGGCCCTCTTTTCCTGCGGCTCAACATTAATCAAAATCTCTTTAGACATAAATTCCCCTTAAATTATAGTTGTATTCTTTAATCTGATCCCCTCTGGCAGCTGCTGGTTTAATAATAGCTGAAAATCAGCTGCCCGGATGAATTTAACTAACTCTACCTGTGCTTCTTCGTTTTCGCTCTCCACTCCTAATTTTAAGGCCCGGGTGATGCTGAATTTGGGATGAGGATTAAACCCCTGCGAGATCTTAAGCGGCAAACTAGCGCGGCGAAAGGCGCGTGTAAAAGTACGCATCAAATCTAGATGAGAAATATACTTGATGATGCCTATTTTAATAAAACTAAACCTGAATTTATAAATCATAAATTAATTTGGTTTAGTTTTCAGAGCTGGCCGGTTTAAAATTACTGTTGTATCCCTAACCCGCACATCCGGATCAACCATAGTTGCCTCGAAGCGCTCTACCGCCGGAGTCATATCCTCATCTTTTAATATGTGCGCGGTAATAAATATCAACAAATCGACTTTGGCCGAACTAGTTGTTTCTCTCTGAAAAAAGACCCCGAGCAAGGGGATCTTACAAAGAAAAGGAATTCCGTTAATCTCTTTTCTCTTAACATCCTTCATCAAGCCGCCGATAACAATCGTCTCGCCGTCTTTCATGAAAATCTGCGTCTGCGCTTCGCGCACGTCGATAATCGGATAATTCGTCGTAGTGGTTGCGCCGCTTGCCGAAGATGTGGCGGTAACACTGGAACTGGAAGAAGTAACACTGGGATGAATAAGCATATTGATATACCCTTCTTCGCTAATCTGCGGCACGACATTTAAACGAATGCCGATTTCCTGATAATAGTCCAATGTCTGAGTAACCGTTGTCCCGGTACCGGAAGTAGTAGAACCGGCAGTAACATCCGACTTTAAAATCGGAGTATGGTATCCGACTAGAATTGACGCCTCTTGATTATCCAAAGTCAAAATGCGCGGCGCGGAAAGCGTATTGGTATCGGAATCCTGCTCAAGCGCGTGCATAATTACTTCAAATTTATCTCCGGCAATTTTTTTAAAAATCAGCTCCAGGCCGGCAGCATAAGGATAGTTTCCGGCAAGGGTACTGGTCCCTTCTACAGGCAAAAACGCGGAAGGAGTAAATTCTGAACCGAGATTACGGCCAGCCAAGGTCTTATACCCTTTTCCGTCTAAACTCAGGTCAGCCGGGGCATTAGTATAACCGCTTGCACCGCTCGTTCCGGTCCCCCAATCAAAGCCGATATCCCGTAAAATATTTTTATTAACTTCCATAATCCTGGTTTCGATTAAAACCTGTTTTGGCTTTTTGTCGATCGTAGCAAGAAAAGCTTTAATCCTGTCCAGGTTTGAAGCGGTATCGGTAACCACAAGAATCTTTGATTTTATGCTGGCTTCAAAATCAAGCTTATTGGATACCGGTTTACCTTCGGCGTTTCTTTCGACAGAAACTGTTTCTGTGCGCAGCCCGGTGCTTTTATCTTGTGTTTCCAGCTGGCCGGAGCTAGTTTGTTCTTTCCCGATCTTAAAAGTGCCGAATTGCCAGCCTTTTTGCCCGCGGGTATAAAGAATAGAGATTTTTCCGCGCGGCGAAAGCAGCGGTATCAGCGCGCGCTGGGCATCCTGGGCGTCAAGATATTTTAAAGTAAATGTTTCTGTCCGCAGCGGCTCTTCTGATTGTATCTTGGCAATATTTTCCATCTTAGTAACTAAAATAATGTTCCCCTGTTTCTGATAGCCGAAACCATAGGTTTTCAGGATAATATCCAGGGCAGTTTCCCAAGGCACATCCATTAGCCGGATAGAAACATTGCCCACCACTTCCGGCGTAGTAACAATGTTGATCCCGGATTTGATGGAAATAATTTTTAAAACATTGCGGATATCCGCTTCGCTAAAATCCAAAGTGACATTATCGGAAGCGGAATCTTTTTTAGCGGCCGCCTGATCCTGGGTTATTGCCGCGGCATCCTGCCCGAAAACCTTTGGCATAAAAAATACTAAAAAGGCCCAGATAAAAAACAGCGATCTTACTTGATTGGCTTTCTTCACTTTTATCCCCCCTGGCTTAATTCCTGCTCAAAGACCTTACCGCCCTTTTCAAAAATTATTTTATCTTCTAAAATCTTGGTAACCTTGATATCGTCGACAGATTCCCCCGCGGAAACAACCGAACCATTGATAATCGCAAATGACGCCCCATTCTTATCAAAGATTATTCCTTCCAGCCTTAATTCTCCGCTGTGCAATTTTGTTTCTATCTGCACTAGCCTACCGTCGGGAGTAATCAGCGGTGTAAACGGATCGCGCCTGCCGCCGGAATCATAGACATAAGCTGCCTCTTGAGCGAAACTAAAGACACAAGGCACAAGACACAAGGCACAAGTAAAAAGAAAAATAAAGAAGCCTAGATTGCCGCTGCCTGTGCCCTGTGCCCTGTGCCCTGTGCCCCAATGCTTTTTCGTCTTATTTCTTAACATAAGTCTTTAGCTCTAAGCTAACCGTTTCTTTAGAGACAGCCGACGGCTCACGTTTAATTTTCAAGCCATCCAACATCAAAAATTTCGTTGAATTTTCCAGCTCATTAATAAAACTGGCCAGGTCGTGGTAGCCAGTAATTAATTCCAGCTTGATTGTTACCGCATTTGAACTGGCACTAGCAGTAGATGAAGACTGTTTAACATCCTTAATCGGGGTAATCTGCATTATCCGGACATTATTTTTATTCGCGGACAAGGATATCTCTTCCAAAAGTTGCGGCAGCTGATCTTGAGCGATCAATTCTTTCTTCGCGCTACTTCCCCTGCCTTCTCCGTCTTTTAAAACAGCTATACCAGAAGCCTCTTTATTAAAGGCGTCCAAATCAGCGGTTATTTTTTTAATTTTATTCTTAGCCGAAGCTATACCGGAAACCTGCGGTTTTAAAATAAAGCTATAATCAATATAAATTACTATAACACAAATCAAACCGATTAAAATTAATTTTTTCTTATCCAGCTGAATTTTATTAATATATTCTTCTATATTTATACCCATATTTATTTAAGCTGTCCGCTAAAAGTAAAATCGACTCTTTCTGTAGCGCCGACCATCTCCCTCTGCACCGGCCCCAATTCTAAGCTTAGGAAACCGCTAAAAAATACTTTATCCTGCTTAAGGCTATTTAAAAAATCATTAATCAGCCCCATTTCCTGCTTATCCGCAGAGACAACCGAGCCCTTAAGCGTAAAATTCTTGTCATTTACTATCAATTCGTTCAACCAAACCCCCTGCGGCAGGTTAGTGCTGATTAAAGCCAATTTCTGCGCCCAGGCAATCCTTGCTTTAGATGCCTGAGCAAAACTCAGCGTACCATTAGAAAGGGTATTTTTATCTTTGTTTGATTTTAACGCCTCTCTTTGCGCAGCGGTTTCTTTCCATTTTTTATTTAAAGCGGAATATTCTTTATTAACGCTGATTGATTGCGCGGTAATATAAAAATGCGCGATAATTAAAATAAACAAAATAACCGGTAATCCGAATAAAAACTGCTTAGGATCATAGACAACCCCTGTTTTTACCGGCCTGGAATCTTCGGGCAATAAATTTATTTCAATCATTTTTTACCTTAGGGCCAGCCCGACGGCAACTGCCATTTGGCTGTAAAGCTGGTTTTCGCCCTTTAATTTAACACTCAGATCCTGCGCAAGGTCAACCCTTTTAAAAGGATCCCAATATTCTACGGGAATATCTAAAATGTTCGCTAACATATCTTTTAATCCGGTAAAAAGACTTCCCCCTCCGCTTAAAAATACCTTGGAAATACTAGCCGCGCTTTGACTTTCGTAATAATCAAAAGATACCCTGACTTCCCCGGCCAAATAAGTAAGCACCGACTCCACACACTGGGCGATCTTTTCTGCTTTTTCCTTTTCCGGTTTTATTTTTAAATTTTCCGCTGACTTATAATCAATCGCGAAAGAATCCGATAGTTTCTGGGTAAAACCGTTTCCCGCGATATTGATATCCCGGCTTAAACTATGGATCCCGTTTTCAATAATATTTAAGTTTGTTTGGGCCGCACCTATATTTAAAAGCGCGACTGTCTTTTGTTTTATCAAATCTTCCTGGCCGTAATTAAAAATAAATGCGTTAGACAAAGACACTGTATCGATGTCAACCAAATTCACCGCAACCCCCAATTCCTGAAAAATCTTAAGCCGCTGGCTTAAAAAATCTTTCTTTACCGCGGCCAGCATTACCAGCATTTTATTATCAGCCAAGTCATTTTTAAGTATCTGGCAATCTAAATTTATATCGGCTAAGGAAAAGGGTATGTGTTTTTGCGCTTCAAATTTTAGCGCCTGCTTAAGCTCATCCTGCGACATACGCGGAAAGGGTACATAACGGGTAATCACTGACGGACCGCATACAGAAATATTAACTCTTTTTACGTTCTGCGCTTTTAAAATTTCGCTGATTATTTCTAATTGCCTGGTATTGTCGGTTTCCAGGCAAACAAAATCTAAAAGCTGGGCGCTATCCTTATCGCTTCTTAATTTGACAGACTTGATAAAAGACGAGCCGACATCCAATCCTAAAGAAAAGATC
>JAKAMF010000041.1 GCA_021813045.1 bacterium | reverse complement strand
AGCTTTTGTTTACCGCTTTTGGCGTTTCCGGGCCGCTGATTTTTACGCTTTCGGGAAAAATTTCCGATTTGCAGGAAGCCAATAAAAATGTTTTTTTAAAAATTGATTTAAAACCTGGCTTGAGCCGCGAGCAGCTGGATAGCCGGCTCTTACGGGAGTTTCAGGCGAATCCCAAAAAGAACCTACGGAATATTTTAAAAACTTTGTTGCCTTTAAGATTAATTGATTTATCTATCCGTATCCTTAAGATCGACAGCCGCAAAGGCGCCAGCCATATTACGGCTCAAGAGCGGGTGAAAATAGTTGAATTGCTTAAAAGCTTTTGTTTGCAGATAAAATCATTGCAGCCGATCGAAGAAGCAATGGTTACCCGCGGAGGCGTAGCGTTGAAAGATATTAACCCGCGTACTATGGAATCGCGTTTGATTAAGGGCCTGTATTTTTGCGGTGAGATGATTGATGTTGACGCGGATACCGGGGGTTTTAATTTGCAAGCGGCTTTTTCCACCGGATATTTAGCCGGCGAAAGCGCCGCATTAAATTAACGATGCGTAAAATATACTTAGCTTCGGATTCTCGGGCCAGAAAAAAGCTTCTGAATATCCTTGGTTTGAAATTTAAAGTCCTGCCCAGCCGTTTAGTCAAAGAAAAGATGTCTGGTAAGAATTATCCGAGGATCGTTATTGCTAACGCGCTGCTAAAAGCCAAAGACGCAAGCCGCAGGGTAAAGGGTGGCTTGATCATTGCCGCGGATACGATCGTGGTGCAGGATAATAAAATTTTCGGTAAACCTAAAGATCTTCCGGATGCCCGCCGTATGCTTAAGACTCTTACCCGTAAACCGCAATTGTTATATACCGGCATTGTTGTGCTGGATAAGGATAAAAATAAAACTTTGGTTGATTTTGAAAAAACCAAAGTTTATATGGACCCTTTGACCGATAAAGAAATTAATAATTATTTTTCCCGGGTTTCTCCCTTGGATAAAGCCGGCAGTTTTGATATTCAAGGTAAAGGCGCATTTTTTATCCGGCGCATTGAAGGATGTTTTTATAATGTCGTCGGCCTGCCTTTGCGCAAACTTTATCTTATGTTGAAAGAATGCGGCGTAAAAATTTTCCTCATGTCTTGTGTCTTTGTGTCGTTGTGTCTTTGTGTCTTGGGTTGTACCACTGAGTATAATCTGGTTACTAAAGAAGAGGAGACATACATTTATTCAACCGATAAAGAAGTGGCGATGGGCCAGTCAATCGATAAACAAATCGAGAAAGAATATAAACCGGCCGAAGATTTGTTAATGGAGGATCGCGTGGAAAAGATCGGCAAAAAGATCGCCGCGGTTTGCGACCGGAAAGATATCGATTACCACTTTAGAGTGATAGACGAAGAAGATGTCAATGCGGTATCCTTGCCCGGCGGCTATGTTTATATTTTTAAGGGTTTAGTTGAAAAAGCTGCTAATGATGATGAATTAGCAGGAGTAATTTCGCACGAAGTCGGCCACATTGTCGCCCGGCACAGCATTAAGAAGCTGCAGGGCAGTCAGGCCTATTCGATCTTTCGGGTTTTGGCAGGGGTTGCCGGGTCTCAGGGCGGGCAGGGCGCGGGAGAAGTCGGCGCTGCGGCAGACGCCGCCTATACGGAATTAATGTTGGGTTATTCCCGCGAGGATGAGTTGCTGGCCGATCAATTAGGCGCGCGTTATGCCAGACTCGCCGGGTATAATCCCAAAGGCATGATCACTTTTTTACAAAAGCTGGATAAATACAATAAACGCAAAGGGCCCCAGCCAATGTCTTATTATAAGACCCATCCTTATGTGCCGGACAGGATCCGGGTCGTGAAACAGGAATTAGGCCAGAATATGAATTTTAACGATTATATCAATATCGAGCAGAAAACCCATGAATAAAGTTTTTTTTAGCGCGCTGATTTTTAGTTTGTTTTTTTGCGGCATAACTTACGCTGATAACGCAAAAAGGGAGTGTGCAATGGAAGAGCAACTTTGCCAAATGAAAAATCCTTTTGGGGTTTTGGAATTTTTACATTGGAACCATGTTTGGAATAATTACAAATATCCTGACCGGGCAGCGCTGGAAAAATCTGCCGGATTGATGCGGGAGGCCGGCGTGGGCTGGGTAAGGGTAGATTTTTTATGGCAGGATATCGAACCGAAAAAAGGAGAGTTTGATTTTAAAAAATACGACGACATAACCGACGTAATGGTAAAATCAGGTATTCAAATACTCGGTATTTTTAATTATACCGCAGATTGGGTTTCTTCCTGCGGGCAATGGAATTGCCCGCCTAAAGATAATGCGGCTTTCGTTAATTATGTCCAGAAAGTAATTGGACGCTATAAAGGCAAAATTAAATATTGGGAGGTTTGGAATGAGCCGGATTCACCGGTTTATTGGAAGCCGCAGGACGGTTTAAAAAGCTATTGCAAGTTGTTAAAGGAAGTTTATCTGGCCGCGAAAAAAATTGACCCGGATTGTAAAATCTTAAACGGCGGCTTTGCTAACCCCACGGCGAGCCTGAACAAGCTTTATGAAAACGGCGCTAAAGATTATTTTGATATCATGAATATACATATTTTTGAGTCGCCTTTTAATAACGGCGCGGCAAAAAGGATTTTGGCTTATCCCAAGCTTGCCTATAAGATTATGTCCCGGAACGGCGATGCCGCCAAAAAAATCTGGATTACGGAAATTGGCTGCCCGGGTTTAAAGCGCGGAATCAAGACTAAGGAATGGTGGCTGGGGAAAAATCCTACGGAAAAAGAACAGGCCGAATGGGTAAAAGAGGTTTATAGTAATTTAATTTATGTCCAGGCGGTAGATAAGGTGTTTTGGGCGTTTTTCCGCGATACAAATGAGCATTGGAAAGACGGCACGGATTATTTTGGCCTGGTGCGCTGGAATTTTTCCAAGAAACCGGCGTTTGAAGCGTATAAAGAATGCTATGAGAAATGGAGGAAGAATAAATAATGTTTATTTTTGCTAATCTGCTTTCCGCGCTGGCCGGAGTATTGGATTTTGTTCTATCAATTTATTACTGGCTGATCCTGATCGCCGCTTTGATCAGCTGGGTAAATCCTGATCCGTTTAATCCGATTGTGCAGTTTCTGCAAAAGGCCACTGAGCCGGTGCTGAATCCGATCAGGAGGATCCTGCCTTCAAGTATGCGGTTTGGTTTGGATATTTCTCCGATTATCGCATTCGCGTTGATCTATTTCCTGCGTTTATTTTTAGTGCGGACACTTCTTGAATTGAGCTTACGGCTGCGAGGTTAATTATTAAATGGTGCGGAGGGAGGGAGTTGAACCCTCACACCTTGCGGCACAGGCTTCTGAGACCTGCGTGTCTGCCATTTCACCACCTCCGCGTGTTCAATCAGTATATTCTACGAATTGGGTTCTGTCAACTTTCTCTTGAACAGTAAATTACATATTTCGCGGCGGGTCCTGCCTGCCGAGCGACCCCGCCCGTGCTCATTCGCTCATATCCCCCAAGGGGGATATTCGCTACTTGCGCGCGGGCAGGGGCCTCCGCTCGGCAGTCACCCGCCGCCATATATGACCTGCTGCTAAACTTAAAACAAATAAATTGCGGCTATCGGCGATTATTGCTATAATACCGCTATGTTTTTACACTCATTCCAAATTACTATAGAGGCGATGCTGCAGATTATTCTGCTCGGCGCGACTGGGTTCTTCCTGGTGAAGAAGGGGCTTTTAGGTGGCGTCTGCTTAACTACATTAAGCCGGCTGGTAATCTCTGTAACTTTACCGGTATTGATGTTCGCGCAGATCTCCAGTAGTTTTAGTTTTACTAATTTCCCCAATTGGTGGGTTTTTCCGTTTCTGGGAGTGGCTTTAAGTTTATTTGGCTTGGCGCTGGGAAAGCTCTTTGGAGTATTCGTGCATGGCCAGCAGCATAAACTGCAATTTTCCAGCTTGCTTGGTTTCCAAAACTCCGGTTATCTACCGCTGGTTTTAGTCGGCGCGTTGTTTAGCCCGGATAAAGCCGGCACGGTGTTGATCTATATTTTTTTATTTCTGCTGGGCTTTAATGTTCTGATGTTTTCTTATGGCGTACATATGTTGGTGCACTCCGGCGAGCGCAAGTTTTCTTTGGCGTCTGCGTTCAGTCCGACGGTAATCGCTACTTTAGCCGGTTTAGTGGTAGTATTGTTAGGGGTTAATCGGTTTATTCCGGCGCTGCTTTTTAAGCCGATGGTGATTTTGGGTGATTGTACTTTTCCTTTGGCGCTTCTGGTTGTCGGCGGCTGCCTGGCTCAGATCAAATTGCATCATGTTGACAAAAAGGCTAATGCGGTATTATGTTTTGTAAAATTAATCTTTATGCCGGCGCTGGGAATCTTAGTAGTTAAGGCACTTAATCTGCCGGAGCTTTTAGGTTTTTTAATTGTTATGGAATTGGCTATGCCTTCGGCAACCACGCTTTCTTCCATTATCAGCCAATACCAGAAAGACGACCTTTTAGTCAGTCAGGGGATTTTTATCAGTCATATCGTTAGCATTGTCACTATCCCGCTAGCTTTAAGTTTGTTTTTTATCCTCAATAGATGAAATGGGCAAGCCAGTAGCTACTAACCGCAAGGCCTTTCGCGACTACGAAATCTTAGAAAGGATGGAGTGCGGCATAGAATTAAAGGGGAGCGAAGTCAAGTCTATTCGAGAGGGGAAGATTAATCTGGAAGAGGGGTTTGCCCGGGTTGAGCAAGACGAAGTTTTGCTGTATAATACGCACATAAACCCTTATTTTCAGGCAAGTTACCTTAACGTAGAGTCAGTACGGCCGCGCAAGCTTTTGTTGCATAAAAATCAGATCACTAAGCTGGGCGGTAAGCTGGCCCAACGCGGCTTGACATTAATACCTTTGTCAGTATACTTTAATGAGCGCGGATTCGCCAAATTAGAGCTCGCTCTTTGTAAGGGTAAGAAAAATTATGACCGGCGCGATGATATTAAAAAACGCGAAGTAGATTTGGCCGTGCGCCGGATGATGAAGAATAGAAGAAGGTAGGTTTGGGGGTGAAAGGGCTCGACTTAAGACAGTCGGGTAAAAGCAGCATGCCGCGGACGCAAGGAAGGCCGCGTTAACAAACCTTGCAAAAGTAAACGCAAATACAAGTTCGCGTTTAGGAACATTTGGTTTACCGACCGCAAGGCCGATGAGCCCAATGTTCGTACCAGCCTTCGGGGTTAATTAAACCCTGAAGCCTCTCTTCAAAGTGCCTGTGATTTGAAAGAGAGCCCTTAACAGGCTGGTACTTTGCTAAGCCCTTTGGCAGAGTGCGAGATTTTAAAGGGCTGCTGCTTGAAGTACTCTGTTTATCGAGGCCTTCAAGAGTAAGCTTAAAAGATAAACTAAGCGTGTAGCGGCTTTTACTGGATTGCTTAGGGACGGCGGTTCAATTCCGCCCACCTCCACCATTAGTAAATAGCATTTTAAAATTATGGAATTCAAACAAAATTTTAGGAAATTATTTTTCCCGTGCTATTTACTGCTGGCGATTTGTTATTTATTAAGCGGCTGCGCTACTGCGCCGGTCAAAGATAATATCGCTCTTTATAATATTAATGGCGTAACTTACCTGCCGCTAGACGTTCTTTGTCAGCGTAAAAAGCTTGAATTGCGTTATGATGCTTTTGCCAAGACCGCTTTGATCAGCGGCCAGGGGCATAAAGTTAATTTGATGGTCGGTCAGGACCTGGTTTTGGTTGACGGTTATCCGCGCCATATTAAGCATAATGTTGAATTTTATCAAGGTGTCTTAGTGGTGCCGGAAAAATTCCGCGGAGAGATATTAGATAAAGTTTTTCCTTTGGCCTGCCCGATAAATGCGGCTGTTATGCCGCCGACGATTAGAAAAATTGTGGTTGATGCCGGACACGGAGGTTACGATCCCGGTACCCACGGCAGGTCAGGAATCCAGGAAAAAGAAATCAACCTCGATATTGCCAAACGTTTAGCCAGGGTTTTAAATTGCGAAGGGGTAGAGGTAGTTCTTACCCGTCCGTCAGATAATTTTGTTTCGCTTGAGCGCCGGGTACAAATCGCTAATCGCGCCAAAGCGGATTTATTTATCAGCATACATTCTAATGCTAACCGCGTGCGTAGTTTGAATGGTTTTGAAGTTTATTGTATTTCTGACAGTGGTAATAGCTGGCGTAGCAAAAATTCTAAAGGTGAGGCTTTGCCGGTTGCTCCTTCTAGCTATCAACAAATGAGCCCGGCTCTGGAAACTACTCTTTGGGATATGATTTATAATTATCAGAAAGCGCAGTCAGTTGATCTTGCTGAATCGATTTGCCGGGCAGTATCCGGCTCTAGCGGCCCAAAAGTTATCGGCACGAAGTCTGCGGGGTTTTATGTATTAAAAGGCACACAGATACCGGCGGTTCTGATTGAAGTCGGATTTTTATCGAATACGCAGGAAGAGCAGCATTTAAAGAATTCCGGCTATCGGCAGGAAATCGCAGATTTAATTGTCAGCGGAATTAGAAATTACGCTAATGAATATCGTTTAATGGAGGGCAAAAAGTGAGAAAGGCGATCGGTGTATTTGATTCGGGCGTGGGCGGTTTGACTGTGGCCAGGGAATTAATCCAGCAGCTGCCTAATGAGGATATTGTTTATTTCGGCGATACGGCTCGTGTGCCCTACGGTATTAAATCCAAAGAGACAGTGATTAAATTTTCTATTGAGAATATCCTTTTTCTTTTAAAATACAATGTCAAGTTGATCTGTGTCGCCTGCAATACGGTTTCTAGTTTTGCTCTGCCGGTAATTAAGAATCATTTTCGCGTGCCGATCGTCGGGGTAATCTCGCCGGGAGTGCGCGAGGCGGTTTATGCTACTCAGAATAAGCGTATCGGAGTAATTGGTACGCGCGGCACAGTTAACAGCCGCTCCTATGAAATAGAGATTAAACAGTTAGACCCTTCGGTAAAAGTAACCGCGGTTTCCTGTCCGTTGTTCGTGCCGTTTGCCGAAGAAGGATTATTAGAGGGTGATGTGGTTTTAAAAGTGGCGCAGAATTACCTCAAGCCTTTAAAGAATGCCGGGGTAGATACGGTGATCCTAGGCTGTACGCATTATCCGCTGCTTAAGCCGGTCATTAAGAAAGCCATGGGCAATAATGTTTGTTTAATCGATTCGGCAAAGCAGGTAGCTATAGAGGTAAAAAAGATTTTAGCCGCAGAATCGGCATTAAATCTTTCCGGCAAAGGCAGGCATAGGTTTTTTGTCAGCGATAATCCGGAATGGTTTTCTGGTTTGGCGGAAAGGTTCTTGGGTAAAAAGATCAAAAACGCCACTAAGGTGAGTATTTAAAATGTATAGCATAAAAGTTGAAGCTAATTTTAGTTCGGCGCATAATCTCCGCGGCTATAAAGGACGTTGCGAGGATTTGCACGGCCACAACTGGAAAGTTGAATTAACCGTGCAAGCCAAAGAGCTAAATAAAATCGGCATGGTCCAGGATTTTAGGTTTCTTAAAGATAAACTGAATGCCGTGTTGGATAAGCTCGACCATAAACATCTGAATGAGCTGGGTTATTTTAAAAAAGTAAATCCTACCTCGGAAAATATCGCCAAGTATATTTTTGATTGCTTGGCCGGAATTAAAGGGATTAAATCGGTAACGGTTTGGGAATCAGAGAATTCCTGCGCGACCTATCATGAGTAAAGCCGTAGTTTTATTGTCCGGCGGCTTGGATTCGGCAGTCACGCTGTATTTTGCTAAACAACAGGGTTATGATTGCCATTGTTTGATCTTTGATTATGGCCAGCGGCATAAAAAAGAAATCAGCCGCGCTAAGAAAATTTCTGCTCATCTTGATTGTAAGGCGCAGGTAATAAAAATCTGCCTGCCCTGGAAGGGCTCGAGTTTGTTGGATAAGCATGCGGATTTGCCGAGCCTCGGGTATCGGGGGAGCATTATCCCGAGCACGTATGTGCCCGGCCGGAACATTATTTTTTTGAGTTTTGCGGTTTCTTGCGCCGAGGCGATTAAGGCCAAAGCAATTTTTATCGGAGCGCATGCCCAGGATTATTCCGGATATCCGGATTGCCGTCCGGAATTCTACCGGGCATTCAGCCGGGCAGCAGCCGAAGGAACTAAAGCAGGCGCAAATGGTAAACCGGTTAAAATTATTACTCCTTTGATTAACAAAAATAAAGCGCAGATTATTAAATTGGGAGCGAAGCTAGGGGTTCCTTTTCATTTGACCTGGTCTTGTTATCAAGGCGGAATTTCGCCTTGCGGCGTATGTGATAGCTGCCGTTTTCGCGCTAAGGGATTTAAGGAAGCAGGGATCAATGAAGGGAAAAGTTGTAGAGGTCTTTGAAAGTTATCAGGGCGAAGGCCTTTATTTTGGCCAGCGGCAGGTCTTTGTGCGGTTGTTCGGCTGTAACATAGGCTGCAAGTTCTGCGATACCAAGGTTGATTATTATTTTGAATGCGAGCCGGAAGAGCTTTTTAAAAAAATAGTTCCTTTTAAGAAAAGTTACCGGTTCATTTCTTTTACCGGTGGTGAGCCGCTTACGCAAAAGGATTTTTTAAAAGAGGCGTTGATTCTCGGCCATAAGCACGGGTTTAAAAATTATTTAGATACCAATGGTACGCTGCCTGAGGCGCTAGAAGAAGTTATTGCTGAAGTAGATATTGTGGCGATGGATTTTAAGCTGCCCAGCTCTACCGGAGAAGGAAATTTTTGGGAGCAACACCGCAGGTTCTTGAAAATTTCTAGTATTCAGGATTGTTTTGTCAAGGCGGTTATATGCCTGAGCACAACAGAGGAAGATTTGCGCCAGGCGCTTAAATTAATCAAGGAAGGCGATCACAATACCGCGCTGGTTTTGCAGCCGAACAGCTTTGAACCGCAAAAGGAGCTGTTGGAAAAAGTTAGCCGATATCAGGCTATTTGTGCCAGTGCGGGCGTAGTCAGCTGTGTAATCCCGCAGATGCACAGGATATTAGGAATAATGTGAAAAGACAAAGTTTATCTTCTTACGAAGGCCTGCAGAAAAACGTCAGAAAACTAAAGACGCCGGAGATTGAGATTTTTCAAAATCAGTATCCGGATAAGGCCTATACTATTTCTTTGGATCTTCCGGAGTTTACTTGTATCTGTCCCAAGACCGGCTTGCCGGATTTTGCCCGTATAGAGATCATTTATTCTCCGGATAAATATTGTATTGAGCTGAAGTCGTTAAAGATGTACACGATTTTTTTCCGCAATCTGGGAATTTTTCATGAATTTCTGGTAAATAAAATGCTGGAAGATTTTACCGGCGCCTGTAATCCGCGCTGGGCGAAGATCACCGCGGTATTCAACCCGCGCGGAGGGATTACCACAACCGTAAGCAGGGAATATAAAAAATGAGAATTATAAAAAGCCAAAAGATTAGAGCAGCTGTCAGTGCGCTTTGCGTAAAGGCGAATTTATTTTTACAGCCGGATATCTTGGCTTTATTGAAAGCCGCGCAAAAGAAAGAAAAAAGCAAACGCGCTCAAGAGATTTTGGCGTCGATTATTAAAAATGCTGCTTACGCCCGGCAAAATAAGCTGGCGATCTGCCAGGATACCGGCATGCCGATAGTGTTTTTGCAGATCGGACAGGACGTGCGTATCGCGGGAAGCCTCGCTGCCGCAGTTAATCAGGGGGTTGCTGATGGCTACCGCCAGGCGAGCTTAAGAAATTCAATTATTCAGGACCCTTTGGCCAGAGGTAAATCAGGGTTTACTCCGGCGGTGATACATACAGAAATTATTGCGGGTAATAAAATTAAAATTACGGTTTTGCCTAAAGGATTTGGCTGTGAAAATAAAACCCAGTTAAAAATGTTCAAGCCGACTGCTGGCATCGCCGAGATTAAAAAATTTATTCTTGATGCGGTTAAAAGCGCCGGCCCGGATGCCTGCCCGCCGTATGTGGTTGGCGTGGGCATTGGCGGCACGGCGGATTACGCCTGTTTGTTGGCAAAGAAGGCGTTGTTAGGGAAAACATCTACTAAGCTTGAAGCCGATTTATTAAAAGAAATCAATAAATTAAATATCGGGCCAATGGGCTTAGGCGGCAAAACTACTGCTTTGGCGGTTAAGGTCAAAACTTATCCTACGCATATCGCCGGCTTGCCGGTTTGCGTGAATATCAGCTGTCATGCTACCCGCAGCGCAAGCAGGGTTATCTAATGAAAGATTTCCACGATTTAAAAATCGGCCAGCAGATAAAATTTAGCGGGACGGTTTATACTGCCCGCGATCAGGCGCACAAACGTTTGGTTAGCGCGATCAAGGCTAATAAAAAAATTCCCTTTGATTTAAAAGGCGCGATAATTTATTATTGTGGTCCGACAAAAACACCTAAAGGCAAAGTTATCGGCGCTTGCGGTCCGACCACCAGCTCGCGCATGGATGAATTTGCGCCAATTTTGCTGCGGCAGGGCGTGAGTGCGATGATCGGTAAGGGTAACCGCAGCCCGGAAGTGGTTAAAGCGGTTAAGCAATACCGCGGGATTTACTTTTTAACTTATGCCGGATGCGGGGCGTTGCTGGCAAAGTGCGTAAAAGCGAAAAAATTAATTGCCTATGCGGATCTCGGTCCGGAGGCGATTTATAAACTGGAAGTCAAAGATTTTCCTTTAATCGTGGGAATTGACGCCAAAGGGAGAAATATCTATGGCAAGAATTGATGGTAGGCAAGCGGATAAATTAAGGCCAGTCAAGATTACGCGTAATTTTTTAAAATACGCCGAGGGCGCGTGTTTGATCGAGGTGGGTAATACTAAGGGTGTTTGCAGCGCTTCGGTTGATACGAATGTTCCGCCGTTTTTAAAAGGCACCGGCACCGGCTGGGTTACGGCGGAATACGGCATGCTGCCGCGTTCCTGCCTTAGCCGTATCCCGCGCAATAAAGA
>JAKAMF010000040.1 GCA_021813045.1 bacterium | reverse complement strand
AAATAACGCTAGCGCGGCGGGTGACCGGCCGAGCCGAGGCCCCTGTTCGCGCGCATCCCGCCGAATGCCCGCCATGGCGCGGCATGAGGCGGAGAGCACGAACGGGGTGGCTCGGCGGGCAGGACCCGCCGCGATAAACAGATCTATCAACTTTCATTTCTTTATTATTTTTAAAAACTCTTGCAACGGGCGCGTATTAATGACATCCGACTTTTCCAGCCATCCGCGCCGAGCCACGGCAACGCCTAAGTACATAGCTGCCAGATGCTCAACTAAATGCGAATCAGTATTAATTGCCACTTTCACGCCCATTTCTTTAGCCAAGCGGCAATTCAGGTCGTTTAAATCCAAGCGGTTAAAAAAAGAGCTTACTTCCATATGCGTATTGGTTTCTCTGGCAACTTTAAAAAGCTCCTTAAAATTAACTTCCGATGCCTGGCGCACTCCAAAGAGCCGTCCGGTAGGATGGGCAATAATATTCACGTATTTATTTTTGCAGGCCTTGATCAGCCGTTTGGTCATTTTATCCTGCGGCAATTTAAAAGAGCTATGCACTGCCGCAACTACCAGGTCAAATTCCTTTAGTACGCTGTCGCTATAATCAAGGTTGCCATTAACATCAATATCAACTTCCGCAGCAAAGAAAACCCGGAAATCTTTCATTCCCCGGTTTATTTTTTCGATTTCCGCCTTTTTCTTTTTTAAATCAGCTACGCTCAATCCGTTGGCAACCCTTAAGCTCTGCGAGTGGTCGGTAATCGCGATATAGGCGTAGCCGCGCGCTTGAGCCGCCCGGGCCATCTCGGCAATCGTATTCCCGCCGTCCGACCAGGTGGAATGGATATGCAAATCGCCGCGCAGGTCTTTTATTTCAACTAAACGCGGGAGCTTATTTTCTTTAGCCAGCTCGATCTCTCCATTATCTTCTCTTAGCTCCGGCGGAATATAAGCTAATCCCAATCTCTTAAATACTTCTTCTTCACTTGCTCCGCAGATATATTTTCCGCCAAAATTATTGGCGGATCCGCCACGCTTTGTGGCGGAAAAAATTCCGTATTCATTAACCTTCAAGCCAAATTTCTGGCCGATAATTCTTAGTTTAATATTAAAATTTTTTGAGCCGGTAAAATAGACCAGCGCGCTGCCAAAAGATTTCCTTTCCACTACGCGCAAATCGACCTGCGTGCCGGAAGCAGTGCGTATGGCTGACTTAGTGGGGCCATGGGCTAAAACCTGGCTGACTAAAGGTAATTTTACAAAAGCAGAGATTAATTTCTGCGGCTGGCCGGATACCGCCAAAAGGTCGATATCGCGCACGCTTTCTTTGCAGCGGCGCAAACTTCCTCCGGCCGTGATCTTTTCTACCGAAGGCAGCTTCTTTAAAGGCTCAAGAAAATCCTGGGCCAGATTAATTGCCTGAGCCAAGGTCATTTTTTCTTTAGCCGACTGATAAATCTCAATGCCTTTTTTAATATTCTCTATGGTTTTTTCTTTAATCCCCTCTAAGCCGGACAATTTTCCGGCCGCAATCGCTTTATTTAAACCGGAAACATTCTTAATCCCGCGTTCTTGATAAAGCAATTTGGCGGTCTTCGGGCCGATACCCGGGATATTTAACAGGTCCAGCAACCCGCTAGGAATAGATTTTTTTAGTTTTTCGTAAAATTCAATCCTTCCGCTCTGGATATACTCGCTGATCCTGGCGGCTAAATCAGCGCCGACCCCGGGAATCTCCCTTAACTTTCCCTCCTGAGCGTAGTCGGCGACATCCCGCGTCAGGCCTTCAATATTTTGGCTGGCGCGCTGATAAGCGCGAATACGAAAAACATTAGCGCCTTTTATCTCCAGGATATCGGCGATATCGCGGAAAATCTGGGCAATCTCTTTATTTTTCATTTAACATTAAATTTATAGCTTGCTTCAATTGTCTTAATCAAATCTACCAACAAAGAATTCACCGGCACACTAATCCCCAATTCCTGCGCCTGGCGCACGATTACCCCATTGATAAAATCTATTTCTGTCCTGCGGTGACGAAGCGCGTCCTGCAGCATGGAAGAAATATTTGAACTGGTCGCTTCGCAAACCGCTTCCACCTTTGCCAGCGGATCGTCATAAATCAGCTTGATTCTTTTTCTTTTAGCTACCTTCACCGCTTCGGTAACTGCCTGGCGCAAAATCCGGCTGGAGCCCTCAAATTCCGGCAGCTTTCCGTTAGGCAAACGGGTAAGCACGGTAAGCGCGTTAATGCCTACATTAATAATTAACTTTGACCAAAGCAGGCCTTTGATATCGCGGGAAAATTTTATCTCCAGGCCTGCCCGGTCAAAAATCTCCCTGATCCGGCGCATCTCTACCGGAGTTTTACCATCCAGGCGGCCGATAACCGTTTCGCCTTTCCCGGCGTGTCGGATATTGCCGTCGCCCAATAAAGTCGCGCCAAGGTTAGTTACCCCGGCGATCACATTATCCGGGCCGATACTTTCCGAAATAATTTCCACATTGCCGATGCCGTTTTGTAAAGTCAAAACCTGCGTTTGCGGGCCGATCAATGGTTTAATATTTTTTACCGCCTCTTTGGTATCGTAGGCCTTAACCGCTAAAATAACCAGATCCGCTTGAGCAATTTCTTTTAATTCTACAGTGGCGCGGACCTTAGCCTGCCAATTTCCGGAAACCCCTTCCAAAGAAATCCCGGATTGAGTTATTTTCGTCGCTCTTTCTTTGTTGTAATCGACCAGCCAAATCTGCTCTTTAACCTTCGATAGAAATGCCGCCAGCAAACATCCCATGGCGCCCGGCCCGACAACAGCAATTTTCATATTCTCCTCCAAGAAAGTTTATACTTTGACAAAGTCGGATTCTTTTAAATATTCGTTTACTCTTTCTGATTTGAGTTTTTTGCCTAAATGAAAATTTAAAAAAGAATTGAGCACAAAATCCAGCTCTTTTTTGATCTGCGGGTTCAGACCCAGATTAAGGATATTGCGGAATTGATTATTTTCTATGTAGAGTATGGAAGCAATTGTGCCGCGGAAGATCTGGCGCGAAGCAAGGTCCTTATGCTGGCAGCGGCCGCACAAGAGCCCGCCGAGAAGCACGCTGAATTTTGCCTGGCCGTTGATCTTATCCGAACAGCTGACGCAAGAATCAAAATGCGGCTTAAAACCGGAAAGCGCTAAAATCTTGATCTTGAAGAAAGTGGCGATCTTTTCCGTATCGTAATTCGTTTCCAACTCCTTAAGGGCCTCTAAGCTCAGATCAAAAATCTGGCTGTTAGCGTCTTCTTCCGGGCAGAGCGCATGCAAAAGTTCCAGGATAATACTGCCGCTGGTTAAGCGGCCGACGCTGTTTCTGATCCCGAAAAAATTATTGCGCAGATCAGCCGCAGAAACCAAATGCAGGCTGGTGCTGCTTTTTTTATAAAAGATAATCTCGTTATGAGAAAATTGCTCTAAAGAACTGGCAAATTTCTGCGGCTCTTTACGAATCCCTTTTAATAAGCCGTTGATCCTGCCGTGGTCCTTAGTATAAAAATGCACGATCAACGAGGTCTCGCGGAAATCAAACTTTTTTAAAACAATCGCTTCAGTTTTATGTATGGGCATTTTCCCGTAAAGTAAAAAGCTGCCTGGCCGGCAAGAGTGATTTTAAAATATTCTCCGATTTTTCATTCATTTGCTGTCTGAGATTATCAGTCCTATCGTCATAACCTAAAATATGCAGCGTGCCGTGAATAACATAGAGAAACAGCTCATACAACACGGAAGTCGAAAAGATTTTGGCGTTAGTCAATACGGTATCCGTAGAAATAGCCAGGTCAGCGCTGAGGACTTTTTGGTCAGGCAGGTTAATATTAAAAGCAATCACATCAGTAGGGCTATTGTGGCGAAGGTACCTGTTATTTAATTCCTTGATCGTTAAGTCATCTACCAGGCAAACCGTAACCCTGCCCTCTTTGGCGCAGCCTTCAGCCAGCAAAGTAAGGCGGACCGCCTTCTTGATCTTGATATTCAAGGCAGGATTAAGCGCGATCCTTTTTTGTAAATTTATAATGGTTACTTCCACTTAGGTAGCCGGTTTTAAGAATGTTTCGCAGGGCTGGTTGGTTCCGGATAAGTAATCCGGTTATGATAAATGCCGCTTAAAATCCTGATGAATACCGCAGCGATCTTCTCTAAATTCTTCAACGTCAAATCGCATTCATCCAACTGTCCGTCAATAAATTTATTGTTAATTACTTTATGCACCATTTCTTCGACAAAACTCGGGCTATGGTCTTTCAGCGTGCGGGTAGCCGCTTCTACGGAATCCGCCAAAAGCACGATTGCCGCTTCCTTGCTTTTCGGCTTGGGCCCGGGATAACGAAAACCCTCTTCCTGAACCGACTGCTCTTCCGCATTTTCCAGCGCCCGGCGGTAAAAATAAAAGACTAAGCTATCGCCGTGGTGCTCCTGAATAAAATCAATGATCCGCGGATTCAAACGGTATTTTTTAGCCAGATCCACACCTTCTTTGACATGATTCATAATCACTATTTTGCTCATAGAAGGAGCCAGATCATCGTGCTTGCTGGAACTATTCTGGTTTTCGCTGAAATATTCCGGCTTAGAAAGTTTACCGATATCGTGGTAATAAGCTCCGATACGGGCCAATAGTCCATTGGCCCCGACCGCCTGGCAAGCGGCATCAGAAAGATTCCCGACAATCAAGCTGTGGTGGTATGTGCCGGGCGCTTCCATAGTCATACGCTGTAAAAGCGGATGATTAAAATCAGCTAATTCCAGCAAACTGACATTGGTTACCACGCCAAAAAGGTATTCAAAAACCGGCAAAGTCCCGATCACGATCACCGCACTCACCAACCCATTAACCGCCATATTAAAATAATGCGCGGGGTCAGCAAATTTTAAATTATCGGCAAAAAATAAAGCCAAGGCCTGAAGCAAGCCGATAAAAAAACCGGCCTTAATAATTGAGCTGCGTTTACGACAGCCGTAAATAAGAATTGCCGAAATGATTCCGGAGGATGAAAAAATTAAAAACAGGTTAAAATTATTTCCGGCAAGGCTGGCGATGGCGGCCGAAGAAATCAAAGCCAGAAACATGGCAATCCGCAGGTCATTGTATAAAAGCACTGCCAGCATAGGGATCGCGCAAAACGGTATATAGCTTTCCGGCAGCCCGCGCTGAATGGTCAGGTTGGCTAAACTAAA
Organism: bacterium; assembly: GCA_021813045.1. Classification (GTDB taxonomy): domain Bacteria; phylum Omnitrophota; class Gorgyraeia; order Gygaellales; family Profunditerraquicolaceae; genus JAKAMF01. The sequence continues at coordinate 5,829 of JAKAMF010000040.1, read as the reverse complement.
AATTAACGTGAAAAGAAAAATCAACGGCAGGAGCTGGTAATTTTTCATGTCATTAGCTTTTTTCAGACATTCAAAATAAGCCAAAAAAGAAACCAGAAAAAGCGGTAAAAGCAGGTTTAGCCCCAAAACAAAACCAACCAGAAAAATAAGAATTACGCTGACAATAATTTTCAGGTTAACCTTAACGGGTAGATTTATCATAAGCCTCAATGATTTTTTGCACTAAAGCGTGACGGACAACATCTTCTCCGCTTAAATAAATAAATTTTATCCCCTCAATATTCTTCAAGATGCCTTCTGCCTGTAACAATCCGGATGCTTTCCCTCCGGGCAGATCGCTTTGCGTCATATCTCCGGTGATCACTGCCTTAGAATCAAAACCTAAGCGGGTTAAAAACATCTTCAGCTGCTCAGCTGTAGCATTCTGCGCTTCATCCATAATAATAAAAGCGTCGTTTAATGTCCTGCCGCGCATGTAAGCCAAAGGCGCCACTTCGATAATCCCGGTTTCCAGGTATTTCTCGATTTTCTCGGCTTCCATCATATCATAGATCGCGTCATAAAGCGGGCGCAAATAAGGAGATATTTTCTCGTACATATCGCCCGGCAAATACCCTAATGACTCTCCAGCTTCGATTGCCGGACGGGTAAGGATAATCCTGCGCACTTCCTGTTTTTTTAAAGCCTCCACAGCGGAAGCCATGGCTAAATAGGTCTTTCCTGTGCCGGCCGGACCCATACCAAAGACAATATCATATTTTTTAATCGCTTCGGCATATTCGCGCTGGCCTTTGGTGCGCGGGCCGATCTGTTTAGCGCTGTGTGAATGAGTAATTACCGATTCCCCGGGCTTAAGGCCAGCAGGCTTGTCCTTTTGGTATTCTTTTAAAAGATAACGCAGTTGAATATTATCGATATCTTTTTGCCCGCTGCGCAGGGTTTCCAGAATATAACGAATCAACTGCTCGGCTTTTTTTATATTACTGCTCGTGCCGCTTAGATTTAAATACTCGCCGCGTAAATTGACCTTAACCTTAAATTCTTTCTCCAGCGCCCTTAAATGCTCGTCGTGCAGGCCGAATAAGGCCTGCACTTCGGCATAGGTGCCAAACTTAATCGACTTTTCCATTATTTGAGGTTTTCTTTAGGCTCCTTCATTGCTTCAACCGGGATGTTTAAGCTTTGGCCGGGGTAAAGTTTATCCGGAGTTTTGAGCGCTCCTTGATTGGCATTAAAGATTTTTTTCCATTTTTTAGTAGTGCCGTAAAACTTCTGCGAGATTTTCTGAAGTGTGTCATTCTTTTCCACTGTATAGCTCTGAAAGCTTTGCGCGGATAAAGTGGAGCCGCTGGAAGTAACAATCGATTCCTCTGCCGGCGCCAGGATTACTGTTTTCTGAGCAGAAACGGCAGCGGCTTTTTGTTTCTTGTCTGCAGCAAAAGGATTGCGTATTTCAACTTCTACAACCTGTATCTGACGGGTAGTTTTACGGTTGGCAGTATCGATCTCTGGGGCCTTACCATAAAGATAGCCATGGTTTCCCTCGCTTAAGTCCTGATCCGGCCTGTCTTTAACTGTTTTATAAGTCCTAATGCAACCGGTTAACATCAAAACACCAGAAAAAACAAATACGGTTAAAATATTCAACGCTCTCATTACTGCCTCCCTTTCGTGGTAATGTTTTTTAATTCCAAGCCTAATTCTTTTAACTGCTTTTGGTCTACATCTGAAGGCGCACCTGTCAGAAGACAGAATGCCGCGCTTGTTTTGGGAAAGGCAATTACTTCTCGGATGCTGGATTCTCCGGCGAGAATAGTCAACAGCCTGTCTACGCCAAAAGCAAACCCGGCATGCGGAGGCGCGCCATAACTAAATGCCTCCAGAAGAAAACCAAAACGCTTTTTTGCCTCTTCTTCGCTGATACCGATAAGATTAAAAATTCTTTGCTGCAACTTCTGGTCGTGAATCCTGATCGAACCGGATCCTAACTCGGTGCCGTTCAGCACCAAATCATAAGAACGCGACCTGACCTTTTCCGGAGAGCTTTCCAGAATATCCAAGTCCTCTTTGGCCGGAGCGGTAAAAGGATGATGCTCGCTTTCCCAGCGCTTCTCCTCGGCATTATACTTCAATAACGGAAAATCTACAATCCAGGCTAAAGCAAAATCAGAATTAAATTCCTTGCGCAGGTCCGGCTTATCGGAATTGTATTTTTGCATTGCCTCGGCGTAACTTACCCGCGGAAAAGGGATCTTAAGATCAATGCCTTTTAATTCTTTAAAAATCTTTTGCATCAGCTCTTCAATCACGCTAAAAACATCTTCCTCGTCCACAAAAGACATCTCCAGGTCAAGCTGGGTAAATTCCGGCTGGCGGTCGGCGCGCAGGTCCTCGTCGCGGAAACACTTGGCGATCTGATAATAGCGCTCAATACCGGAAACCATCAAGATCTGCTTGAATAACTGCGGCGACTGCGGCAGAGCAAAAAACATCCCCGGATTAACCCGTGAAGGCACCAAATAATCACGCGCGCCTTCCGGCGTGGATTTAGTCAAGATCGGAGTCTCGCATTCGACAAAATCCTTACTATTGAGGCAACCGCGGATTACCTGGTATAATTTATGCCGCAGGTAGAAATTATTAAAAACTTTTTCTCTTCTTAAATCAAGATAGCGGTATTTTAAACGCATCTCTTCGGTAATTTCTGAATCGCCCTGAATTTCAAACGGCGGAGTTAAGCTGGGATTAAGAATTTCTAAATCTTTAGCTAAGACTTCGACCTCTCCGGTGGCTAACTTAGAATTAACCGTATTCGCCGGCCGCTTATTCACCTTACCGGTTACCCTGACGACAAATTCGCTTCTTAAATCCTGCGCTTTTTTATACGCCTCCGGGCAATCCTTAGGCAAGAAAACTACCTGAGTCAGACCCCAGCGGTCGCGCAAATCAATAAAAATTAACTTGCCGTGGTCACGGCGCACGGCAACCCAACCGCACAAAACTACTTCTTTATCCATATCCGAGGCGCGTAACTCGCCGCAAGTATGCGTCCTTAACATTTTAACTCCGGAATTAAATCGCTTTGTTTGATTTCTTTTTGTTCGCCGGTCTGCATATTTTTTAAACTTACACTCTGGCTTTTTAATTCATTATCGCCTAGCATTAAAACAAATTTCGCGTTTAAATCATTGGCCTTGCGCATGGCTGCTTTTAAAGATTTACCCTCGTAATCCGTATCGCAAGCAATGCCGTTAGCGCGCAGAATATTTAATAATTTAGCTGCTTCTTTTTTCGCTTCCTGGCCTAATGAAATTACGTATACTAAATTATTATTTACCGTTTGCGGTTTCTCGCCGGCCAATAATAACCGCTCCACGCCAAAGGCAAATCCGATCGCCCCCGTATCCGGACCACCTAATTCCTTGATTAAATTATCGTACCTGCCGCCGGCACCGATCGCGTCTTGCGCACCTAAACCATCATGCTTAATTTCAAAAACCGTACGGGTATAATAATCCAATCCGCGCACTAAATGCGGGGAAACCTCATATTTAACGCCAAGTCCGTCTAGGCCGCTTTTAACCTGGTCGAAATGGCCCTGACAATCCGCGCAAAGGTATTCCGCGCCGATATTTAATCCCTGGACGATTTTCTTGCAAGATTCATCTTTGCAATCCAAGATCCGCAACACATTACGGTTAAGCCGGTCCTGGCAATCCGGGCAAAGGCCGGATTTTTTATCTTTTAATTTTTTGTGCAGGATATCGCTGAGCGCTTTTTTATCTTTAACACAGCCCAAGCTGTTAATTTGTATCTTGTATCCCTGAATAGAATAGGCATCCAAAAGCGCGCCGGCCAAACGGATCACCTCAACATCGATTTCCGGAGCATAAGAGCCGATCACTTCACAGCCGATATGATGAAACTGGCGCAGCCGCCCCTTTTGCGGACGCTCTAAACGGAACATCGGACCGAGATAATAAAATTTAGCAAAGCCCTGGGTTTTATCCAGGCTATTTTCAATATAAGCGCGCACGATCGCCGCAGTACCTTCCGGGCGAAGCGCGTAAAGGTCTTCTTTGTTTTTAATCAAAAACATCTGCTTTTGGACGATTTCCGAGGACTGGCCCAAAGAGCGGTCAAATAACGCGGCTTCTTCAATTACCGGAACACGGATCTCCCGATAATTATAAAGACGGAATATTTCGCGGCTAGTTTGTTCAATTGCCTGCCACTGTGCACATTCATCTGGCAGGATATCTTTTGTTCCCGGGACTTTTTTATACATTTTTAGAGGGGAAAAACAGAATTTACTTAATCATGTGCTTCATTTCCAATCCTGGCTTAAAAACCACTACTTTGCGAGGAGGAACAGGAACCGCTTCGCCGGTGCGGGGGTTTCTGCCGGTGCGGCTTTTTCTTTGTTTTAACTTGAAAACTCCAAAATTGCGCAGTTCTATCTTCTCGCCTCTGATCAAAGCCTCAATAATACAATCAAAGGTTTTTTGCACAACCTTTTTAACATCTATCTGCTTAAGGTTTGTCTCGTCGGAAACTTTGAGAATAATGTCTTTTTTCGTCATTTCTTCTCTCCCTGCCCCCGCCGATGGCGAGGTTTCTACCACTCTTTATTTTCGCAAGTATAATAACATCAGAAACTTACGATGTCAAGGGATTTTCTGGATCAGATTAACGCAATTAGCAAGCTTATTTAAATTACCAACGACAGTTTTTCCGGGCCGATCAGCGAATCGATGTCCTGAATCAGCTTTTCCGAAGGCGTAACATAAAAACCCTCGCCGACTACTAATTGTACGCGCGATTTTGACTGGGTGTCTAAATGCAGATAAATAGGAACGGTCCCCCGCGAAGCAGCCAAAAGCTCTTTTAAGCTCTCAAAAAGATTTTCCCGGATCCCGGAAAGATTAATATTTAAAGCGGTAACCAATTTATAGGCCTCATCCATAGGAAAAAGGTCATTGACAATAATTTTCGGAGTTTCTTCTTTTAAATTAAGTATGCCCCTGACCATAACCACGGTCCCTAATTGCAGATAGCGGCTGATCTTATTAAAAGTGCGCGGAAAAACCAAGGTTTCCACGCTGCCTTCCAAGTCCTCCAAAAGCATAATTGCCATTTTCTCCTGTTTGGCGCGGGTAAGCGTATGCTTAAGCTTACTGATTAAGCCGACAATCTTAATTTCCTCTTCGTCATTGTGCTGCCTTAAATTAGCCGTATGCGTAGAGGTAAAACGGAGCAGTTGATTGGCGTAGCGCGCCAAAGGATGCCCGGAAACGTAAAATCCGAGCATTTCTTTCTCAAAGGCCAGGATCTGCGGCTCCGGCCATTCTTTAATTTGCGGCAGGCCGCTAAATGTTTCTTTAAATCCATTTTGACTGTCAACCCCTTGGTCAAAAAATGACAGCTGCCCTTTATTCTTTTCTTTTTGTGTTTTAGAAGCCCAATCCAGCATTTTATCCATTCCGGCGACCATCTGCGCGCGCGATATTTTAAAATCATCCAACGCCCCGCACTTAGCTAAGCTTTCCAGTACTTTTTTATTTACCAGACGCAAATCAACCTTGCGGCAGATATCCTCTAAATTTTTAAACTTCCCCTGGCTGTCACGGGCTTCAATAACCGATTCGATTGCCCCGCGGCCGACGTTTTTTATGGCCAAAAGCCCGAAACGGATAGTCTTCGGATCAACCACGTGAAATAAGGCCCGGCTTTCATTAATATTCGGCGGCAGAATCTTTATGCCCATGCGGCCGGCCTCATTAACATATTCAACGATTTTATCGGTGTTCGTACGTTCACTTGTCAGAA
>JAKAMF010000039.1 GCA_021813045.1 bacterium | reverse complement strand
CCCGAGCGCCAGCAATTTGTCGGCATAAAAACCGAAATCGCGCAAAAAAGGCAATTAGTTTATCAGATTAATACCGTAGGTAAGGTAGCGTATGATCCGGAATTGTATGTGGCTCAAGAAGAGTATTTACAGGCGTTGAAAAATGTCCAGGCTACCCAAAAAAGCGTTTTGGCCTCGGTTTCTCAACAGTCCGGTTCGCTTTTGTCAGCCGCGGAAAAAAAATTATTACTTTTAGGCATGAATAAAGAACAAATCCAGGAATTGGCCAAGGATGGCTTGGCTCAGGAAAATTTGTATCTCCCCTCTAAAGAAAGCACAGCCTGGATTTATATCACTGTATATGAATATGAGATTGGTTTGGTTAAGGTCGGCATGCCGGTAGAAGCAGCTGCGATAGCTTTCCCGGGGGAAGTGTTTAAGGGGAAAGTTCTGGCGATTACTCCGGTGTTGGATGCGATGACCCGTTCGGTTCAGGCCAGGGCGGAAGTAGGAGATCCTGAACATAAGTTGAAACCGGAAATGTTTGTTAATGTTAAAATCAATGTGGATTTGGGAGAGAAATTGTCGGTTTCCGAAGAAGCAGTGATTAATACCGGAGAAAAAACGATAGTCGTAGTAACCGACGGCCAGGGTAATTTTTATAGTAAAGATATAAAAATAGGGCAAAAGGCCCAAGGTTTTTATGAAGTATTAGACGGTTTAAGCGATGGCGAGAAGGTTGTTACTTCGGGTAATTTCCTGATTGATTCAGAATCGCGGCTGCAATCGGCTATCAGCGGCGAGCATAAGCCGGCGGGCGATGGTTTGGCTTCCGATAGCCAAAGCCATAAACACGGGCAATAAAATATGACAAGACTCGTAGAAAATATTATTGAGTTTAGCGCCAAGAATAAATTCATCGTATTCTTGCTGGTGGGCGTGGTTGCTTTGGCCGGGGTTTACTCTATGTTGCATGTTCCGTTAGACGCTATTCCAGATCTTTCGGATACACAGGTAATTATTTATTCGCGCTGGGACCGCTCGCCGGACGTAATTGAAGACCAGGTTACCTATCCGATAGTTACTTCTATGCTGGGGGCGCCAAAGGTAAAAGATATCCGGGGATTTTCCGATTTCGGATTTTCCTATGTCTATATTATTTTTGAAGACAATACAGATATTTACTGGGCGCGTTCTCGTACTTTGGAGTATTTAAGTAAAATCATTCCCCGCTTGCCGGAGGGCGTACAGGTAGAATTAGGTCCGGATGCCACCGGCGTGGGCTGGGTATTCCAATACGCGCTGGTAGATGAGACCGGGCAGCACTCTTTAGCCGACTTAAGAAGCTACCAAGATTGGTATTTGCGCTATTATTTGCAGTCGGTGCCGGGAGTTGCCGAAGTGGCTACAGTTGGCGGGTTTGTCCGGCAATATCAGATTACGATTAATCCGAATACCCTTTTAGCTTATAACATCCCGCTGATGCAGGTAATTGAGAATATCCGCAAGAGTAATAACGATGTCGGCGGCCGCTTGATTGAATTTAGCGGCGCGGAGTATATGGTCAGGGGTCGAGGGTATATTAAGTCAGTTAAAGATATAGAAGATATTGTTGTCGGCTCGGCTATGAATGGCGTGCCGGTGACCATTGGCCAGATCGCTAACGTGGCTTTAGGCCCGGATATGCGCCGCGGCGTGGCTGAATTAGACGGCCGGGGTGAAGTAGTTGGCGGTATAGTGGTGATGCGGCATAAAGAAAATGCGCTTAATGTAATTAATAAGGTAAAAGAAAAATTAAAAGCAATCGAGCCATCTTTGCCCAAAGGGGTAAAAATTATTACTACCTATGACCGTTCGGACTTGATCAAGGCATCTATTGCTACGGTAAAAGATAACCTGGTTCAGGAGCTGATTATTGTCAGTTTTATGCTAGTTTTCTTTTTATTGCATTTTCGTTCGGCTTTAGTGCCGATTATCGGCCTGCCGATTGCCGTGGTAATTGCTTTTATCCCGATGAGCTGGATGCATTTGACTTCCAATATCATGTCTTTAGGCGGAGTCGTCGTGGCAATCGGAGATATGGTAGACGCCTCTATTGTATTTGTAGAAAATGTGCACAAACGTTTAGATGAATGGGCTAAAGGCTTGCGTAAAGGAACGCGCGATGAAATTGTCATTGGCGCAATGAAAGAGGTGGGGCCGCCGATATTTGCCTCACTCTTGGTAATGGCGATTGCTTTTATGCCGGTGTTTACTTTAGAAGCGCAGGAAGGCCGGCTTTTTAAACCACTGGCTTTTACTAAAAACTATTCCATATTTTTCGCCGCCCTTCTAGCAATTACCTTGACCCCGGCTTTAGTTATGGTTCTTGTTAGAGGTAAAGAGTATAAATTCAAAAATAAATTTTTAACCGGTATCGCCAACTTTTTTGTCGGTGGGAAAATTATCTCCGAAGATAATCATCCGATCAGTAAGGCCTTGATCGGTATTTATCATCCGATTGCCAAATGGGCGATCGAACACAGGAAAATAGTAGTAATCGCGGCCCTGATAAGCTTATTGCTTACTGTCCCGGCGTTTTTAATGATGGGTTCAGAGTTTATGCCGCCTTTAAACGAAGGTTCGATCCTTTACATGCCTACGACCCTGCCCGGCCTTTCGGTTGGCGAGGCAACAAAATTATTGCAGACACAAGATAAGATTTTAAAATCTTTTCCCGAAGTAGAGCGCGTATTCGGTAAAGCCGGCAGGGCGAGTAGCTCAACTGATCCGGCGCCTTTTTCCATGATGGAAACTACGGTTGTGCTTAAAGACAGGAAATACTGGCGGCCGGGAATGACCTGGGAAAAGCTGATCGATGAAATGGATAATAAAATTAAAATCCCCGGCACCAGCAATGCCTGGACTATGCCGATTAAGGCGCGGATTGATATGTTGACTACCGGAGTACGCACTCCGGTGGGAGTAAAAATTTATGGCTCTAATTTAGATGAAATAGAAAAGATCGGCGCGCATATCGAACAGGTTTTAAAAAACGTTCCGGGTACGCGCAGCGTCTACGCAGAGCGGGTTTCCGGAGGATACTTTGTGGACTTTGATTTAAAGCGTAAAGAACTGGCGCGTTACGGCCTGACCGTAGCGGATGCTGAAGATATTATTATGTCAGCCATAGGTGGCGAGAATATAACTACAACTATCGAAGGAAGGGAACGTTATCCAATTAACGTACGTTACGGCCGCCAATTAAGAAGCGATGTGGAAGGACTAAAACGCGTATTGGTCACCACGATGGACGGCAAACATATTCCTTTGGCGCAGATCGCAGATATTAAATTAAAACTTGGGCCTTCGATGATCCGGGATGAGAACGGGATGCTTTCCGGCTATGTCTATGTGGATATGGCTGGGCGCGATGTAGGTAATTTTGTCAGGGACGCCAAGAAAGCAGTGCAGGAAAACATAAAACTTCCTGTTGGTTACTCTTTGGCTTGGTCAGGCCAATATGAATATATGCAGAGGGTCAAGAATCGGTTGATGATCTTTGTCCCGCTGACCATTTTTATTATTTTTATTCTTTATTTTTTCACTTTTAAATCAGTTATTGAAACGTTGATTGTCATGCTTTCGGTTCCCTTTGCATTAATCGGCGGAATATGGTATTTATTTCTATTGGGTTACAATATGAGTATCGCGGTTTGGGTCGGACTGATTGCTTTGGCAGGAGTGGCTGCGGAAACCGGCTCAATTATGATCGTTTATCTGGACGAGGCCTATAGCCGCAGGAAAAATGAAGGCAAGATGAATGGCCTGGCGGATCTTTATGAGGCGGTAATGGAAGGCGCGGTGCAGCGGTTGCGCCCCAAATTGATGACTGTAGGCGCCAATATTTTCGGCCTGATGCCGGTAATGCTTAGCGTAGGTACTGGCGCGGATGTGATGAAGCGGATCGCCGCACCGTTAATCGGCGGATTGGTTTCTTCAACGCTTTTGACGTTAGTCGTCTTGCCGGCAATCTATACAATGTGGAAATATAATTTGGAAATCCAACGTTTAAATAGAGGAGGAAAATAACGAACTATGAATTCTAGTATTATCTCTTTATTTATTTTTGTTCTTGCTTATGTGCTCTTCGTATTTTTGCCCGGTAAGCGGACAATTATTGCCGTAGCGGCTAGCCTTTTGCTTATTGCCACTAGGACAATCTCATTCCAGAATGCTTTCTCGGCCATAAACTGGAATGTGATGGGTATTTTTGTCGGTACTTTGATTGTAGCAGATATTTTTATGGAAAGCCGGGTGCCGGCTTATATCGCGGAAATTATTGTGGATAAAGCTAAAAATACCGGATGGTCAATATTGTTTATTTGTGCCTTGTCAGGTTTTGTATCGGCTTTTGTGGAAAACGTAGCCACGGTTTTAATTGTCGCTCCGATTGCCTTGGCCTTGGCTAAGAAGTTAAAAATAAATCCGATGAACATGATGATCGCGATTGCGGTTTCCAGCAATTTACAAGGCACAGCTACATTGATCGGCGATCCGCCAAGCATGCTCTTAGGCGGTTTTGCGAAAATGAATTTTGGTGATTTTTTCTTTTATAAGAGCCGGCCAAGCATATTTTTTGCGGTTGAGTTGGGCGCATTGGCCTCGTTTTTAGTTTTATATTTTATTTTCCGGAAATATCGAGAGAAAACCAGGCTTTTGAAAATAGAAAAAGTAAAATCCTGGGTGCCGACAGTTATTCTGGTTGCTTTGATAGTTTTATTAGCGCTTAGTTCATTTCTTGATTCCGGGTTTTCTTATATGGCAGGCATAATTTGTATGGCCGCCGGAGTTATCGCGATATTATGGGAAAAATTGATCAACAAGAGCTCGATCATTAAAGGTTTAAAGAAGCTAGATTGGGAAACCACCTTTTTCCTGATGGGGATTTTTATTTTAGTTGGTAGTATTACTTTAACCGGCTGGGTAGATAAAACCGCGGTTTTTCTTTCTGGTTTAGTCGGCAGCAATATATTTTTCGGCTACACCCTGATTGTCTTTCTGTCGGTTATTCTTTCCGCGTTTATAGATAATGTGCCGTTTCTGGCGGCCATGCTGCCGGTGGCAATTTCCATGTCGGACAAACTGCAGATTAATCCGTCGTTGTTTCTTTTCGGCTTATTGATCGGAGCGAGTTTGGGCGGGAATATAACGCCTATCGGGGCTTCGGCTAATATTGTGGCTTGCGGCTTGCTAAAAAAAGAAGGCCATGAAGTTAGATTTAAGGATTTTATGAAAATCGGGGTTCCCTTTACCTTGGCTGCGGTGGCTACCGCATATTTATTTATTTGGTTTGTTTGGGGAAAATAAAAGGAGGAGAATAATGAAAAAGATATTTTTGTTTTTGATTGCGGGATTATTGGTTTTGGGAATTAGCGGCATTTCTTTTGCTCAAGAAACAGTTAATCAAGAGGCCGGTAAGGCTGTAGATGCCGGTAATAAGATTTGTCCGGTTTCCGGAGAGAAGATTGAAGAAGGAACAAAGGCCACTTACGAATACAACGGGAAAATTTATAATTTCTGCTGCACTTCTTGCATTGAGGAATTTAAGAAAGAACCGGAAAAATATATTCAAAAGGTCAATCAAGAACTGCATGCTGACTCTGGTCAGGAATCCACAGAAGAAAAAAGCATGACACCGGAATCCGGAATGCCGATGAATATGCATTCGGATCAGCAGCAGTAATTTATGAAAAAAATCATTCTGAGTATTTCCGGCATGCATTGTGTTTCTTGCGCTGCCAATATTGAAAAATTCTTACAAGGTATTGACGGAGTTTTATCGGTTAATGTTAATTTTGCCGCTGGTAAAGCTTTTGTTGAATTTAACCCGCAAAAACTAACCCAGCCTGATATAGAAACAGCTATAAAACGCGGCGGTTACAAGGTTATCCCTTCTGGGCTATCCGGCTTGCCTGAAATCGCGAGAATAAAAATTCAGCTGGCCGTCGCAGCCATCTTTTCCCTGCCCTTAGTCTATCTTTCTATGGTCCCGTGTAAATTAATTTTTTGTAATTTTGGTTTAGCGCAATTTTTACTAGCTACGGTTGTGCTTTTGGCCGGTTTTCGGTTTTTTACCAGCGGGATCGGCTAGGTAATACGTATCCACCGGGCCAATATGGATACTTTAGTGGCCTTAGGTGTCGGTTCAGCTTACCTGTATAGTATATTTTCCGGATCAGGACATTATTACGAAACCGCAGCCGTTTTAATTACTTTTATACTTTTAGGCAAATATTTAGAGGCTAGGGCGCTGGGCAAGTCATCACAGGCAATTAAAAATCTAATTAGCCTGGCAGCGCGCACTGCCCGGGTTGTGCGGGAAACTAAAGAAATCGAGATACCGGTAGAAGAAGTGCTGGCAGGCGATGTTGTAATCGTCCGGCCCGGGGAAAAAATTCCCGCTGATGGCCAGGTGATTGAAGGCCATTCTAGTGTTGACGAGTCGATGATCACTGGTGAAAGTTTCCCCGTGGAAAAAATTAAAGATAGTAAAGTTATCGGCGCTACGATTAATAAATCCGGCAGTTTTAAATTTCTGGTGAGTAAAGTCGGCCGGGACACTTTTTTATCCCAGATGGTGCGGCTGGTAGAAGAGGCGCAGGGGTCTAAGGCGCCGATCCAAGAATTGGCAGATAAGGTTGCTGCTTATTTTGTACCGGCTGTTTTAGCGGTCGGTTTTTTAACTTTCAGCGTCTGGTTGTTATCCGGAGCGGGAATGGATTTTGCTTTGCGGAACCTGGTTTCAGTTTTGATAATCGCCTGTCCTTGCGCGCTGGGTTTAGCCACGCCTACTGCGGTAATGGTCGCTACAACTATTGCCGCCCGCCACGGGATTTTGTTCAAAAATGCCCGTAGTTTAGAATTAGCCTGTAAGGTCAATACAATAGTTTTTGATAAAACCGGAACTTTAACCAAAGGCAAACCGCGGGTTACCGATATTTATTTTTTGCCGGGCAAAACAGAGGAAGAAGTCCTGCGTTTTGCCGCCATTGCCGAGAAACATTCTGAACATCCTTTGGCCGAAGCAATTATTTTTGCCGCGCAAAACGCTAATTTAGAAATACCCGAACCGGTGGGATTTAATTCATTAACCGGTAAAGGCGTGATCGCCCGTTTTAATAATGAGATTATCGTTTTGGGAACTAGAAAATTATTTTCGGAAAAGAAAATCGATATTTCTCCGGTTGAAGAGAAGTTAATGGAATTAGAAAATCAGGGTAAGACCGCGGTAATCGTTGCTTATAAAGAAGAGGTGTTCGGCGTGATCGCCGCCGCGGATACGCTTAAATCTTCCGCTGGGCCCGCGGTAGAGGCATTGGTTAAGATGGGCAAGCAGGTGTATATGATTACCGGAGATAACGCTAAGACTGCCCGGGTGATTGCCGGCCAGCTCGCCGTAAGCAATGTTTTATCCGAAGTCCTGCCGCAGGACAAATCAGCCAAGATTAGCCAGTTGCGGGAAGCTGGCTCAATAGTGGCTATGGTTGGCGACGGAATTAATGACGCTCCGGCTCTTGCGCAGGCGGATGTGGGGTTGGCGATCGGCGGGGGAACGGATGTCGCGCTTGAGTCAGCGGATGTCGTTTTAGTAAAAGACGACTTGAGAGACGTGGCTACGGCCATGGACCTATCTCGTTATGCCTTAAAAAAGATTAAACAAAACCTTTTTTGGGCTTTTGCTTATAATGTGATTGCCATTCCTTTGGCCGCCGGGGCGCTTTATCCGTTTTTTAAATTTTCTTTGAATCCGATGGTCGCCGGGCTGGCTATGGCCTTTAGTTCGGTTTCCGTAGTAAGTAATTCTTTGTTGATGTCCAGATATAAAAAACCGGATGACAGATGATAATTAAAAAATTATCCAATATTAAAATACAGTTAGCCTTATTTTTAACTTTATTCGCTTTTTACATCGCGTTTATCTCCAAGAGCGGCGCGTTGTTAAAGAATATCGCCATTGCGGTAATTTGCGCTTTGGCAACTGAATGTCTGCTTACCTATATTAAAGAGAGGACCCGGGTCATCAGCAGCAGCGCGGTGATCACCGGATTGATCATCGGCTTGGTTATTTCTTCCAGCGGACAGGCCGCTTGGATTACTCCTTTGGCTGTTTTGGTCGCAATCGGCTCTAAATACCTGTTGCGGTTAAAAGGCAGGCATATTTTTAACCCGGCCGGGCTAGGAATACTTTTTATGATTTTGTTATTTAATTCTTCAACTGACTGGTCCGGTACTTATTATTGGTATATATTAGGACCGGCGGGTTTATATTTTTCCTATAAAATCAGAAAATTAGAAGTAATTCTCAGTTATTTTATCGTTTCTCTGCTGCTTTTTGGGGCTCAGGCATTAGCGCAGAAAATTTATCTTTCTGCAGTTTTTGGTTATTTCAGTTATTTTTTTATTTTTATTATGCTGATCGAGCCCAAGACCAGCCCAGTGAGTAAAATCGGTAAAATAATTTTTGGAGCAGGAACCGCGGCGTTGATCTTCACGTTTACTCAAGCCGGCATCAGATTTGATGCCGAATTAACCAGTCTGCTGGTGATGAATTTAACCGTGCCTTTTTTAAACCAAATTAAAGAAAGGAGTAAGCCATGAAAAAAAGAGTTTATTTGCTGCTTGTTGGGATTATCTTTATTTCTTATTGCCTGGCCTTTGCCCACCCGCCATCTGACATTAAAATAACTTATGATCCGGAAACCGCGACCTTGACGGCAGTTATTTATCATAATGTCAGCAATACCAAAAATCATTATATTAAAAAGGTTGATATTGGGCTTAACGGTAAAGAAATTAAAGAAATAAAATTTACCGAGCAGGAAAATAATTCTTTCCAAACTCTATCTTTAGTTATTCCTGATGTAAGGCCGGGCGATAGATTATCTGTTGAGGGCTACTGTAGCATCAGCGGAAAACTGGAAAAAGAAATCAAGGTTTAACGCAACTTATATACTGTTTTTGTTAGCTACGCAAAATAATTATTTTTTTCTTGACAAATGATACTATTATGGTATCATTTAGTAGAAAGGAGGTAAAAGATGGATATAACCATTAAGTTCATGCTGCGGCCTGTAGCTCATTGTAAAGAAGGCTGCATGAAAAAGTCCTGGGCATGACGTTAAAAGGCCCTTTCAATTATATCCAGCTTAAATATGAAATTAATTACTCGGGACACAGATTACGCGATTAGAGCTCTTGGCTATATTGCCGGACGTAAAGAAAAAATAATTACAGTGAGCGAATTGGTCAGGGTTCTAAAAATGCCTCGACCATTTTTAAGGAAAATTCTGCAAATCTTGCATAAAAACGGAATATTAAATTCTTACCGCGGTTTAGGCGGAGGGTTTTCGCTGAAGAAAACCCCTAAAGAAATATTGATTATCGATTTAATTAAGATTTTTCAGGGCCCCCTAAGCATTAATGAATGCGTTTTTCGCAAAAAGATCTGTCCTAATCGAAAAACCTGTTTGTTAAGTAAAAAAATTAATCAGATCGAAAAATCGGTTTACACGCAGTTCAAAGGGATGAGCATAGCTGATTTAGCTTAGGAGAGGAAAATGTCCAAAAGAAAAATTATTAAAATTGATGAGAAAAAATGCAATGGCTGCGGTTTGTGTATGCCGAACTGCCCGGAAGGTGCTTTGCAGATTATTGACAAAAAAGCGCGTTTGATCAGCGACTTGTTTTGTGACGGGCTTGGCGCTTGTATTGGCCATTGCCCGCAAGGAGCGATTACCATTGAAGAAAGAGAAGCCCAAGCCTATAGCGAAAGAAAAGTCATGGAAAATGTGGTTAAACAGGGCAGCAATGTGATTAGGGCTCATCTGGAGCATTTGGGAGAACATGGCGAAACTAAATATTTACAAGAAGCAATTGATTTTTTAAAGGAAAACAAAATAGAGGTTCCTCAATTAAAAGATACACAGAAAAACTTACCTTGCGGTTGTCCGGGCAGCAAGGTTGTGGATTTTAGAAAAGAAAAAGCCCGGGAATCCAGCTCGGGAGCGCGGCAGGTGTCTGAACTTGGCCAGTGGCCGATACAATTGAGGCTGGTGCCGGCGTTCGCGCCTTATTTACAAAACGCAGATTTGTTGATCGCCGCGGATTGTGTGCCTTTTAGTTATGCTAATTTTCACGCTGATTTTTTAAAAGGCAGGACTCTTTTAGTCGGCTGCCCTAAATTTGATGATTTAGATGCTTACCAGGAGAAAATATCTCAAATTATCGAGCATAATAATTTAAAGTCAATTACTTATGTGCATATGGAAGTGCCTTGTTGTTTTGGCCTAATTGATGTTATCCGAGAAGCAATAGAGAATTCCGGGAAAAAAGTTCCTTTTAAAGAAGTTACCATTAGTATCAGCGGAGAAAAATTGGGATGATTTATAAATGCCCGGGCCAGGATCCGCGTAATATTAAAGCGGAAAAAATGAAATGTGCTAATTGTGGATACGAACTAGAAATTTTTTCCGATGAAGTTAAGGTAAAATGCCCGAAATGTAAAAATGTTACTTATAAGCAACGGCTGCCTTCTTGCCTGGATTGGTGCAAAGCGGCAAAAGACTGCATAGGCGCTGTTGGTTACGGTAGTTACGTTCATAATAAAGAGTTACTTTTAAAAGACAGGCTGTTTAAAGAATTAGAAAAATATTTTGGGGATGACACCGGGCGGATAGCGCATGCTAAACAGGTTATGGAGTATAGCGAGGAGTTATTGCGTCGGGAAGGCGGAGATTGGTCAGTTGTTATTCCGGCAAGCATTTTTCATGATGTAGGGATTAAAGCCGCAGAGCATAAATACGGCTCTGCCGCGGGGCATCTTCAAGAAAAGGAAGGGCCGGAGATTGCCCGCCGCCTGTTGGAGCCTTACGGGGTAAAAAAAGACGATATCCGGCAAATCTGTCAGATAATCGCGCACCATCATTCTCCCGGTGCGTTAAAGAATATTAATTTTGGAATTGTCTGTGACGCAGATTGGTTAGTAAATTTGAAAGAGGAGGTGGATCTTAAGGATAAAAAGAAGACAGAACAGGTTATTGAAAAAGTTTTTGTAACTGAAACAGCCAGAGAAATGGCTAGAAAATTATATTTATAAAAAAGCGTACTCGAACTAGTTATAAAAAATCACCAAAAAAGCACTTCCCTTAGATACCAAATCATGCCTAAGTTATCATTTGTTACAAAATGACACTCAATAATAAAAATTGTAGAAAATAGAACTTTAGTGTGCACAAATAAAAAAGGCAAGATATAATCTTGCCTT